>NZ_CP058214.1:1898571-2215000 GCF_015482775.1 Kaustia mangrovi | reverse complement strand
GGGAGGCGGAAAACGATCGCTCGGGCCCCGGGCGACGAGGCGGCCGCCGTGCCGCCAGAGCGCGCAAATCCGATGTGATTCCCTTTCCGAACCGCGCCCCGGAGGCGCCGGAAGATGCCGACGGCAAGGCCCCGAGCCTACCGCCGCGCAGCCATGTCCACAGGCGCTGAGAAGGCACCGCCGGACGGCAGATCCTCCCGCTGACGGGCATGCAAAAAGATCGTCTGGGGAAATCGCTGCAAGGGGGTTTACATCCCCCGCAAATGCCTTATGTAAGGGGCACTTGCAACACGACAGTGACGCGGGGTGGAGCAGTCCGGTAGCTCGTCAGGCTCATAACCTGAAGGTCGCAGGTTCAAATCCTGCCCCCGCAACCATCTTTACTTGCGATGACCCCGCCCGACCGCCGGGGTTTTTCGTTTGGACGGAAAGCGCAAGGAGTCCGGCGAGATCGGCGTGCGTGGATCTCCACCTTGCCGTCCACCGGCATCAGCACGATGTCCTCCACCGGAGTTCCTCATCCGCGATGCGGGGTTCCGGCGCGTCCTGGATCGCCCATTCCTCTCCCGGCACCGGCATCCTGGAGACCCGTCGCGGACGACGTCGGAGAGCTCGGCATTGCGGTGTCGCGGCTTGCCGGACGAAGAAGACATCGGTCGTGCGTTTGGCGCCGTATGCGATGCTTCGGCCTACTTCTTCGCGAAGAAGCCACGGATCAGAAATGCCTGAAAGAAGGGAACGGGCAATTCGAAGCCGGCCGTCTCCAGACGGTCTTTCGTTTCCTCCGGCGACAGCACGCACAGTGTATCGCGCAGCATGTCTGGCAGGGCCTGCAGTGAATCCGGTGTGGCGCCCATCAGGGTTTGAACGCGTTCCCAATTCTTGAGCATTTCAGGGAACTCGGCCGACTCGAGATCGCAACAGATCTCCGTGCTGATGAAATATCCGCCCGGCTTCAGCCGATCATGGATCTCCCGATAGAAACCGGTCCTGTCGGCGCGTGGAACGAAATGGGCAACCAATAGGCTCAACACGGCGTCGAACTCCGCAGCCTGCGGCGCCTGGTCGACAGGGCCATGCACAAGCTCGCACCGATCCAGAAGATCGGCCTGCTCCAGCCGCCGGCGGCAGACCTCGAGCATGTCCGCCGAAGGGTCGATGCCCACGAAGGACCAGCCTTCCTTGGCGTGCGCAAGCGAGAGAATCTCCGCGCCCGTGCCGACACCGACGCAGAGGATCCTTGCCTGCGGCGGCAGGTCCGCCAGAACGAGGCGCACAAGGAAGTGCATGTTGTCGGAGATGGGGCTCAGCTTGCTGTTCTTCTCGTCATAGCTCTCCGCCATGGTCCGATTGAAGAATGGGGATGCCGGGGCGCTATGGTGGTCATCGGTCATTGTCGTTCTTCCAGGATGGCGGTGCCTTGCACCTGACGGCCATGTCGGGGTGTGAAGGGGACCCCTTCGCGGCCCGGCAGCAATCGGTCGCGCGCCGTTGGCACTACACTCGGTTTCGCCCGGCAGGGTCGGTGTGCAGGTGGGGGGTCGAAGCAGACCTTTCAATGCGAGGTCCGGTCGTGACTATGATGTATTTCGCGGTGGCGGAGGCGCGGCCGTTCGACTCCGATTGAACCGGAAGGCAGCCATCGCCTGCAAGCGGCGTCATCCCTCCAGCCCGTCGAGAAAGGCGGCAACCGCAGTCATGCAGGCGGCGCGCTCCTCGACATGGGGCATGTGGCTCGATTCCTCGAAGATCGTCCAGCGCACATCGGGGATGTTGTCGGCGAAGGGCTGCACCACCGTCGGCGTTGCCTCGTCGTGCCGGCCCGAGATCAGGAGGGTGGGCACGGCAATCCTGTGCAGCCGGTCGATGATCGACCAGTCCTTCAGGGTGCCGATCACGTGGAATTCGGTCGGTCCGTTCATCGCCTCATAGACGGTCGCGTCCTCGTCCATGATGGCGAAGGTGCGCGCGACCTCCTCCGGCCAGGGGGTGATCCGGCAGACATGGCGGTCATAGAAGACGCGAGAGGCGCGCTTGTAGTCCGGATCGTCCAGCGTGCCGGCCGCCTCGTGTTTCAGGAGCGTTGCCTGGACCTCTGCCGGCAGGGCCTCGCGCAGCCGGTTGGCCTCCTCGACCCACAGCCGCATGCTGGGGGGCGAGTTGGCGATAACCAGGCCCTTCAGCCCGGGCGGCTGGCGCACCGCGTGCTCCGAGCTCAGCATGCCCCCCCATGACTGGCCGAGCAGCGTGTAGCGGTCCGCAATGCCGAGATGGGACAGGAGATTGTCCATCTCGTCGAGAAACAGATCGACGGTCCAGAAGTCCTTGCCCTTGTCGGGCAGGCGGGTGGAATTGCCGTTGCCGAGCTGGTCGTAATGGATCACCGCGCGTCCGGTGGCGGCCAGATCGGCGAAGGCGTCCACATAGTCATGCGTGCAGCCCGGCCCGCCATGCACGACGACCAGCGGTGCCTTGTCCTGGCCCGGATCGCCGGTGATGCGATACCAGGTCCGGTGCCCGCCAAAGGGCGCGTAGCCCTCGATCGTCAGGATCGTCTCCATGTCGCGCCCTTCCAGTGATGCAACCGGAGGCAAGGTACTGTTTGGAGGGCGGCGCTTGAAAGCTCTCAATTCTTATAGGATGCCGGTCTTGTGGGCTGCCGGGGCGGGCGCCCGTCACGCCTCGAGGAGGCGGTAGTGATTGGCCAGAATGACCGCGTGCAGGCGGTTCCGCGCGCCGAGCTTCCTGATGGCCGTGTTGATGTGCAGGGTCACCGTCGGCACGGCGCGCCCCAGCCGATGGGCGATCTCCTTGGCGGTCAGGCCCTCGGCCGAATAGAGCAGGCATTCGCGCTCGCGCGGGGTGAGGCGGACGGGCGCGGCGCGCTTCTCCTTCTCGCTGAGCATGGGATAGGCGTGCTCGTGGAACAGCTGGCCGACAAGGCCGAAATCGGCCAGGTGATGGCGGGCGTCGCGCACGAAGTCCTTGCGCGCGCCGCGCCGGATCGCGGTGAAGGTGGCCATGTCGCCACGCGTGCGGTGGATCGGCACGGTCACGCCGCAGGTGAGGTCCGCATCGCGCAGGTAGCGCGCCACCGGCTGGTGCTCGTCGCTGAGATAGCCGGCAAGCGCCGTCTCGTCCCGGTTGCGGCGATAGGACCATATGAAGGGCAGGGTGGAGCGCAGCGCCATGTGCTGCACGGGGTCGCGCTGATAATAGCCCCGGTCGCACCACAGATGGCGCATGTCGTCCGGCACGTTGCGCAGGCTGAGATGCGAGGGCGTCAGAAGCTCGCCTTCATGGGAGGTGGCGACGGGGCTGTAGTCGTAGACGACCGAGGTGAAGCCGAGCGCGGACACGAGGGCGACCGCGTAGTCGATCTTGCCATCGAGCGTCGCCGCTTCGGCAAGGCTGCGTTCCACTCTCTCCAGGGTCTCCAGCATGCCAGTCGATACGGCCCCGCCTTCCATGCCCGCCGGCGACAGTCGCCGCCCCGCGGCTGGACGGGGCTGCCTGCCCTGTTTTTAGTCAAGCCCAGATATTAGTCACGGGCCCTCGCGGAGCGCAAATCCAATCTATTCTATTACAATTGATAGCTAGCCGGCCGGCGGGCCCGTCCTCTAGCCTTCAAGCGGTTCGACAGCGGCGGGAAGACGAGCATGTGGCAGGAGTTTGCCCCCGATTTTCAGCACGATGTGACCGTGGACGGCTACACCGTGAAGGCCTACGGCTTCGGCGAGGGCGACGAGACGGTGCTCTGTCTGAATGGCGGGCCCGGCCTGCCTTGCGACTATCTGCGCGAGGCGCATTCCTGTCTGAAGACGCAAGGCTATCGTGTCGTGGCCTTCGACCAGCTCGGCACGGGGGCGTCCGACCGGCCGGACGACCCGTCGCTGTGGACCATCGGGCGCTATGTGGCCGAGACAGAGGCTGTGCGTCAGGCGCTTGGGCTGGGCAAGGTGCATCTTCTCGGCCATTCCTGGGGCGGGTGGCTCGCCATCGACTATGCGCTGACGCACCCGGAAGCGCTGAAGACGCTGATCCTGGAGGATACGGTGGCCGACATGCCGCATCTCGCCGGCGAGCTGGAGCGCCTGCGCGGCGCCCTGGGGCCCGAGACCGTGGCCATGATGCAGCGCCATGAGGCCGAGGGTACGCTCGACCATCCCGAATACCAGGCGGCCATCACCATTCTGAACTACCGCCATGTGTGCCGGCTGGCCGAGTGGCCGGCGCCCGTGATGCGCTCGCTTGGCGACTGGAACATGGGCCCCTACACGACCATGCAGGGGCCGAACGAATTTCTCTATACGGGCAATCTGAAGGACTGGAACCGCGTGCCGGACCTGCCGCGCATCGCCGTGCCGGTGCTCATCACCACGGGCCAGCACGACGAGCTGACGCCGGCTTGCGCGATGAGGATGAAGCTGGCGCTGCGCGATGCCGAGCTGCATGTCTTTGCGAACAGCAGCCATATGCCGTTCTATGAGGAACCGGGCGCCTATTATCCCGTGCTTCTCGATTTCCTGAAGCGCAACAGGGAGGAATGAGGACACTGGTGTGAGCCGATACCGTTTCATCCTCTATCGCCCATTGCAGCTGATCCCGGTGCTTTTCGGCATCAGCGTCATCACCTTCGTGCTGATCCGGTCCATTCCGGGCGACCCGGTGCGCGTTCTGCTCGGACCGCGCAGCACCGCGTCCGCCATCGAGCGCATTCGCGAGCAGTTCGGGCTGAACGAGCCGCTCTGGGTGCAGTATCTCTACTTCGTCAAGAACCTCTTCAATGGCGAGATGGGCAAGTCGATCCTCTACAAGGTCGATGTGCTGAAGCTCATCGCCACGCGGATCGAGCCGACGGCGGTTCTCGTCATCGGCAGCGTGCTTCTGGCCCTCCTCATCACGGTGCCGCTGGCGACCGTCGCCGCGCGCCGCCGCGGTCGGCTGGCCGATCACATCATCCGGCTGGTCAGCACGGCGGGGCTCGGCTTCCCGGCCTTCTGGCTGGGCATCATGCTCATCATCGTGTTCAGCGTGCAGCTCGATCTCTTCCCCGTCAGCGGCTATGGCCGCAGCGTTCTGGAGAAGCTCCACCACATGGTCCTGCCATGCCTCACGGCGGCGCTCGCCCTTTCGGCGGTCCTGACGCGGAACCTGCGCGCCAGCCTGCTCGCGGAGCTCAATTCCGACCAGGCGATCGCGGCGCGGGCGCGCGGCCTGCCGGAAGCGACCGTGTTCTGGCGCCACGTCATGCCCAATTCGCTGGTGCCGACCATCAACCTCCTGGCCGTCAATATCGGCTGGCTCATCAGCGGAACCGTGGTGCTGGAAAGCGTCTTCGCCATTCCCGGCATGGGGCAATTGCTGGTGCGCGGCATCTTCACCCGCGACTACATGGTGGTGCAGGGCGTGGCGATGGTGTTCGCCTGTGCGACGGTGCTGGTCAACTTCCTTGCCGATATCCTGACCACCGCCGCCGATCCGAGGGTGAAGCTGTGACCTTCACCCGCACCATCCATGCCCGCACCGGCTGGCGGATCGGCTTCGGCGGCGGGGCGCTGCCGCTGGCTCTCGGTCTCGCCATTATCGGCACCTGGCTCCTGCTCGCCCTTCTCGCGCCGCTTGTCGCGCCGTTCGACCCCATCGCGCAGGACGCCGCCGTCCGGCTCCAGCCGCCGAGCCTCGCCCACCCCTTCGGCACCGACAATTTCGGCAGGGATATCCTTTCGCGCGTCATCTGGAGCGCGCGCGTCGATCTGCAGATCGCCGTCTTCGGCGTCATCTTCCCCTTCGTCATCGGCACGGCGGCGGGCAGCATCGCCGGCTATTTCGGCGGCTGGGTCGATACGCTCTTCATGCGGCTGATCGATATCGTTCTGGCCTTTCCGTTCCTCGTCCTCATGATGGCGATCATCGTCATCCTGGAACCGGGGCTCGGCAGCTTCTATGTCGCCATGGCGCTGGTCGGCTGGGTCTCCTACGGGCGGCTCATCCGGGCGCAGTTCCTCGTTCTGAAGACCGCCGATTTCGCCGTCGCCGCCGTCAGCCTCGGCTACGGCCCCATGCGCGTCATGTTCCGCCATCTCATGCCCAACGCCATTCTGGGCTCGGTGGTCTTTTCCATGTCCGACGCGGTGCTGGTGCTGCTGAACGGGGCGGCCATCAGCTATCTGGGGCTCGGCGTCCAGCCGCCGACCGCGGAATGGGGCATCATGATCGCCGAGGGCCAGAGCTTCATCACCACGGCCTGGTGGATCACCGCCTTTCCCGGTATCGCCATCGTCACGCTCGCCATGGGGTTCAGCCTGCTGGCCGACGGGCTGGGCGAGGTGCTGGGGGTGCGCGAATGAGCCCGGCCGTCCTCAGCGTGCGCAACCTGTCGGTGTCGGTCGATGGCCCGCGCGGCCCGGACACCATCGTCGACCGGGTCTCCTTCGATCTCAAGCGCGGCGAGATCCTGGGGCTCGTCGGCGAGAGCGGATCGGGCAAGAGCATGACCTGCCGCGCGCTGATCCGGCTGCTGCCGGGGGCGCGGCTGGCCATTACCGGCGGAGAGGTGCTGCTCGACGGCCGCGACATCGCCGCTCTTAACGAGCCGGCCATGCGCGCCGTGCGCGGCGGCTCCATCGGCATGATCTTCCAGAACCCGTCGAGCCACCTCGATCCCGTCATGAGCGTGGGCCGGCAGATCGCCGAAAGCATCCGCTTCCATCAGTCGGTCGGCCGCGGCGAGGCAAGGCGCAAGGCCATCGATGTGCTGCGCCAGGTGGGCATTTCCGATCCGGCGCGCCGTTTCGATGCCTATCCGCACGAATTCTCCGGCGGCATGCGCCAGCGCGCCATGATCGCCGTGGCGCTCGCCTGCGATCCCGACATCCTCATTGCCGACGAGCCGACCACCGCGCTCGACGTGACCGTGCAGGCGCAGATCCTCAGGCTCCTGCTCGACCTGCGCGACCGGCGCGGGGTCTCGATCGTACTCGTCACGCACGATCTGGGCGTCGTCTCGCAGCTCTGCGACAGCGTTGCGGTCATGTATGGCGGGCGCATCGTCGAGCGCGGACCGAAACGCGAGGTCATCCAGCGTGCGCGCCACCCCTATACGGCGGGGCTGATCGCCTGCCAGCCGGGCGAGGGAGGCCCGGGCGAGGCGGTGCGCATCATCCCCGGCCAGCCGCCGCGTGTCGACGCGATGCCGTCGGGCTGCCGCTTCCATCCGCGCTGCGAACATGGCGATGCGCTGTGCAGCGCCACACAGCCGGATCTCGTCGCCCACGAGCCGGGGCACATGCTGGCCTGCCACCACCCGGTCGGGGAGAGGGCGCCCGCGGGGGGTACGGCGACATGAGCACCGCGGCCCCGCTTCTCGACATCGCCGACCTGACCGTTCATTTCGGTTCCCGCGGCCTCATCCCCGGCTTCTCCCGGCCGCCCGTGAAGGCCGTCAACGCTGTGTCGCTGAGCCTCCGTCCCGGCGAGGCCCTCGGGCTGGTCGGCGAATCCGGCAGCGGCAAGAGCACGCTCGGCCGCGCCATTCTCAGGCTCGGCGAGCTCACATCCGGCAGCGTGCTGTTCGACGGTGTCGACATGGCGCATGCCGGCGCCGAGGACATTGCACGGCTCAGGCGCGAGACGGCGTTGATCTTCCAGGACCCCTACGGCGCGCTCAACCCGCGCATGCGGGTGGGCGACGCCATCGGCGAGGTGCTGCGCGTCCATGGCAAGGTGTCTGCCGATGCGGTCGAAGCCCGTGTCCATGACCTCCTGGAGATCGTCGGGCTGGGGCCCGGCTTCGCCCACCACAGGCCCGGCGACCTGAGCGGCGGCCAGTGCCAGCGCGTCGGCATCGCGCGGGCGCTGGCCATGGAGCCGAAGCTTGTCGTGGCCGACGAGTGCGTGGCGGCGCTGGACGTGTCCATCCAGGGGCAGATCATCAATCTCCTGATGGAGCTGCGCACCCGCATCGGCATGGCCATGATCTTCATCGCCCACGATCTCGCCATCGTGCGCCGCCTGTGCGACCGGGTCGCGGTGATGTATCTCGGGCGCATCGTCGAGGAGGGGCCGACGGAGACTGTCTTCGCCGCGCCGCGCCATCCCTACACGGCCTCGCTCATCCGCGCCATTCCCGACATCGACCCCGACCGCAGGCTGCCGGCCGATCCGCTACCGGGCGAGCCGCCCAGCCCGCTCGCCTTGCCGCCGGGGTGCGCGTTCCATCCCCGGTGCAGTCAGGCGCTTGCCTGGTGCCGCACCGGAGCACCGCCGCCCCTGGAGGGGCAGGGGCCGCACAAGGCCGCCTGCATCCTGCCGCCCGAGGCGGTCGTCCTTTGAGCAAACCAAGAAGATGGGGAACATGACATGGCAACAGGAAAACTGACCCGGCTGGCGGCGATCGTCGCCTTCTCGGCCTTGACGCTCGGCGCCTCCGTTGCGGAGGCGGCCGGCGTTCTCACCATTGGCAGGCGCGAGGGCTCCTCGACCTTCGATCCCATCAAGACCGCTCAGAACATCGATTTCTGGGTGTTCGCGAACGTCTATGACGTGCTGGTGCGCGTCGACAAGACCGGAACCAAGCTGGAGCCGGGGCTGGCGGAAAGCTGGACCATCTCCGACGACGGCCTGACCTATAGCTTCACCATGCGCGACGCCAGCTTCTCCGACGGCTCGCCCATCACGTCTGAGGACGCCGCCTTCAGCCTGACGCGCATCCGCGACGACGAGGGCTCGCTGTGGAGCGACTCCTATCAGGTGATCGAGAACATCGCGACGCCCGACCCCAAGACCCTGGTCGTCACGCTGAAGGAGGCGTCGGCTCCCTTCCTCGCCTCGCTCGCCATGCCCGGCGCCTCGATCATCTCCAAGGCGGGCATGGAGGAGATGGGCGAGGAGGCCTATGCGGAGAAGCCCATCGCCTCCGGCGCCTTCATGGTCGAGGAGTGGCTGCGCGGCGACCGCGTGATCCTCGCCAAGAACCCGGAATTCTGGGAGGCCGACCGCGTGTCGCTCGACGGTGTCGAATGGATTTCGATCCCCGACGACAACACGCGCATGCTGAAGGTGCAGGCCGGCGAGCTGGATGCCGCGATCTTCGTGCCGTTCTCGCGTATCGCCGAGTTGCAGAAGGACGAGAACCTCACCGTCCATCTCGATCCCTCGACGCGCGAGGATCATCTGCTCATCAACCACGAGCACGGGGCTCTCGCCAAGAAGGAGGTGCGCCAGGCGCTCGACTACGCCATCGACAAGCAGGCGGTCGTCGACGCGGTGACCTTCGGCATCGGAGAGGTGGCGTATTCCTACGTGCCCAAGGGAGCGCTCTACCATTATGCCGACAATCTGAAGCGGCCCTACGATCCCGAGAAGGCCAAGCAGATGCTGGCCGATGCCGGCGCCAGCGACCTGACGCTGACCTATCTGGTCAATGCCGGCGACGAGGTCGACGAGCAGATCGCCGTTCTGCTGCAGCAGCAGCTTGCCCAGGCCGGCGTGACGGTGAACCTGCAGAAGATGGACCCCAGCCAGACCTGGGACATGCTGGTGGCGGGAGACTACGACATCTCGGTCATGTACTGGACCAACGACGTGCTCGACCCCGACCAGAAGACCACCTTCGTGCTCGGCCACGACACCAACATGAACTACATGACCCGCTACAATAACGAGAGGGTCAAGGAGCTGGTCGCCAAGGCGCGCGTCGAGATGGATCCGGCCAAGCGCGAGGCGATGTATGTCGAGCTGCAGAAGATGGCCAAGGAGGACGTCAACTGGATCGATCTCTACTACAGCCCCTACCGCAATGTTTCGCGCAAGAACATCGAGGGCTTCTACCAGAACCCCCTGGGCCGCTTCTTCCTCGAGGATACGGTGAAGAACTGATCCGGCCCCGGGCCGACAGGCAGGCGGCGCATGGCGGAAACCCCGCCATGCGCCGCGCAAAGGGTAGCCGCGCCCTACTAGCGCCATAGGGAGCGTGTCATGGGCGAAGCGGCGAAGCGCGCCGGATCTATCCCCGGCAAGGCGCGGCAGCAGGAAGATCTCGGCGTCCTGCGGCAGCGCCTTCGACCAGGTGTCGCGATAGATCACGCCGTCGATGGAGACGGCGATGCCCCGCTCGATATGGGGCTTGAGGCCGGGATGCTGCTCGGCCAGCTTCGCGAACAGCTCCCGGATGTCCTTCGCCTCGATGTCGAGCGTCTTCTTGCCTCCGGCAGCCGCGCCGAGCGACCCCCAGAGCGTCACTTCGACCATCAGTCCGCCTTTTCCGCCTCGAGCGCCGCCAGGATGCGCGGCGGCGACATCGGGACATGCGTCATCCGCGCGCCCACCGCGTTCGACACCGCATTGGCAATCGCCGCGAGCGGCGGCACGATGGATGTCTCGCCCACGCCGCGCACCCCGTAGGGGTGGTTGGGGTTGGGGATCTCGAGAATCTGCGTGTCGATCATCGGCAGGTCCGAGCAGACCGGGATGCGATAATCCAGGAAGCCCGGGTTCTGGAGCCGCCCGTCCTCGCCGTAGATGTACTCCTCGTTGAGCGCCCAGCCGATGCCCTGCGCGGCGCCGCCCTGATACTGCCCCTCCACATAGGTCGGGTGCACGGCCTTTCCGGCGTCCTGGACGACGGTGTAGCGCACGACCCTCGTGGAGCCGGTCTCAGGATCGACCTCGATATCGCAGATATGGGTGGCGAAGGACACGCCGGCGCCATCGGCGACGAGCTCGCTGTGGCCGGCGATCGGTCCGCCCGTATTGGCCGCCGCGGCCGCGATCTCCTTGAGCGACAAGGACGGGAGATTGCCGTGCTTGGCGCCCTTGGCAACGGCGTGGCCCTTCTCCCAGGCCACGTCGTCGACAGGGATGTCCCACATCTCCGCAGCGCGTTCGCGCAGGACCTTGATGGCGTTGCGGGCGGCCGAGATCGTCGCCATGGAGGAGGAGAAGGTGCCGCGGCTCCCGTCCGTCATGTCGTTGTAGCCGAGGGTGGAGGTGTCGGCGACCACCGCCTTGACCTGCTCATAGGGGATGCCGAGCTCCTCCGCCGCCACCAGCGACAGCGAGGCGCGCGAGCCGCCCACATCGACGGTCCCGACGGCGAGCGAGACCGTGCCGTCGCTGTCGATGTTGAGATCCGTACAGGTCTGGCCGCCGAAGTTGAACCAGAAGCCGCACGCCATGCCGCGGCCCTGGTTCTTGCCGAGAGGCGCTTGCATGTGCGGATGGGCCTTCGCCGCTTCGAGCGTCGGGCCGATGCCGATCGGGCCGTAGACCGGGCCGTAGGAGGATCTGGTGCCTTCCCGGGCGGCGTTCAGGATCCGGAACTCGACGGGATCCATTCCGACCTTATGGGCCAGCTCGTCGATTGCGCTCTCCACCGCGAAGGCCGCCATCGGGGCCGATGGCGCGCGATAGGCCGCGGTCTTCGGCCGGTTGACCAGCACCTCGTAGCCGACCGTTTCGACGTTTTCGAGGTTGTAGCAGGCAAACGCGGTCATGGCGCCGAGCTCGGCCCACATGCCGTAATAGGGGCCGCAGGAATAGCGCAAGGTCGCCGTGGCCCCGGTGATCGTGCCGTCCTTGCGGGCACCGATCCTGACATCGATGGAGGTCGCGCTCGTCGGTCCGGAGGCGCGGAACACCTCATCGCGCGACATGACGAGCTTGACCGGCCGGCCCGCCTTGCGCGACAGCGCCAATGCGACCGGCTCGGCCCAGATATGGGTCTTGCCGCCGAAACCGCCGCCGATCTCCGAGGAGGTGACGCGCAGCTTGGAGACATCCAGTCCGAGGAGCTGGGCGCAGTGCTGGCGGTAGACGAAATGGCCCTGCGTGCAGACCCAGAGGTCGGCGGTTCCGTCGGAATTGACGCTCGCCACGCAGGCATGCGGCTCGATATATCCCTGGTGCGTCTGCTCGGTCTTGTAGGAGCGTTCGACGACGAAATCGGCTTGCCCCAAGCCCTTCTCGACATCGCCATGGCCGTACTGGCTGCGCTTGGCGACGTTGGACGGCTTGTCGGGCCTGGGGTCGATGCCCTCGGTGAACACGGTGTCGTTGAGCACGGGCGCGGTGGGTTTCGCCGCCTCGTCGACGTCGGTCACATGCGCCAGCACCTCGTAGTCGACCTCGATGAGCTTCAGCGCCTGCCTGGCCGTGCGGGCGTCGATGGCGGCGACCGCAGCGACCGCATGGCCGTCATAGAGCGCCTTCTTGCGGGCCATGCAGTTGTCGAGGATGTCGTACATGGCGGAATCGCCATCGGTGAGGTCGGGCAGGTCGTCCGCGGTGATCACCGCTTTCACGCCCTTCAGCGCCTCCGCCTTCGACGTGTCGATCGTCCTGATCTTGGCGTGCGCATGGGGGCTTCGCAGAACCTGCCCGACGAGCTGTCCGGGCATGTTGAAGTCCGCGCCGTAGCGCGCGCGGCCGGTCACCTTGTCGACGCCGTCGGGACGGATGGGGCGCGTGCCCACGGATGTGAACTTGCGAGCCGAGTAGCCAGGATCGAAACCCATGGTCATGCTCCTTTCATCGCGCTTGCGGCGTCCTGGACGGCGCGCACGATCTTGTCGTAACCGGTGCAGCGGCAGAGATTCCCGGCGAGCCCGAAGCGGATTTCCTCCTCCGTCGGATCGGGGTTCCTGTCCAGCAGGTCCTTCGCCGCGATCAGGAAACCCGGCGTGCAGACGCCGCATTGCAGTGCCGCGTGTTCGAGGAACTTCTGCTGCAGCGGATGCAGCGTGTCGCCGTCCGCCATGCCCTCGATGGTCTCGATGCGCCGGTCCTGCGCCTCCATGCCAAGCACCAGGCACGAGCACACCAGCCGGTCGTCGAGGATGACGCTGCAGGCGCCGCAATCGCCGGTGCCGCAGCCCTCCTTGGTTCCCGTGAGGCCGAGCCGATCCCGCAAGACCTCGAGCAGCGTCTCTTCCGGCTGGCACAGGAACTCGACGTCATCGCCGTTGATTGTGGTCGAAACCGCCTTTCCAGACATCACTTTCCCCCTGCTCGCGCATAGGCGGTCGCGGCGGCCCGCCTGGCCAACACGCCCGCAACCTTCGTTCTGAACTCCACTGTGCCCCGCTTGTCGTCGATGGACCGGCAGGCCGCCGAACAGGCTCCCGCGAGCGCCTCCAGCGTGTCCGCGTCCGCTTTCGTGCCAATGAGGGCGTCGGCCGCCTCCTCCACCAGAAGCACCGTCGGGGCCACCGCGCCCAGAGCCACGCGGGCCGATGTCACGGTCCCGTCCTCATCGAGCGTCAGGCTCACGCCGGCGCTGACCACCGCGATATCCATCTCGGTGCGGGGAATGAAACGGAGATAGGCATCGCCCGACCGCGGCGGGCGCTTGCCGAGCAGGATGGCCTCGACGATCTCGCCTTTGGCCAGCGACGTCTTGCCCGGTCCGGTCGGCACGGCCTCCACAGCGACCGTGCGCCGGCCCCCCGGGCCGACGATCGACGCCCGGGCGTCGGCGGCCACCAGTGCCGGCACGCTGTCGGCCGCCGGCGAGGCGTTGCAGAGATTGCCGGCGATCGTGCAGCGTCCCTGGACCTGCTTGGAGCCGATCAGGCGGGCCGCCTCGACGACGCCGGGCCATGCCTTCGTCAGGGCCGCATTCTCTCCCATCGCGGCGCAGGGAACCGCCGCGCCGATGCTGAAGCCCTCCGCCGTTTCCCTGATCTCGTCCAGTCCGCCGATCGCCTTGATGTCGACGATCAGGTCGGGTTCGACAAAGCCGCCTTTCATCCGCACCAGGAGGTCGCTGCCTCCGGCGAGAATGGCGACCGTACCGTCCGACCCGTCCAGCAGGCCAACGGCATCCTCTATCGATTGCGGGCGCTCGTAACGCATCGTCTCTCCCAGGTCATTCCGTTCCTTCGAACCCTTATAAAGCGACGGCCTGGATTGACCAACCGGTTCTCGCATCCGCGATGTCCTCGCGGGCAAGGCCGGACTTGACTTCCACCCGCCATAGTTGTCGAAAGGAGGGGCTCGCAGATCTGCGGGAGTGGCGCGCAAAGGGGGCGCCAGGGGTACGCTACAGAGAGAACACAGAGAGAAGGACATATGAGGCACATTGCAGTCTGGGGCCTTGCGGTCCAACTTATCGCCTGTCCCGTCGGCGCCGTGTTCGCCGAGACGGCCCTTCCGGAAGGGGCGACGGTGGCCAGCGACGCCGCGCCGCTTCGCGATTACGCGCCGAGCACCAATCCCGGGAGCACGGATTTCGACGTGGCCGACCGGGCGGCAATCGCCAATCTGATCTATGCCTATTCCTTCGCCTACGACAATGGCGAGGCGGATGCGTGGTTCAGCCTGTTCACCCCGGATGCGGTATTCGTCGCCGGCGTGCCGGGCGGGGAGGCCGTCGCGTTCAAGGGCGATGGCTTCCACAAATTCTGGCGGGCGCGGATGAAGACGTTCCGCACCTCCGGCAACATGCGCCGGCATCTGATGTCGAATATCCTGTTCCTCGACCAGACCGCCACGACCGCGCATGTCAGCGTCGCCGGCTTGCTGACCAATGCCAAGGACGGCAAGACGTTCAATGCCGTCTCGAGCCTCAATTACGAGGGCTGGCTGGTGAAGGGGAAGGATGGCTGGAAGATCCAGCGCTGGCACGATTTCCCCGACGCGCCGGTCCAGGAATAGGACGGACCGGGGCGCCGACACGGTTTGCCCCGGCCCGCCGGGCCGGGGATGCCCTGGAGCACCGTGCGTCCGATCGGACGCACGGTGCTCCAGCTTTTTGATCTAGCCCGCCACCAGATCCTCCAGCCTTGCGGGGAAGCGGCGGACCCTGGTGCCGGTCGCATGCCATAGGGCGTTGGCCACCGCGCCCGCGGTGCCCGTGATGCCGATCTCGCCGACGCCCTTGATGCCGAGCGCGTTCACATGGGGGTCGTCCTCGTGAACGAGCAGCGCGTCGAGCGAGGGCACATCGGCGTTCACCGGCACGTGATACTCGCCGAGATCGGCATTCATCACCCTGCCGCTGCGCCGGTCGACGATGGCGGCCTCGTGCAGGGCGAAGGAGACGCCCCAGATCATGCCGCCATAGAGCTGGCTCAGCACGAGACGGGGATTGACGATCCGGCCCGCCGCGAAGGCCCCGACCAGGCGGGTGACCCGCATCTGGCCGAGATCGGGGTCGACCTTCACCTCCGCGAAGACCGCGCCATGCGCCTGCATCGCGTATTGCTCCGCGGCCGCCGGGTCGCGGCTTGCCCGGCCCCTGCCTTCCACCTCGGCGAGTCCGGCACGGGCGAGGATGTCGGCATAGCTTTCGCTGCGGCTGTCGTCGTCGCGGCGATGGAGCCGTCCGCCGCGCGCCACGACCCCGGCATTGCCGGCCCCGAAAAGCGGCGAGGAGGGGTCCGAGGTGGCGAGGTCGGCGAGCCGCGCGATAGCGTCGCCGCCGGCCGCGTCGATGGCGGCGCCCGCCGTCGCGGTGTGCCCCGAGCCGCCGGCGACCCCGGCATCGGGCAGGTCGGAGGAGCCGGCATGGAAGTCGACCCGGTCGATGTCGAGCCCCAGGCTGTCGGCCGCGATCTGGGCGAGCGACGTCCAGGCGCCCTGGCCCATATCGGCCGCACTCGTCCTCATGGCGCCCGTGCCGTCGCCGCGCAGCACCGCATGCGCCTCGGCCTGGAACATGATCGCCGGGAAGCTGGCGGTCCCCATGCCCCAGCCGACGAGCAGGCCCGCCTCGTCCCGCATCTGCCGGGGAGCGAGCGGCCGGTCCGCCCAGCCGAAGCGTTCGGCGCCCCTGGCATAGCAGTCCCGCAGCGCCTTGGAGGAATAGGGCCGGCCGGTGATCGGCTCGACCTCGGCATAGTTCCTCAGCCGGAAGTCCAGCGGGTCCATGCCGCACGCCTCCGCCGCCTCGTCCAGAGCGACCTCCAGCGCGGCCGAGCCGGTGGCCTCGCCGGGCGCGCGCATCGGGCCCGGCGTGCCAATATCGTTGCGCGCGGCCTCGTGCGTGGCGGCGATGGCGGGGCTCGCATAGAGCGTCCGCGAGGCGCTGGAGGCGGGCTCGATGAACTCCTCGAAGCTGCTGGTCGCGGCAATCGTGTGGTGGGCGAGCGCGGTCAGCCGGCCGTCGGCGTCCACACCGAGATCCAGATGCTGGCGGGTCTGTCCGCGGTGGCCGACGGGGCCGTACATCTGGGCGCGGGTGAGCACCAGCTTGACCGGCCGGTCGAGCATCCGCGCGGCGAGGCAGCACAGGATCTGCGGCCCGGCAAGGATCGCCTTCGAGCCGAAGCCGCCGCCGAGGAAGGGTGTGCGGATCAGGACGTTCTCCGCCGGAATGCCGAAGAATTCCGCAAAACCGGCGCGCATCATGACCGGCGCCTGGTTCGGCGTGTCGAGCGTGAGGCGGTCGCCGTCCCAGTGCGCCACGATGGCGTGCGGCTCCATGGCGTTGTGATATTGCGGCGGCGTCTCGTAGCTCGCCTCGATGCGGCGGGCCGCGGAGGCCAGCCCGGCGTCGATGTCGCCGTGACGGATGGCCGCCGGCGTGCCGATCCCGACCGCGTCCGGCGTGTAGCGCTCCGCATCGAGGCCGATACGGGGCGGCTCCGCCTCGTAGCGCGGGGCGAGCAGCCTTGCACCCTCGGTCGCGGCTTCCAGCGTGTCGGCGATCACCAGGGCGACAGGCTGGTTGGCGTAGCGCACGCGGTCGTCCTGCAGGACCTCGATGCGAAAGCCGAAGGGCTCCGACTTCTCGTCCGGGTGCTTCATCAGCGCCGGCCGGTTGGCCGGCGTGATCACCTCCACGACGCCGGGATGGGCCTTCGCGGCCTCGACATCGAGGTGGACGACGCGGCCGCGCGCCACGGTGCTCGCGGCATAGACGGCGTGGAGCATGCCGTCGGGGTGGTTGTCGGCGGCATAGCGGGCGGCCCCGGTGACCTTGAGAAGACCGTCGCGGCGGGTGAGCGGCTGCCCGGCATTGGAGCCGTAGCGCACATTGGGGGAGGCTCGGGCGATGGTGGTGTCAGTCATGGCGATGCGCTCCGGATTGGGTTGAGAAGGGAGAGGCCGGCAGGGCGGGGAGGCTGTCGGGCGTTCCCGCCGCGGCGCGCGCGAGGGCGCGCACGACGATCCGTTTTGCCAGCTCGATCTTGAAGGCGTTGTCGCCGGACGGTTCCGCCCCGGCGAGTGCGATCTCCGCGGCGCGCCGGAAGGCTGCCTCGTCCAGGCCGGCGCCGGCGAGCTCGCCCTCCGCCGCACGGGTCCGCCACGGCTTGGCGGCGACCCCGCCGAGCGCCAGCCGGGCCTGCCGGATGACGCCGTCCTCGACGGTGAGCGCGGCGGCGGCGGAGACGACCGCGAAGGCGTAGGAGGTACGGTCTCGCAGCTTCAGGTAGCGTGCGTGCCGGGCGAAGTCCGCCGCGTCGGGGGGCAGCCTGAGGGCGACGATCAGCTCGCCTGGCTCAAGCGCGCTTTCATGCTCCGGCGTCTCTCCCGGCAGGAGGTGGAGATCCTCCAGGGCAAGCTCGCGGCGGCCCGCCGGCCCCTCGATCTCGACGATGGCGTCGAGCGCGACGAGGGGCACGCAGAAATCGGACGGGTGGGTGGCGATGCAGGACGGGGTCCAGCCGAGCACCGCATGCAGCCGGTTCTCGCCATGGAGGGCATCGCAGCCCGAGCCCGGCTCGCGCCTGTTGCAGGCACTCGCGGCATCGTGGAAGTAGCCGCAGCGCGTACGCTGCATGAGATTGCCGCCGACCGTCGCGGCATTGCGAAGCTGGGCCGACGCGCCCGACAGCAGCGCCTCCGCGACGGCCGGATAGGCGCGGGCGAACGCTGGATCCCGGGCGAGATCGGCATTGCGCACCAGCGCGCCGATGCGCATGCCGCCATCGGGCAGGGGCTCGATCCGGTCGAGGCCGGGAAGGTGCGTGACGTCGACGAGCCGGTCGGGCCGGACGGCGCCGCCCTTCATCAGGTCGAGGAGATTGGTGCCCGAGGCGAGATAGGCCGCCCCCGGCTCGCCTGCCGCCGCGACCGCCTCGGGGATGGTGGACGGCCGGACATATTCAAACTGTTTCATGGTGTGTTCCTTCGGTCTCTTGCGACAGGGCATCGCGGGCCTCGAGCACCGCCTCGGCGATGCCCCTGTAGGCGCCGCAACGGCAGAGATTGCCGCTCATGCCCTCGCGAATCCGTTCGGGATCGTCGTCGGCGAGGCCCTCGTCGATGAGCCCGACCGCGCTCATGATCTGGCCGGGCGTGCAGAAGCCGCACTGGAAGCCGTCATGGGCGATGAAGGCGGCCTGGACCGGATGCAGCGCATCGCCGTCGGCCAGGCCCTCGATGGTCAGGATCTCCGCGCCGTCGAGGCTGAGCGCGAGTGCGAGGCAGGAATTCATGCGCCGCCCGTTGACGAGCACGGTGCAGGCGCCGCATTGGCCGCGGTCGCAGCCCTTCTTGGTTCCGGTCAGATGGAGACGCTCCCGCAGGAGATCGAGAAGTGTCACGCGCGGATCGTCGAACGCGACGGTCCGGCGCTCACCGTTCACGGTGAGGCTGATGGAGAAGTTCATGCGAAACTCCAGTCAGTTCGATGCTAGTGTTGTAGAAATCGGGGCCGTCGAACGGCCAGGGGACAGGGGGGCGCTATGGCCGGGTCATCGGGGACACCGGGCCACCCCGCCTGGTCGAAGGTGCTGTCGAAGGTGCCACGGATAGGCACGTGATATTATTATACGGAGGGTGCCTCCGTTTTTCAAGGGGCCGGAGGAAAAAGGCGGGATGGGCGACCACACAAAGAAGACGGCACGCAAGCCGCGATCCGATTCGATCCGCAATCGCGAGCGCCTTCTGGAGGCGGCGGCCGCCGTCTTCGGCGCGGGCGGGCCCGATGCCAGCCTGGAGGCCGTGGCGCGGCGGGCCGGTGTCGGCATCGGAACCCTCTATCGCCATTTTCCCACGCGCGAGGCGCTGTTCGAGGCCGTCTACCGGCGCGAGGTCGACCAGGTCAGCGAGCTGGCCGACCGGCTGGCGTGCGAGGCCGCGCCCGTCGAGGCCCTGCGCCGCTGGCTGCATGCCAATGTGCAGCTCGTGGCGACCAAGAAGGGCATGCTGGCGGCGCTGGCGCTCGCCGCGCATGGCCCGTCCGAGCTCTACGCCTATTCGTTCGAGCGCCTGACGACGGCGGCGCGCCTGCTGCTCGACCGCGCCATCGAGGCGGGCGAGATCCGCTCCGACATCACGCCCGAAGAGCTCCTGAGCGCTCTCGTCGGCATGTGTTTCAACATGTACGACAAGCCCGGCTGGCAGGCGACCGTCCTGCGCCTGATCGATATCTTCGTCGACGGCCTCAGAACGCGCTGAGCGTCCAACCGCCTCCCGGTTCGCGCGTTGCAAGGCCCGGCCGATCCCGCTACCAATTGTTGCAGGATGGACAGGGGCATGGATAGCGGCGACACCCGACGTCTTCTGGCCGAGGCGGCGCGTCGCGCGGCGGCCTATCTCGACGCGCTGGACGGCCGGCCCGCGGGCCCGCTGCCGGGGGCCGCGGAGACGCTCGCGGGCGCGCTCGACCGGCCGCTTCCCGAGGAGGGCCGCGATGCGCAAGACATCCTCGCCTTTCTCGACGACTTCGGATCTCCGGCCACGGTGGCCAGCGCCGGCGGACGCTATTTCGGCTTCGTGACCGGCGGGGTCCTGCCGGCGTCGCTGGCCGCGAACTATCTCGCCGGCGCCTGGGACCAGAACAGCTTCAGCCAGGTCAGCTCGCCCGCGATCGCCGCCTTCGAGGCGGCGGCCCTTCGATGGATCAAGGAGGCCCTCGGCATCCCCATGGCGGCAGAGGGCGCGCTGGTGACGGGCGCCACCATGGCGCATTTCACATGCCTCGCCGCCGCTCGCAACAGGGTCCTGAAGCAGGCGGGCTGGGATGTCGACGCCGACGGCCTGTTCGGCGCGCCGGAGGTGACGGTCGTCGTCGGCGAGGAGGCCCATGCGACGCTCTTCAAGGTCCTGTCCATGCTCGGGCTGGGGCGGAAGCGCGTCGTGAGGCTGCCTTGCGACGATCAGGGGCGCATCCTGGCGCGCGACCTGCCGGAGATCGCGCCGCCGGCCATCGTCTGCCTCCAGGCCGGGAACGTGAATTCCGGGGCGTTCGATCCGGCCGAGCCGCTCATCGGCTGGGCGCGCGAGGCCGGCGCCTGGGTCCATGTCGACGGGGCCTTCGGCCTCTGGGCCCTGGCCTCGCCGGACAGGGCGGATCTGGCAAAGGGCGTCGCCGCGGCCGATTCCTGGGCGCTCGATGCCCATAAATGGCTCAACGTCCCCTACGATTCCGGCATCGCGCTGGTCGCGGATGCCGGCGCGCTCTCGGATGCGATGGCGATCAGCGGCGCCTATCTCATGTCCGGCGAGCGCCGCGAGGCGATGAACGTGACGCCGGAGAGCTCGCGGCGCGCCCGCGCCGTCGATATCTGGGCGGCCCTGAGCGCGCTGGGCCGCAAGGGGGTGTCGGAGCTCGTGGAGCGGAACTGCCGCCAGGCGAGCGAGCTGGCCGACGGGCTGCGCCAGGCAGGCGTCGAGATTCTGAACGACGTCGTCCTGAACCAGGTCGTCGCGAGCTTCGGCAGCGACGAGCGCACGCGCGCGGTCGTCGCGCGGATCCAGGACGAGGGCGAATGCTGGTGTGGCGCAACGGTGTGGCACGGCCGGGCCGCGATGCGCATCAGCATAAGCTCGTGGGCGACGACGCACGAGGATATCGGACGCGCCCTCTCCGCCATGCTGAAGGCCGACCGCGAGATCCCCCGGGACTGAACCCGCGCCCGGCCACGAAATCCTTCCCGCCAGTCGCCGGCTCCTGTCGAGAACCCGCACGGAAACGCCCGCGCGTCACGGGCCTGTCAACGGCATTGGTTAACGGACAGGGAGCTCGTCCCTCACGTCACGGCGAAGCCCCTGCTTTGCCCGCCTCAACATGAAGGAGCCGTCCATGTCCATCGTGCTTACCCATACGGGTCGCTACGCCACCGGGATCTTCGACGAGAGCGCCGCGGAGATCGTCGCCCACGATCCCGAGACCCAGCGCGTCTTCGTCGTCAACGGCGCAGACCAGACGCTGGATATGCTGGACATCTCCGGCGGCGGGGATCCGGTGCTCGCGGGCCGCATCTTCGTCGGCGCGGTCAACAGCGTCGCGGTCGCCAACGGCATCGTGGCCGCGGCGGTGGAGAGCGAGACGGACGACGGCGCGGGCCGCGTCGTCTTCTTCGACACCGACGGCAATTTCCTCAATCAGGTGGAGGTCGGCGTCCTGCCGGACGCGCTGACCTTCTCGCCCGACGGCACGAAGCTCGTCGTGGCCAATGAGGGCGAGTTCACCGACGAGGTCGATCCGCTCGGCTCGATCAGCATCGTCGATCTCGCCGGCGGCGTGGAGAACGCGTCCGTGCAGACGGTCGATTTCACGGCCCTCGACGGCCAGGAGGACGCCCTGCGCGCGCAGGGCATCCGCCTGTTCCCCGGCAAGTCCGTGTCGGAGAGCCTGGAGCCCGAATATGCCGCGATCTCGCCCGACGGCACCCAGGCGATGGTGACGCTTCAGGAGAACAACGCGCTCGCCCTCATCGATCTGGAGACGGCCTCCCTCGTCTCCATCGTGCCGCTCGGCCTGAAGGATCATGAGCTCGAGGGCAACGGCCTCGATGCGAGCGACAAGGACGGCGCCATCGACATCTCGACCGCGCCGGTCTTCGGCATGTACATGCCCGACGCCATCGCCTCCTACGAGGCCGGCGGCGAGACCTATTACGTGATCGCGAACGAGGGCGACGCGCGCGGCGAGGACGAGCGCATCGAGGACCTGGACCTCGATCCCGAGGCCTTCCCGAACGCCGACGCCCTGCAGTCTGACGAGGCGATTGGCCGGCTCGAGGCCTCCACCATCGACGGCGACACCGATGGCGACGGCGATATCGACCAGATCCACGTCTATGGCGGACGGTCCTTCTCCATCGTCGATGCGCAGGGCGAGATGGTCTTCGATTCCGGCGACGATTTCGAGCAGATCATCGCCGCGGAGCTGCCCGAGGCGTTCAACGCCAACAATGACGACAACGATTCCGTCGACAAGCGCAGCGACAACAAGGGCCCGGAACCGGAGGGCGTCACCGTCGGCCAGGTCGGCTCCGACACCTACGCCTTCATCGGGCTGGAGCGCGCCGGCGGCGTCATGGTCTACAAGATCACCGACCCGGAGGCGCCGGAGTTCGTCCAGTACATCAATGCGCGCGACTTCACGGTCGATGCGGAAAGCCCAGAGGCCGGCGATCTGGGGCCGGAAGGGCTCGCCTTCGTCTCCGCCGGGGACAGCCCCAACGGCAAGCCGCTGCTGATCACCGGCAACGAGGTGAGCGGCACGACGTCGGTCTTCGAGATCTCGCTCAAGCCGACCATCTCCGAGATCCAGGGCCGGGGCCACAGCTCGTCCTACGAGTCCATGGCGGTGACCACGTCGGGCATCGTCACGGCGCTGGAGAGCAACGGCTTCTATCTGCAGGACCCGCAAGGCGACGGTGACGCGGCGACGTCGGATGGCATCTTCGTGTTCACCGGCTACGGCAACGTGACCGTGGCCGTCGGCGACGCCATCGAGGTGTCCGGCACCGTGACGGAATATATCCCGGGCGGCGCGGAGACCGGCAACCTGTCGACGACCGAGATCACGGATGTCAGCGACATCGCGATCCGGTCGCGCGGCAATGCGCTGCCCGAGGCGACCGTGATCGGCGCCGGCGGACGCACGCCGCCCACCGGGACGATCGACGACGACAACTTCGCCACCTTCGACCCGGAGAACGACGGCATCGACTTCTACGAGTCGCTCGAGGGCATGCGGGTGACGGTGGAGGATGCGGTCGCCGTCGCGCCGACCAACCAGTATGGCGAGATCTTCGCGCTCGCCAATGGCGGTGAGGGAGCGACCGGCCTCAATGACCGCGGCGGGATCGCGCTCACTCCGGAGGATGGCAATCCGGAGCGCGTCCAGATCCAGTTCGACGACGATGTCCTCGCCAATTTCTCCCAGGATGTCGATCTGGGCGACGGGCTCGGCGACGTGACCGGCGTGGTCGATTACAATTTCGGCAATTTCGAGGTGAAGGTCACCGAGGCGTTCTCGGTCGAGAGGAACGCGCCGGAGCGCGAGACCACGACGCTTCAGGGCACCGAGACCGCCATGACGGTCGCGAGCTACAACGTCCTCAATCTCGATCCCGGCGATACCGGCCAGATCGCCATGCTGGCGGAGCAGATCGTCGCCAATCTGGGCACGCCGGACGTCATCGGCCTCCAGGAGATCCAGGACGCCAGCGGCGAGCTCGACGACGGCACGGTCTCCGCCGAGGAGACGCTGCAGGCGCTGGTCGACGCCATCGCCGCGGCGGGCGGACCGGACTACGCCTTCGCCGAGGTCGCACCGGAGGACGGCACGTCGGGCGGCGTGCCCGGCGGCAATATCCGCAATGCCTTCCTCTACAATCCCGGACGGGTCGATCTCGTGGAGGGCTCGCTGAAGGCGCATGACGTGGCGGCGTTCGACGGCGGGCGCGACCCGCTGGAGGCGCAGTTCACCTTCAACGGCGAGACCGTCACGGTCATCAACAACCATTTCAGCTCGAAATCGGGTGGCACGCCGCTCTTCGGCGCGACCCAGCCGCCGGTCGACGGCAGTGCGGACGAACGCCTCGCGCAAGCCGAATACGTCAACGACTATGTGGAAGGCCTCCAGGCGGCCGATCCGGATGCCAAGGTCGTGGTGCTGGGCGATCTCAACGATTTCGAGTTCTCGCCGGCCGTCGCCGCGCTCATGGGCGAGGACGGGGATCGGGTGCTGTTCGACAGCCTGTCCACGCTCGTTGGCGACAATGCCTATACCTACAATTATCAGGGCAATTCGGAGATCCTGGACCATATCCTGGTCAACGAGGCGCTGGCGGACGTCACCGAGCTCGACATCGTCCATCTCAACGCCGACTATTCCATGCAGGCGAGCGATCACGAGCCTCTCGTCGCGCGCGTCGAGATGGCCGACGATCCGGACAATTTCACGTTGCAGATCCTGCACGCCTCCGATCTGGAGGGCGGGGTGGACGCCATCGGCCGGGCGGCCAATTTCGCGGCCATCGTCGATCTGCTGGAGGACGAATACGCCAATTCGATCACGGTGTCGGCGGGCGACAACTACATTCCGAGCCCGTTCTTCTCCGCCGCCGTCGATCCGAGCGTCCAGCCGGTGCTCAACTCGGTCTATAACGATCTCTACGACACCGACGTCTTCACCGGCCTGGAGCCCGGCTCGGGCCGCATCGACGTCTCGATCATGAATGTGATCGGCTTCGACGCCTCCGCCGTCGGCAATCACGAGTTCGACGCCGGAACAGGCACGTTCGCCGATATCGTCGGCGGTTCGGTCGACGGCGACATGGTCGAGTGGCTGGGCGCGCAGTTCCCCTATCTCTCCTCCAATCTGGACTTCTCCGGCGACGGCAATCTCTCCGGCCTCTACACCCCGGAGATCCTCGCCTCGGAGGCATTCAGGGCCGATCCGGCGGATTTCGCGGGCACCGCGGAGATGCCGAAGATCGCGCCGGCGACGATCCTTGAGGAGAATGGCGAGCTGATCGGCGTGGTCGGCGCGACGACCCCGCTTCTGGAGACGCTCTCCTCCGTCGGCGGCGTGGCGGTGTCGGATCCCGGCGCCGGCACCAACGACATGGAGGCGCTGGCCCAGATCCTCCAGCCGACCATCGACGCGCTGCGCGAGCAGGGCATCGACAAGATCATCCTGACGAGCCATCTCCAGCAGATCGCGCTGGAGCAGGAGCTCGCCGGGCATCTGAGCGGCGTCGATGTCATCCTCGCCGGCGGGTCCGACACGCTGCTCGCCGACGGGACCGACACCTTGCGCGAGGGCGACACGGCGGATGGCGGGTACCCGCTCTCCACCACGGATGCCGACGGCAATCCGACGCTCATCGTCTCCACCGACGGGGAGTATTCCTATGTCGGCCGCCTCGTCGTGGAGTTCGACGAGAACGGCAACGTCGTCACCGAGAGCCTCGACGAGGCGGTCAACGGCGCCTATGCCACGACCGACGAGGTGGTCTCCGAGCTGTGGGGCAACGAGGACCCGTTCGCCGAGGGCACGAAGGGCGAGCTGGTCGGCCGGCTCGTCGACGCGGTCGACGAGATCGTGACGGAGCGGGATTCGACCATCTTCGGCTCCTCCTCCGTCTTCCTCGACGGGCGCCGCGAGGAGGTGCGCACCGAGGAGACCAATTTCGGCAACCTGACGGCGGACGCCAATCTCGCCGCGGCCCGCGAGGTCGATCCCGACGTCATGGTCTCGATCAAGAACGGCGGCGGCATCCGCGCGCCGATCGGCCAGATCGACGGCGAGACGGGCGAGCTCCTGCCGACGGCGGCGAACCCGGACGTCGGCAAGGAAGCGGGCGACATCTCGCAGCTCGATATCGAGAACTCGCTGCGCTTCAACAACGCGCTCACCGTGCTCACCATCACCGCGGACGGCCTGCTCGCCGTCATGGAGCATGCCTTTGCGGGTGTGGCGCCGGGCTCGACCCCCGGCTCCTTCCCGCAGCTCGGCGGCATGGAGGTGAGCTTCGACCCCTCCGCACCGGAGGGCGAGCGGGTGCAGTCGCTGGCGATCGTCGACGAGAACGGCGATCCCGTCGAGGTGATCGTGGAGGACGGCGAGGTGGTCGGCGATGCGTCCCGGCCGATCAAGCTCGTCACCCTCGGCTTCCTGGCCGATGGCGGTGACGGCTATCCGTTCGGGGACTACCTCATCGAGCGGACCGATCTCACGCCGGACAACATGGCGCAAGGCGATGCGAATTTCGCCGATGCCGGTACCGAGCAGGATGCGCTGGCCGAATATCTCCTCGACAACCACGCCGGGGAGGCCTTCGCGCAGGCCGAGACCGATCCGGCCGACGACGAGCGGATCCAGAACCTGTCGGTGCGCGACGATACGGTGCTCGACGGTGCCGATGACGGCGAGCCCGATTCCGACCAGACGATCTCCGGCTCCTTCGGGGACGACGAGCTCGCCGGCGGCACGGGCAACGACACCATCGACGGTGGCTTCGGCGACGACACGATCGACGGCGGTGCCGGCGACGACGCGCTGGCCGGAGGCTTCGGCGACGACGCGATGAACGGCGGCGGGGACGACGACAGCCTGAGCGGCGGCTTCGGCAACGATGCGCTCGCCGGTGGCGAGGGCGACGATGCGCTGACCGGCGGCTTTGGAGACGACGAACTTGTCGGCGGCGCCGGCAGCGACAGCCTGAGCGGCGGCTTCGGCAACGACACGCTCGTCGGCGGCGAGGGCGACGATATGCTCTCCGGCGGCTTCGGGGACGACGTCTTCGTGTTCGACGAGGGCTTCGGCCACGACGTCGTCACCGATTTCACGCCCGGATCGGACGTCATCGCCTTCGACAGCGCGGTCTTTGCCGACTTCGAGGCCGCAATCGCCGCGGCCACCGAGATCGATGCCGGCACGGTGATCGAGCTCGATGGCGAGACCGGCCTCCTGCTCGCCAATGTGACGCTCTCCTCGCTCCACGAGGACGATTTCCGCTTCGTCGCCTGACCGGCGTCGGAGCGTCCATACGCACTGCCGCCGCGATCGCCGATCGCGGCGGCTTTTTCATGCCTGCCCCCGGTATTTAGCCCCGGAACGTGTCGAACAGGCCGTCGACCGAACCGTCGGCCGAACTCGCCGGGGCCTCCTCGTAGCGGTCGTGGTGGCGCACCCATTCCATCTTGTGCTCCACATCCCTCTCGTTGCGGCCGCAGGGCATGAGGTCGAGCATCCTGTAGGTGCCCATCATCGCCTCCACGCCGCGGCCATAGGTCGAATAGGTATGGAAGACCTCGCCGGCATCGTTCCTGTAGAAGGCGCTGATGCCGGGCCATTCCTCGTGCGCGTGGGGCCACGTGCCGTAATTGTAGTGGAGCGCGCCCTTGGCCACCTCCTCCGGCGTGAAGCTGACGCCGAAGTCGTAATTGAAATCGCTGCCATGGGACGACACCCACCTGAAGCGCCAGCCCATGCGGTCGCGAAAGCGCTCGATATCGGCCAGGGGCGTGCGCGAGACGGCGACGAGGGAGACGTCGCGATGCTCCAGATGCACGCTCATGCCGTCAATATGGTCGGCCATGAAGGAACAGCTCGGACAGCCCTGTTCCCACCCCGGGGCGAACATGAAATGCTGCACCAGAAGCTGGCGGCGCCCGTCGAAGAGATCGCCGAGCGTGCGCCGGCCGCCGGGCGTGTCGAAGGCGTAGGCCTTCTCCACACGCACCCACGGCAGGGCGCGGCGGTCGCGGGCGATCCGGTCGCCGAGCCGTGTCAGCTCCTTTTCGCGCGCGAGCAGTCTCTTGCGCTCGACGAGCCAGTCGTCCCGGGACACGATGCGGCGGTGTCCAGCGCCGGCTCCGGCGGCGGTCCGTGTTTCGGTCTTCGTCATTGGTCCGGCTCCTTCCTTCGGTTTTTTCGTGCCGTTTCCGATACAGTCGATGATCGTGGGGAGAAAGGTAGCGCCGGCCATCGCGATGGCGGGAGTGACAAGTGTGACGCGATTGAGGTCCCGATCCGGATGGACTCGATAATCACCGCCGCGGCCCGTGCGCTCGCCGCCGGGGACCACCTCGGCGCGCTGAAGCGGGTCGCCCTGCGCGACGATCCGCCGGCGCTCGCGCTTCGCGGCATCGCGATGGCGCGGCTCGGCGATCTCGACCGGGCGAGGGCGCTCCTCAAGAGCGCGGCACGCGCATTCGGGCCGAAGGAGGCTGTGGCGCGCGCGCGATGCGTGGTCGCGGAGGCCGAGATCGCATTCGTCTCGCGCGATCTCGGCTGGGCGGCGAAGGCGCTCGGCTCGGCGCGCGAGACGCTCGAAACCCATGGCGACCGCGTCAACGCCACCCATGCCCGGCATCTGGAGGTCCGGCGCCTGCTCCTGACCGGGCGGGTCGCGGAGGCCGAGCGGATGTTCTCCGGGATCGACGGCACGGCGCTGCCGCCCTTGTCGAGGGCCGCTCACGAGCTCATCGCCGCGGGGCTCGCGATCCGCCGGCTGAGGACGCAGCCGGCCCGCGAGGCGCTCGCCCGGGCCGGGCGCATCGCGCGCGAGGCGGATATTCCCGTGCTCTCAGCGGAGGTCGACCGCGCCCGCCTCGTCCTCGACACGCCAGCGGCACGCCTGATCGCGGAGGGCGGGGAGCGGCGCCTCCTGCTGGAGGAGGTCGAGGCGTTGTTCGCGTCGGGGGCGCTCGTCGTGGATGCCTGCCGTTACGCGGTGCGCGGGGGAACCGTCTGCGTCCCGCTCGCGACGCGCCCCGTGCTGTTCGCCCTTGCCCGCGTGCTGGCCGAGGCGTGGCCGGCGGATGCCTCGAGGGAGGAGCTTCTTGCGCGGACCTTCCGGGCAAGACACGCCGACGACTCGCACCGCGCGCGGCTGCGCGTCGAGATCGGACGGCTTCGCGCGGCGCTTCGGGGACTGGCCGGCGTGGAGGCGACGAGGCGCGGCTTCGCGCTCACGCCGCGCGCGGCGGACGGCGTCGTCGTTCTGGCGCCGCCCATGGAGGAGGAGCATGGGGGCGTGCTCGCCCTCCTTGCCGACGGCGAGGCCTGGTCGAGCTCGGCCCTGGCGCTTGCCCTGGGCATGAGCCAGCGGACCGTGCAGCGCGCCCTGGAGGATCTGGCAGCGGCGGGCAAGGTGCAGGCTTACGGGCGCGGGCGGGCACGGCGGTGGACGACCCCGCCCCTGCCGGGTTTCACGACGACCTTGTTACTCCCGGGCCCGCTGCCGAGCGACTAGGCTGGTGTCATTCACGATTTCCAACCGAAGGGACAATGACCATGAAACGCTCACCAGCCGAGATCCTCCGCGAATACGGGCCATTTCCCAATGCCGACAAGGTGCACGGGGTCACCTATGACGGCCGGCATGTCTGGTTCGCGGCCGGCGAGACGCTGATCGCCGTCGACCCCGAGAGCGGGAACCCGGTGCGCACCATCGAGGCCGCCGCGGATGCGGGAACGGCCTTCGACGGCCGGTATCTGTTCCAGATCGCGGAGGACCGTATCCACAAGATCGACCCGGAGACCGGCCGCGTGCTGTCCACGATCCCGGCGCCGGGAGGCGGCGGGGACTCCGGGCTCGCATGGGCCGAGGGGAGCCTGTGGGTCGGGCAGTACCGGGAGCGGAAGATCAATCAGGTCGATCCGGAGACGGGCGAGATCCTGCGCACCATCGAGTCCGAACGTGTCGTCACCGGGGTCACCTGGACCGACGGCGAGCTCTGGCACGGGACCTGGGACGGCGAGGAGAGCGATATCAGGCGGATCGACCCCGAAACCGGCGAGGTTCTCGTACAGCTCGACATGCCGGCGGGAACGGGCGTGTCGGGGCTCGAGGCCGATGGCAACGGCCGGTTCCTCTGCGGCGGCGGGGGCAGCGGAACGATAAGGGCCGTGCGCCGGCCAACGCGCGGCGGCGCGGCCGGACAGAAGGCATAGAGCGCTTTCAGGAAAAGTGGAGACCGCTTTTCCGGTACGAAAGCGCGGCACTACGGGGAACTGGAGGGCATTGAGTGAGCATGAGTTCACGAAATGCCCTCCAGGGACGCGTTCCGGATGGCGGTTCCGGTGGGGCCTCGCAGGCTCCGGCTCCACCGGCCGCCCCAGTTTCGGCTTGCTGGACGATTTCCTCGCGCAGTAGAGAAGGCATCCCGGGATGCCCGGCGCGGTGACGCGCCGGTGGCGTCCCGTTGCCCGCGAGACTGGAAACACGATGCCGGATCACGCAATGGAGGCCTGTTCACCGCCCGACGGCCCGCGGAAGGAAGCGGGCCGTCCTCCCGCGAGGGGAGCGCGGCGATGAGCTATGCCGTCAAGGAGCTGTTCAAGACCCTGCAGGGCGAGGGCGCGCAGGCCGGCCGGGCCGCGGTTTTCTGCCGCTTTGCCGGCTGCAATCTGTGGTCCGGCCGGGAGGCGGACCGCGACACGGCGATATGCCGCTTCTGCGATACCGAGTTCGTCGGCACCGACGGTGACGGCGGCGGACGGTTCGCGGATCAGGGCACGCTGGCCGATGCCATCGCGCGATGCTGGGGGACGGGCGAGACCGCCCGCTATGTGGTTTTCACCGGCGGGGAACCGCTGCTCCAGCTCGACGAAGCCCTCCTGGCCGCGGTCCGCGCGAAGGGCTTCACGGTCGCCATCGAGACCAACGGCACGCTCGCGCCGCCGCCGGGGGTGGACTGGATCTGCGTCAGCCCCAAGGCCGGCGCGGCCCTGGTCGCCCGCCGGGGCGACGAGCTCAAGCTCGTCTTTCCCCAGCCCGGCCTGATGCCGGACGCGCTTCCCGCGCTCGATTTCCGCCATTACTGGCTCCAGCCGATGGACGGACCCGATCTCGCCGCGAACACCGCGGCCGCCGTCGCCTATTGCCTCGATCACCCGCAATGGCGGCTCAGCCTTCAGACCCACAAGATTATAGGGATCCCATGAAGATCGTGCAGGCCTTCACCTTCGAGGCCGCCCACCGCCTGCCCCATGTGCCGGAGAACCATCGCTGCCACCGGATGCACGGCCATTCCTACCGGGTGGACCTGCATCTGGAAGGCCCTGTCGACCCGGCGACGGGCTTCGTCGTCGACTTCTTCGACGTGGAGGCGGCGTTCGGGCCGCTGCTCGCGCGGCTGGACCACCACTGCCTCAACGAGATCGACGGTCTGGAGAACCCGACCGCGGAACATATCGCGATCTGGATCCACGACCGCGTGAAGCCGCTGCTGCCGGCGCTGTCGCGCGTGGTGGTCCACGAAACCCCGATGTCGAGGGCGGAATACGATGGCACATGACGCGGGCGCCCTGGTTCTCTTCTCCGGCGGGCAGGACTCCGCCACCTGCCTCGCCTGGGCCCTCGAACGCTTCGCAACCGTGGAGACGGTGGGGTTCGACTATGGCCAGCGCCACCGGATCGAGCTCGACTGCCGCGACCGCATCCGCGATGGGCTCAAGGCCCTGAAGCCGGCCTGGGCGGAGCGGCTCGGCGAGGACCGCACGATCGGCCTCGATGCGCTCGGACAGGTCTCCGACACCGCGCTCACCCGCGCGGTGGAGATCGAGACGCAGGCGTCCGGCCTGCCCAACACCTTCGTGCCGGGGCGCAACCTGATCTTCCTGACCTTCGCCGCCGCGCTCGCCTACCGGCGCGGGCTGAAGCACATTGTGGGCGGCATGTGCGAGACGGACTATTCGGGCTATCCCGATTGCCGCGACGACACGATCAAGGCGCTTCAGGTGGCGGTCAATCTCGGTATGGACCGCCGTTTCGTGCTGGAGACGCCGCTGATGTGGATCGACAAGGCGGCCACCTGGCGGCTTGCGGAAGAGCTCGGCGGGCGCGGCCTTGTCGACCTGATCGTGGAGGACAGCCACACCTGCTATCTGGGCGAGCGCGGGCGGCGCCACGACTGGGGCTTCGGCTGCGGCACCTGCCCCGCCTGCATGCTGCGCGCCGAGGGCTACCGGCGCTTTCAGGCCGGCGACGCGGACGGTATTGGGGAAATATAGTTCCCGATAGTGTCGGGGGCGGGCTCCCATTGGCGGTGGACACATCCTGAAGGAGTTAATCGATGTCAACCATAGATGGACGCTATCTGAGTCATCGCCAGGCATTCTCGGGCGCAGAGGACCGAAGGCATTCCGATCTATCCAACGAGGATCGGGCGTTCGAAGAGAAGCTGGCACAGCTCCAGCAGCAAGACACCGGACAGCAGCAGGTGCGAGACAAGCGCCAGCTCGGTGCGTTATTTGAGGGTATCGGAGAACTGATAGAAGCAGGCACGGAAACGGGTGCCGCCGTCACCGAAGCGGCGGAAGCCGGTGCCGTTGCCGAGGGCGCGGTGGAAGCCGGTGCCGAGGGCGCGGCGGAGGCCGGTGCCGTTGCCGAGGAGGCGGGGGAGGCCGGTGCTATTGGCGGAGGCGGGACTACCTCCGCGTCTCCGACACCGATATCGCAGAGGCCCGAAATTATTACCCTCGATGGGCGGGTCATTCCCCCCAATGTCGGAGATCAATTGAGATACTCGACATCGAGCGCTGAGGATGTGACGGAAAGCGCTTCGACCGCAGGTGCCGGCGCGGCGGCAGCGGACGCCGACGTTGCAACCGCAGGCGTAGACGCGGCGCCGCAGACCACGGTCAGCGGTCGTCTCAAGCTTGGCGAGGGGGTGACGGCGGAGCGCTTGTCCGCCCCGGTTCTGGAGAAGGGGCCGGCCGGCTCGCTCGTCTCCCAGAGCAAGCCCGTTCCGCTTGTCCTCTCGTCGAGCCGGAGAACCATTCTCCTGTCGGATAAGGGGGCCGGCGCCAAACCGATCGTGTTCCGGGGAACCGAGAGCAAGATCTATGACACCCTGGAAGAAAACGCAGGCAGGGTCATCGAGCACGAGCCGCGAAAGCCGGGAGAGGAACTCGCCGAGGCGAGCGAGGGCTCCCGCTCCATATATGCCGGGTTCGTGCCGGATAGCGGTGCGGCGGGGACCCTAACGACGCCGGTTCAGGATGCCGCCGTCAAGGTCTTCCGGAATGCCGCCGGCCTGTCGGTCAGGACCGGCGGCATTCCGAGTGCGGAGATTACTGCGGAGTCCCTCGATACATCCGGCCATGTCTCGCAGCTCTTGTCGAACCTCTTCGGAAAGGCCGGGAAGGGCGGGGCATCTCTGGTGTCCAAGCTGAAGAGGATGGGGGCCCTGGCGCAAGCGGCAAAGGGCCTTGCGGACGCCAGCCAGAAGACAATGCTGAAGATCTCGCAATATCCCGAGGACGGGCTGACCCTGGTCGGGACAGACTCGACGACGTTTGGCGATATCGCCGAGACATTGCGCGCGCTGCCGAACCGGGGATAGCCATCCGTCGGCAGCGGGCCCGCACAGGGACGGCGCGCGAGACGGGCCGCCTGAATGCCTCGGGACCGATTGACCTGCAACCGGGTGTGTCTGTCCGGTTGCAGGTCGATCCGTTTGAGCCATGCCGGCCTGTTGGGATCCGCGAAAAAGAAGGACAGCCATTCGACAGGGCGACCGGCGCTTTCAGGCCGGTGACGCGGACGGTATTGGAAAAATATAGTTCCCGATAGTGCCGGGGGCTGGCTCCCATTGGCGGTGGACACATCCTGAAAGGGTCAATCGATGGTCGCCATAGAGAGAAGCTCTCCGAGCAATAGCCAGGCATTCTCGGGCACAGAGGACCGGGCGCATTCCGATCCATCCAACGAGGATCGGGCGTTCGAAGCGAAGCTGGCACAGCTCCAGCAGCAAGACACCGGACAGCAGCTGGTGCGAGACAAACGCCAGGGACCCATCATAATGGTCGGGTCCGATGGGAGGAACGCCATCGGCGAAGTTGGAGATACCGCATTTTCGCTATCGCACGCTGAGGATGTGTCGGAAAGCGCTTCGGCCGCAGGGGCTGGCGCGGCGGCAGCGGCCGATGCTACTAACGGGGGCGGGAATATCTCCGCGTCTCCGACACCGATATCGCAGAGGCCCGGATATATCTCCCCCGATGGGCGGGTCAATCCTCCCAATATCGGAGATCCATTGGGATCCTCGACATCGAATGCTGAGGATGTGTCGGAAAGCGTTTCGACCGCAGGTGCCGACGCCGCGACGCAGACCACGGTCAGCGGTCCTCTCAAGCTTGGCGAGGGGGTGACGGCGCAGCGCTTGTCCGCCCCGGTCCTGGAGGAGGGGCCGGCCGGCTCGCCCGTCCCCCAGAGCGAGCCCGTTCCGCTTGCCGCCTCGAACGGGGGAGCCTATCTCCTGTCGGAGAGTGGGGACGACGCCAAACCGATCGCGTTCCGGGGAACCGAGAGCGAGATCTATGACACGCTGGACGAAAACGCCGGCAGGGTCATCGAGCGCGAGCCGCGAAAGCCGGGAGAGGACTTCGCCGAGGCGAGCGAGGACACCCGCTCCATATATGCTGGGTTCGTGGCGGACCGCGGTGCGGCGGGGTCCCCCGATACACCCGGCCATGTCTCGCAGCTCTTGTCGAACATTTTCGGAATGGGCGGTGCGTCTCTGGCGTCCAATGTGCAGGGGCTGGAGTCCCTGGCGCAAGCGGCAAAGGGCCTTGTGGACGCCAGCCAGAAGACAATGCTGAAGATCTCGCAATATCCCGAGGAAGGGCTGACCCTGGTCGGGACAGACTCGACGACGTTTGGCGATATCGCCGAGACATTGCGCGCGCTGCCGAACCGGGGATAGCCATCCGTCGGCAGCGGGCCCGCACAGGGACGGCGCGCGAGACGGGCCGCCTGAATGCCTCGGGACCGATTGACCTGCAACCGGGTGTGTCTGTCCGGTTGCAGGTCGATCCGTTTGAGCCATGCCGGCCTGTTGCGATCCGCGAAAAAGAAGGACAGCCATTCGACAGGGCGACCGGCGCTTTCAGGCCGGCGCGGGGGGCGGCATTGGGAAAACATAATTCCGGATAGTGGCCGGGCCGGGCTTCCATTGGGCGATGCACAAATCCTGAAAGGGTCAATCGATGGTAGTCATAGATAGAAGCTCTCCGAGCAATAGCCAGGCATTCTCGGGCACAGCGGAACGGGGACGTTCCGATCCATCCAGAGAGGGTCGGGCGTTCGACGCGAAGCTGGCGCAGCTCCAGCAGCAAGACACCGGACAGCTGGTGCGGGACAAACGCCAGTCCCCCTTCACAAAGACCACCCCCGATGGGCGGGTCAATGTCACTACATCATCCGCAGATTCCGGATTCTCGACATCGAGCGCTGAGGATGTGCCGGAAAGCGCTTCGGCCACAGGCGCAGATACGGCGGCGGCGGACACCGATGTTGCGACCGCAGGCGTAAACGCGGCGCCGCGGACCAGAGTCAGCGGTCCTCTCGATCTTGGCGAGGGGGTGACGGTGCAGCGCTTGTCCGCCCCGGTCCTGGAGAAGGGGCCGGCCGGCTCGCTCGTCACCCGGAGCGAGCCCGTTCTGCTTAGAGACTCGAGCCGGGGAACCTTTCTCCTGTCGGATAAGGGGGCCGGCGCCAAACCGATCGCGTTCCGGGGAACCGAGAGCAAGATCTATGACACACTGGACAAAAACGCCAGCAAGGTCATTGCGTACGAACCGCGAAAGCCGGGAGAGGACTTCCCCGAGGCGAGCGAGGCCCCCGCTCCATATATGCCGGGTTCGTGGCGGACCGCGGTGCGGCGAGGCCCCCGACGATGTCGGGTCGGGATATCGCCGTCAAGGTCTGCCGGCAGGTCGTCGGCCTGTCGATCAGGACCGGCGGCTTTCCGAGCGCGGAAATTGCCTTCGATACGCCCGGCCATGCCTCGCAGTCCTTGTCGAGCCTTTTCGCAAAGGCCGGGAAAAGCGGGTCGTCTCTGGTGTCCAAGCTGAAGCAGATAAGGTCTCTGACACCGGCGGCAAAGGACGTTGCGAGCGCCAGCCAGAAGACAATGCTGAAGATCTCGCAATATCCCGAGGACGGGCTGACCCTGGTCGGGACAGACTCGGCGACGTTTGGCGATATCGCCGAGACATTGCGCGCGCTGCCGAACCGGGGATAGCCATCCGTCGGCAGCGGGCCCGCACAGGAACGGCGCGCGAGACGGGCCACCTGAATGCCTCGGGGCCGATCGACCTGCAACCGGGTGTGTCTGCCCGGCTGCAGGTCGATCGGTTTGGGCCATGCCGGCCTGTTGGGATCCGCGAAAAAGAAGGACAGCCATTCGACAGGGCGACCGGCGCTTTCAGGCCGGCGCGGGGGGCGGCATTGGAAAAACATAGTTCCCGATAGTCGCGGGGCTGACTGCCATTGGCGGTGGACAAATCCTGAAAGGGTCAATCGATGTCAACCGTAGATGGACGCTATCTGAGTCATCGCCAGGCATTCGCAGGCACAAGCGAACAGGGGCACTCCGATCCATCCGGGGAGGATCGGGCGTTCGAAGCGAAGCTGGCGCAGCTCCAGCAGCAAGACACCGGACAGCGGGCGCGGGACAAACGCCAGCCGCCCGTCACAGTGCTCTCCCCCGATGGGAGGGGCACCATCGGCGAAGTTGGAGATACCCCATTTTCGCTATCGAGCGCCGGTGCTGCCGGTGAGGCGTCGGATGCCTCGTCCCGGCTTCCGATCTTCGAGTCCGGCCCCAATGGGCTGGTCTCGATCATCACAGCCGACGAGCAATCGGGACCTTCGACGTCGAGCGCCGGCGCTGACGGTGAAGAGCGCGATGACGACGATACCCCGGTCTGGTGCTGGGACTCGGTGCCGGTACCGCCGCCGGCGCCGGTGCTTCCGGTGAGGCGTCGGGGGTCGGCGCTTCGGCCTCTGGCGCTGGCGCCGGTGCTTCCGGTGAGGCGTCGGGGGCCGGTGCTGCGGCCTCTGGTGCTGGCGCCGGAGCTGCCGGTGAGACGTCGGGGGCCAGTGCTTCGGCCTCTGGTGCTGGCGCCGGTGCTTCCGGTGAGACGTCGGGGGCCAGCGCTTCGGCCTCTGGCGCTGGCGCCGGTGCTTCCGGTGAGACGTCGGGCGCGGGTGCTTCGGCCTCTGGCGCTGGCGCCGGTGCTGCCGGTGAGACGTCGGGCGCGGGCGCTGCGGCCTCTGGCGCCGGTGCTTCGGCCTCTGGCGCTGGCGCCGGAGCTGCCGGTGAGGCGTCGGGGGCCGGTGCTTCGGCCTCTGGCGCTGGCGCCGGAGCTGCCGGTGAGGCGTCGGGGGCCGGTGCTTCGGCCTCTGGTGCTGGCGCCGGAGCTGCGGGTGAGGCATCGGGGGCCGGTGCTTCGGCCTCTGGTGCTGGCGCCGGAGCTGCCGGTGAGACGTCGGGCGCGGGTGCTTCGGCCTCTGGCGCTGGCGCCGGAGCTGCCGGTGAGGCGTCGGGGGCCAGCGCCGTCGCTGCCGATGTCGGTGAGGCCTTGGGCGCGGGTGCTGTGGCATCGGGCGTCGCAGCTTCTAGCGCCGAAGGCTGGAGAGAGATCTTTGTTACGGTGCTGGGAGGCTTCACGGCAGGCGTCGGCGGAGTGCTGACCGCTGCCGCTCAATCGCGCAGCGAGACGCCTGCGGGGGCGACGAGCACGACTTCTACAACGGCAGGTGAGACGCCTGCGGGGTCGACGGGCACGACTTCTACAACGGCAGGTGAGACGCCTGCGGGGTCGACGAGCACGACTTCTACCCAAACCGAACTCAGCGGGCTGACCAATAGCGGAGGAGCGAACCGCCCCGCAATGGTGGCCGGAAATGGCGGCACGTCTGCCGGAAATGGCGGCACGTCTAGCGTCGCGACGCAAACCGTACAGGCGCCTCCGCGCCCCTCGATCATGCCCGTGGGGGGGTCACGGCGGAACGCCTGACCGACCCGGTATATGTGGACGGGGGCTGGTTTTCGGTCGTCCCCCAGCGCGACCCGACAGCGCTTGTGCCGTCTTCCTGGGGCCCCTACCTGCTTTCCGACAGGGGTGCCGGGGTCAGGCCGATCGTCTTCAGGGGATCGCAGAGCGCCATCTATGAGACACTGGCTGCCAATGCCGGCGAGACAATAGAGAGCGTCCCGGACAGCCGCCCGGAGAAGCCGGAAGACTGGTGGACGAAGCCGGAAGACTGGTCGGAGGATGCCACGAGCGAGCGCCCCCCGATTCACGAGTATGGGGACCGTCCCATATTCGCAGGCTTCGTGAAGGATCCAGGCGCCAAACCCGGACTGCATCTGATTAACGACTCCGGCACTCGCGCCCTAAAGCAAATCGCCAATCTGGGAATGAGGTTCAACTATGCCGGGCCGGCTCCCGGTAGCGCTGTCGGCGCCGCCTTAAAGGGCCTAAAGGCCTCCTCCACCGTGCAGAAGAAGGTGACGGGTCTGATCGGGTTGATAAAAGCGAGGAACACCAGCAAGTATGCGAAGGCGCCGGCGGACATGGCCAGGTTCATACAAGCTCATCAGGACAGCCAGAAGACGATGCTGAAGATCACCAATCACCCTGAGAAGGGGTTGACCAAGGTCGGCAACGGATCGGTCAAGCTGGGCGTGATTGCCTACATATTGAAGCGAGGGCAAAGGCCGGGCTAAGCCGTGCGCCCCGGAGCAGGCTTGCATCCGGACGGGCCGCTCCGGCATGCCGGACCCATCGACCAGCGGTCGGACGTGCCTGTCCGGTTACAGGTCGATCCGTTTGAGCCATGCCGGCCTGTTGCGATCCGCGAAAAAGTAAGGACAGCTATCCAACAGGGCAACCGGCGCTTTCAGGCCGGCGCGGGGGCGGCATTGGAAAAACATAGTTCCCGATAGCAGTCGGGTCTGGCGTCCCTTTGGGAATAATCAAATCCTGAAGGGGTCAATCGATGTCAACCATAGATGGTGGCTATCTGAGTAATCGCCAGGCATTCGCCGGCACAGAGGAGCAGGGGCAGTCCGATCCATCCGGGGAGGATCGGGCGTTCGACGCGAAGCTGGCACAACTCCAGCAGAATGATGCCGGGCAGCCTGCGCGGGTCAAGCGTCAGTTCGGCCAGACGGTCGCGTTTCGCGGGGAATTCGTAACCCCTGAAGAAGAGCTGGGCCTTGTTTCGCCAGCGCAGGCGACGATGGCGGAAGCGGCTGCCAGGGGGGAGTCGGACGATTTTGTCGTTCCCGTGGGGGACGAAGGGTTCGTCGATTTCTTTGAGTCGAGGGGAGATTTCTATATCGGCGAAGGGGTCGTGGACGACGATACCACCGCCGATGACGTGGTCAATGCCGTCAACGCCGCCTTCGAAGCGCGGCAAGACGGGGCTACCGCCGTCCCGGCGCCGGGCGCCGGCGCTTCCGCCGGTGAAGGGCGCGATGACGACGATACCGCCGGTCTGGTGCTGGGCCTCGGTGCCGGTACCGCCGTCCTGGCGCCGGGCGCCGGCGCGGCCGTTTTGATGCCGGGCGCCGGCGCTGCCGGTGCCGGTGAGGCGTCGGGCGCCGGTGTTGCGGCATCGGGCGCCGGCGCTGGCGGTGCCGGTGAGGCGTCGGGCGCCGGTGCTGCGGCATCGGGCGCCGGCGCTGCTGGCGCCGGTGAGGCGTCGGGCGCCGGCGCTGCGGCATCGGCCGCCGGCGCTGGCGGTGCCGGTAAGTGGTTAGGGGCCGGTATCGCGGCGCTGGGAATCGGCGCGGCAGGCACCGGCGAAGTGCTGCGCGCTATCGCTGAAACGGCCGGCGAGGCGTCTGACGACGCTTTCGAGACGGCCAGCGAAGGCAGCGCCGAAGATGCTTTCGAGACGGCCAGCGAAGGCAGTGCCGAAGACGTTTTCGAAACGGCCAGCGAAGGCAGCACGGCCGATGGCCGGGTCACGCTCGCGGGAAGCGTCAGGGAGCCATATATTTCCAGCGTAACTGGCCAGCCTGTCGTCCTGGCGCCATACGATGGCGAACTCATCGCGACTGCGGGGTCGACGAGCACGACGTCCACGCAAACCGCATTCAGTGGGCTGACCAATACCGGGGGAGCGACCCGCCCCGCAATGGTGGCCGGAAATCCCGGCACGTCTGGCGAGACCAGCGTCGCGACGCAAACCGTAAGGGTGCCTGAGCGCCTCACGATCATTCCCACCGAGGCGGGGGTCACGGTGGAGCGCCTGACCGACCCGCTATATCTGGCCGGGGACTGGTTTTCGCTCATCCCCCAGCGCGACCCGACAGCGCTTGCGCCGTCTCCCTGGGGACCTACCTGTTTTCCGACAGGGGGGCGGGGTCAGGCCGATCGTCTTCAGGGGATCGCAGAGCGGCATCTATGACACACTGACTGCTAATGCCAACGAGATCATAGAGAACATCTCGCAAAACTGGTTGAAGAACCCGGAACAACGGCCGGAGAAGCCGGAAGACTGGTGGACGAAGCCGGAAGACTGGTCGGAGGAGGTCGCGACCGAGCGCCCCTCACATCCCGACGACTTTGGGGACAACCCCATATTCGCAGGCTTCGTGAAGGATCCAGGCGTCAAACCCGGAGTGCATCAGGCTAACGACTACGGCACTCGCGCCCTGAAGCAAATCGCTAACCTGGGACTCAGGTTCAGCTATGCCGGGCCGGCTCCCGGTAGCGCTGCCGGCGCCGTCGTAAAGGGCCTAAAGGCCTCCTCTACCGTGTCGAAGAAGCTGGGGGATCTGATCAGGTTGACGAAAGCGGGTAGTAGCGCTGGCATGCGGGATGTGTTTCTCGTGCCGAATGCGGTGTTTGATGTGTTTAAGGACAGCCAGAAGACGATGCTGAAGATCACCAATCACCCTGAGAAGGGGTTGACCCAGGTCGGCAACGGATCGGTCAGGCTGGGCGATATTGCCGAGATATTGAAGCGCGAGCAAAGGCCGGGCTAAGCCGGGCGCCCCGGAGCAGGCTTGCATCCGGCCGGGCGCCGGACGGTCCGCTCCGGCATGCCGGACCCATCGACCTGCAGTCGGACGTGCCTGCCCGGTTGCAGGTCGGTCGCGCATCTCCCGACATCGCGAGCGACAAGGTGCTCCGGCCCGGCCGATGGAGGGGGGTGCCTTCCGCTCATGCCGGGCGCGGGCGGCGTGTCGGGTCGGGCCAGAAGCTGACGCCCTCGCGGGCCAGTCCGCCGCCCATGCCCATGGGCGTGCCGTCGGCGCGCCAGCAGGCCGCCCCCTCCAGCATGCCGTCCTCGAAGGCGATGGCGCACATGCCGCCGCCGACATGGGCGACATCGACGATCTGGTGGCCGAGCCCGGCGAGCCGGCTGCGCGTCTCCTCCGGTATGCCGCGCTCGATCTCTACGGCCTGGCCCTGGGTGAAGACGCGCGGCGCTTCGACGGCCTGCTGCAGCGTCATGCCGTGATCGACGATGTTCATGATCGCCTGGAAGACGCATGAGGGGATGCGGTGGGCCCCGGGAAGGCCGAGCGCGAAGGCCGGCTTGCCGTCCTGCAGCGCGATGAAGGCGGAGATGCCGCTCGTGATACGCTTGCCCGGCTCCAGCGAGAGCGCATGGCCCGGATGCGGGTCGAACAGATACATGTAGTTGTTGGGAATGATGCCCGTTCCGGGAATGACGACCCGGGCGCCGAACAGGCTGTTGATCGTCTGTGTGGAGGTGACGATGTTGCCCTCGCCGTCGGCCACGGTCACATGGGTCGTGTTGTCGGATTCGTTCGCCAGCACCTGGGGCTCGAAGGCGGTGGCCGCCGCCGGATCGATCTCCGCGCGGCGCCGGTCGCCATAGGTCTTCGACAGGAGCCGCTCCACCGGCACGGCGACGAAATCGGGGTCGGCGGTCGCCGCGCGCCGGTCCGAGGCGGCGATCTTGATGGCCTCGATCGCCAGATGGAGCGTTTCGGGCGTCGCGAAGCCCGAGGCCCGGATGTCGTAGGCCTCCATGAGATTGAGCATCTGAATGACATGCACGCCGCCGGAGCAGGGCGGCGGCGGGCCGATGAGGTCGTAGCCGCGATAGGAGCCGCGCACCGGCTGGCGGTGCTTCGTGCGATAGGCCTCCAGATCCGCCATCGTCATGGGCGAGCCCGCGCCGCCCAGATGATCCGCGATCTGCCGGCCGAGCGCGCCCGCATAGAGGACGGAGGGACCCTCCTCCGCGATCCGGCGCAGGGTGCGCCCATAGTCGGCCTGCACCAGCCGCTCGCCCGCCGAGAGCGGCTTTCCGCCGGGAAGGAAGAGGGCGGCGATGTCCGGGTTCCGCGCCAGATCCTGCGCATGCTCGGCGATGCAGTTGGCCAGATAGGGCGTCACCGCGAACCCCTGCTCGGCATGGCGGATGGCCGGCTGGAGGATCTGGCGGAGCGGCAGCCGGCCATATTCCTCGACCAGCTCGCACCAGGCCAGGAGATTGCCCGGAACGGCGATGGACCGGATGCCGACGCGGTTCTCGCGGCCGACGGTTTCCATGTAGTCCGGCCAGTCGTCGGAGACCGGCGTGAACATGTCCGGCCGCGCTGCGGCCGGCGCCGTGCACAGCCCGTCGATCACCGTCTCGCGGCCGTCGGCACTGCGGATGACGGCGGCGCCGCCGCCGAAGATGCCCACCATCATCGGCTCCACGACGGTCAGCGCGAACAGGGCGGCCGCCGTCGCGTCCGCCGCCGTTCCGTCCGCCGCCAGCATCTCCATCGCGGCGGCCGACGCCAGCGGGTGGTTCGTCACGGCCATGCCCCTGCTGCCCCGCGCGGGGCCTTCTCGCAGGCGACGGCAAGGGAACGGGCGGTCTTCACTGAAGCGTCTTGCATCGACTCCATCCGGCAATTTGGTTCATTAAATGAACCGTTGGTTTCTTTTGTAAATCAAGCGTCCGAGGATGCCCTTTGTCAACCGGAACAGACGCTGTCGCCGGACCGTTGACACGGCGCCGTTCAATGCGCAATCTATAATTAGAACCAATGGTTCATCTAATGAACCTAACACTGTCCGAAGGGGCAGCCCAGAGGAGACCGCCGATGTTCCGCAAGACAGTTCTCGCCGCCGCGGCGGCTGCCGCATTCGCCGCGGGCGCCGTGCCGGGCGCGGCCCGCGCCGAGACCAGCCTGACCTATGGCAGCTCGCTTCCCGCCCCCCATGTGATCCACGAGAAGGCCCTGGCTCCCTTCTTCGAACGGGTCGCGGAGGATACCGGCGGCGCACTGCGCTGGGAGCTCATCCCCGGCGGCACGATGGGCAGCGTGAAGGAAGCGGTCCAGATCATCGAGGACAGCATCGTCGACTCCGGCCTCGTGCTCGACATCTATACCCGCCAGGAACTTCCGGTCACCTCGATGTTCGGGGACATGATCGCCCTGACGGACGACTTCATCGTCTTCGCCGCGGCGGCCAACGAGATGCAGCTCGTCGCCTGCGAGGCCTGCCGGACGGAACGCGCGGACAAGGACCTCGTCTCGCTCGCCTACTACGCGCCCGACCCCTATCTGCTCATGTGCGCCGACGACACGCGCGGCTACGACGACCTCCAGAACAAGAAGACGCGCGCCAGCGGGCGCATGGGGGTGCTCGTGGAGACCTTCGGCGCCACCACGGTCACGATCCCGAGCTCGGAGGTCTACGAGGCCCTGCAGCGCGGTCAGGCAAACTGCTCCGTCGCCTCCGCGGCATGGCTGGAGTCCTATAATCTGAGCGACGTCGTCACCAATATCATCGACCTGCCGATGGGGAGCTATTTCAATGCCGGGCTCCTCTACATGAACAAGGCGACCTTCGACGGGCTGCCGGAGGATCAGAGGGCGGCGATCCGCGGCAATCTCGCGAAGCTCGTCGCCGACGCGCTGTTCGCCTATCGCACCCAGAGCGGGGAGGCGCTCGCTGAGGCGGAGCGCAAGGGCGTCGCGCTCGTCGAGCCCGACCCGAAGCTCACGGAGGCGCTCGCCGAGTTCCGCGACGGCGAGATCGCCAACACCGTCGCCACCGCCGAGGAGGCCGGCCTGGACGGGGCCGCCGAGCGCGTCGAGACCTTCATGGCGCTCGTCGACAAATGGCGCAGGATCGTTGCGGAAACGGGCGACGACGAGGCGGCGTTCGCGGACGCGCTCGACCGCGAGATCTTCTCCAGGGCCGAGTTCTGAGCGCCGGCATCCGCCCGGCCGGGCGCGGGACCTGCGACACAGGGTGCGGGGGACGCAAATGCGGTTTGCATATCGCTGGTTGAACCGGGTGAACTCCGCGATCGTCGGGCTGTCGATCCTCGCGGTCGTCGCGATGATGGTCCAGGTCTCCCTCGATGTGGCCTCGAAGTACCTGTTCAACTTCCCCATACCGCTGACGCTCGAGGCGGTGTCGCATTTCTACATGGTGGCGCTCATCTTCCTGCCGCTCGGCTTCGTGACGCGCAAGCGCGGCCATATCGGGGTGGACCTCTTCACGCAAAAGCTCACCGCGTCCCGGCGCGCCTTGTTCGACGCGTTTGGCGGCGTGCTCGGCGTCGTCTATCTCGCGCTGCTCGTGTGGTTCACCACCGCCGAGGCGGCCCATCAGACACGGATCCGCGAAACCTGGGAGACGGCGTTCGGCTATGTGGAGGTGTGGCCCGCGCGCTGGCTGGTGCCCGCGGGCTGCGTCTTCATGCTGGCGTGGCTCGTCCTGCTCGCCGCCGACGACCTGCGGTTCGGCCTCACCGGCCGGCGGTGGCTGCCGCAGGAGGGGGCGGATGCGCGGCCGGACGATGGGGCCGCCCCGCGCGACCTTCCGCCCGCACAGTGAACCGCGTCGCGGCGTCAGAGAGGACATTCCATGGACGGACCGTCAATCGCCCTCATCGCCGTGGCCATCCTGTTCGTGCTGCTGGCCGCGCGCGTTCCCATAGGCATCGCCCTGCCGACCGTCTCGCTCGGCGGCATCATCGCCCTGCGCGGGACCCGGCCGGCCTTCGGCATGCTCGGCTCCCTGCCGTTCGATTTTGCCGCGTCCTGGTCGCTGTCCGCCGTCCCGATGTTCCTCCTGATGGGCGCGCTCACCTATCACACGGGCCTCACGCGCTCGCTCTATGCCGCTGCCCGCCTGTGGTTCAATCCGCTGCCCGGGGGGCTTGCCGTGGCGTCGAACTTCGCGTCCGCCGGCTTTGCCGCCGCGTCCGGCTCGAGTCTTGCGACGGCCGCCGCGATGGGCCGGCTGGCCATCCCGGAGATGCTGTCCTTCGGCTACAACAAGGGGCTGGCGACGGGCACCATCGCGGCATCGGGCACGCTCGGTGCCTTCATCCCGCCCTCCATCGCCTTCGTGCTCTATGGCTGGTACACGCAGCAGCCCATCGGCACGCTGCTCGTGGCGGGAATCGTGCCGGGGCTGATCACCGCCGTCGCCTATACGGCGATGATCGTCATCCGCTGCATGCTCGATCCCGGCCTCGCGCCCAGGGCGGAGATCCGGGGCGGGCTGGCGGAGAAGCTGGCCGCGCTCAAGGACATCTGGCCCCTGCCGCTGCTCATCGTGTGCATTGTCGGCAGCATCTTCTCCGGCATCGCCACGGCCACGGAGGCCGGCGCGCTCGGCTCGTCCTTCGCGCTGCTCATCGCGCTGGCGACCGGGCGCCTGACGCGCGAGACCTTCGTCAGGAGCGTCATGGAGGCCATCGAGACGACCGCCTCCATCTTCTTCATCGCCATCGGCGCCATCCTGCTGACGCGCTTCCTGGCGATGGCCGGGATTCCGAACCTGATGGGCGATCTGGTGGCGAGCTGGGAGCTCTCCACCATAGCGGTCATCCTGGTGATGATCGTCGTCTATCTCGTGCTCGGCATGTTTCTCGATCCCATCGGCATCATGCTCCTCACCCTGCCCATCTTCCTGCCCGTCTTCGACGGGCTCGGGCTCGACCTGATCTGGATCGGCGTGCTCGTGGTGAAGATGATCGAGGTCGGGCTGCTCACCCCGCCGGTCGGGATGAACGCCTTCGTCGTGAAGAACGTGGTGGGGGACGCGGTGTCGCTCAACCAGATCTTCGCGGGGCTCGGCTGGTTCCTGGTTTGCGAGGCGGTCGTGATCGCCCTTCTGGTCGCCTGGCCGGAGCTCTCCCTGTGGCTGCCCGGCGTGATGTGAGCGGCCGGGCCGGGATACGGCCGGCGGCTTCCCGTCGGCGGCCGGCTGTTGTAGTCAGGACGGGCATGCCCGGGCCGCGCCGGGCGGGACCGCAACGAGAAGGATGAACGCAGCTTGGTCTACAAGCCGGTTACCGCCGCCCTCAGGGTGCTGGAGGTGCTCGAGGCCCTCAATGCGATCGGGCCCGCGGGCCTGACCGCCATTCACAAGCGCACCGGCATCTCCAAGGCGACGACGCTGCGCATGCTGGAGACGCTGTGTTCGGCGGGGTTCGCCAGCTATGACGCGCAGCGCCGCGAATATGCCGTGGGTCTGCGTTCGCTCGCCCTGTCCAGCGGATACGACGCCGACGATGAGATCGTCATGCTCGCCCAGCCGACGGTGGCGCGCCTGCGCGCCGAGCTCGGCTGGCCCTCCGACATCGTGGTCTGCCGCGACGACAGGCTCGTCATCGCCGACACGAATGCGCGCGACGCCACATTCGCCGTCGTCCGCCACCGGGGGCCGGGCTCGCAGATCCCCTTCACGATCTCCGCCACGGGGCGCGCCTGGCTCGCCTTTTGCGACGAGGAGGCGAGACAGCGCCTCCTGCGCTTCGAGCGCCCCCATTCGGAGGAATCGGAAAGCCTCATGAAGGATCCCGAGCGCCTGGCGACCATCGTCGAGACCACGAGACGGCGTGGATACGGGCTGCAGTCGGGCGAGTTCTTCTCGTCGGAAGCGGGCGCGGGCGTACCCGTCTTCGTGCATGGCGTGCTCAGGTGCTGCCTCAATATCGTCGTCGCCCGCAACGCGGTTTCCATGGAGCAGCTGGAGGAACGCTACGTCCCCAGGCTGCTCGAGGCCGCGCGCGAGATCGCGCAGAAGGCCGGCGGCTGACGCCCCTCTGCGGAGCGCCGCGCCCGGAAGGCTGCCGGGCCCGTTATCCGAAACTTAACCCGCATGGACGAAATTGTGAGGCGTTCCGGCCTGTTGCCGGGGCGATGGACGGCAACGATCCAGACAGGCTCATTCCCCAGACACCCCATAGCGCGCGATCCGACGACGACATGTCCGGCATTCTCCACCTGGGGAGATCTGTCACCGGTAATGCAATCAGAGCGGGGGGCTCATTGCAGCGAGGTTTCAGCGATACAACCCGGTCTCCGCGATGGACGGCATTCGTGCTGGCCGGCGGGCTGCTCGCCCCCAATGCGGCCATGGCCGCGGCGCCATCGGTGCCGATGTTCGGGAGCTTCTTTCCGGCATGGCTGCTGTGCATCTTCGCCGGCACGGTCGTGACCGTCCTCGTGCGCGTCGCCTTCGTCGCGACAGGGCTCGACGATATCCTGCGCTGGCGCGTGGCCGTCTATATGAGCATGGCGGTCGGGCTTGCCTTCCTGTTCCTTCTGGCGACGGTGGGGCGCTAGGCGATGGCCCTGAGCCTCAAAGCCCGTAGCGCGAGGATCGCCGGCGTCGCGATCAGCGTGGCGATCATCGCCGGTGCCGCCGCGCTTGGATACCGCAGCTATCGGGTCTCCAGCGCCAATCCGATGTCGGACGACGTCACGCTCGGCGCGGATGTCGTGCACATTGCCCCGTCCATCGCCGGCCGCATCGGCACCATCGCCGTCCGGGAGAACGATCTCGTCGAGAAGGGCGAGGTGCTGCTCACGCTCGACGACCGGGCCTTCAAGCTGGCCGTCGACCAGGCGCGGGCCGACCTTGCCATCGCCGAGGCCGCGCAGAACGACAAGTCGCGGACCATTCGCGCCGAGCAGGCCAATGCGGCCATCGCCGCCGAGCAGGTCGAGCGCGCGCGCGCCAATCTCGAGCTCGCCACCCAGACGCTCGAACGCCTCCTTCCGATGCAGCCGAAGGGCTACGTGTCGGCCCAGCAGATCGACGATGCCCGCACGGCCAAGCGGGATGCGGAGGTCAGTCTCAACGAGGCCCTGCGGCAGGCGGAGGCGGCGGAGGCCCTGGTCAGCGACGAGGAGGCGGCGGAGGCCCTGGTCCGGGCGCGGCGCGCCGCGCTCGCCATCGCCGAGCACGAGCTGGCCAACACGGTCATCCGCGCCCCCCATGACGGGCGCGTGGTCGGCCTCACCGTGTCGGCGGGGGAATATGTGCTGCCGGGCCAATCGGTGTTCACGCTCATCGATACCGGTGCCTGGTTCGCGAGCGCGGCCTATACGGAGACCACCCTGCCCGATATCGCGGTGGGCAACTGCGCGACCGTCTATGCGCTGGCCGACCGGAAACGCGAGATCGAGGGCGTCGTTGAGGGGATCGGCTGGGGTGTCAGCTCCAAGGACCAGATCAATCTGCCGAGCACCCTGCCCATCGTTCCGAAGTCGCTCGACTGGGTCCGCGTCCAGCAGCGGTTCCCGGTGCGGATCAGGCTGATCGACCCACCCGCCGAGCTCATGCGCGTCGGCGCCTCGGCCGTTTCGATCGTGCATCATGACGAACGCTGCTGACAGCCCCTGGCCGGCGATTGCCCGGCAGGCCTGGCGCGACCTGCAGCCCGCGCCCGGCCGGGCCGGGATGGCGTGGCGGGTCGCCTTGCTGTGCGCGCTCGTCGCGGCGACCGCCATGCTCCTGAAGATCCCGGAATCGGCGATCAGCTGCTATCTGGTCATCTTCCTGATGAAGCCGGACGCGGTGGAAACGAGCGTGACGGCGGTCGGCCTGATCCTCCTGGCGACCGTTGTCGTGGTCGTGATGATCCCGATCGTCGGCGCCACGATAGACGATCCGGCGCTGCGCCTGGCGGTCATGTTCGCCGCCTCCTACGTCTTCCTCTTCCTCAGCTCCGCGACGCCGCTCGGCGAGCAGGCCGCCATTGTGGGCCTCATCATCGCGTTCATCATGACGCTCGTGACCGATGTGCCGGTCGGCCAGATCGCCGATCAGGGGCTGCTCATGGCGTGGAAGATGGCCGTCATGCCCATGGTCCTCATGATCGGGTTCAACCTGCTGCTCGGCATTCCGGCGCAGACCCATATCCGCAACAAGGTCGCGGAGCGGCTGGAGGAAGCCGCCCGGTGGATCGGCACCCGGGACAACGGGGACGCGCTCGCGGAGCTCCTCGGCGAGGGCAACGACACCGCGCTGAAGAAGACGCAGCTCGTCGCGGCGCTGCATCTGGTGCCGACGAGCCGGTCTGCGTGGCTGAACGGCGCGGTCGAGACGAGCTACCGTATCCTGCTTGCCGCCTCGGCCATGCCGGAGCGTCTGGCCGAAGACCGCCGCGAGGCGCTGAGCGATGCGTTGCGCCATGCGGCGGCGGATGTGGAGGCCGGGCGCGTACCGGGTGGGCCGGAGCGCACCATGGCGGCAGGCGATGCGGCGGAGGCGGAGGCCTGGTCGGCGCTGGAGGAGCTTGCCGCCCCCGATGGCGGCGGTACGCCCCGGCCGCGCAAGCTCCCCTTTCTGGCGCCCGACGCCTTCACCAATCCCGACCATCAGCGTTTCGCGCTCAAGACCTCCATCGCGGCGATCCTCTGCTACCTCACATATACCGGCATCCATTGGGGCGGGATCCACACGGCGATGATCACCTGTTACGTCGCCGCGCTCGGCTCCACCGGCGAAACGGTCAGGAAACTTGCCCTGCGGATCGCGGGCTGCCTGATCGGCGCCGGCATGGGCGTCCTGTCGCTCCTCTTCGTCATGCCGTGGCTCACCTCGGTCGGCGGGCTCATGGTGCTGGTGTTCGCCGGCGTGCTGCCGGCAGCCTGGGTGTCGTCCGGCAGCGAGCGCATCAGCTATGCCGGCGTCCAGATCGCGCTGGCCTTCCTCCTGACCATTCTCAACGGCTTCGGGCCGAGCTTCGAGATGTCGCAGGCCAGCGACCGGGTTGTCGGGATCCTGCTCGGCAATGTCGTCGTCTATCTGATCTTCAGCCAGATCTGGCCGAAAAGCGCCATGGAGACCGTGCGCTCCAGGGTGGCGTCCGCGCTCCACACCGTCGCGGGCCTGATCGCACAGCCGCGGGAGGCGAGGGGCACGCGGGTCGCGGGGACGGCGGAGGCGCAGGCCCGCCTCGCCGAGGCCGCGGATATCCTCGATACGGTCGCCTTCGAGCCGCGCCGCCTGCAGCCGCCGCGGGCCGAGGTCGGGCGGATCGCGGAGATCGTCGCGGAGGCGCGCGCATGCGTCCCCCGGCTGGTCCTTACGGCACGCGACACCGACGGGACGCCAGGGCGCCTGAGAGCGCTGGCGGACCGGCTGGCGCAGGCCGGCGGCGCGCCGGATGCGGGATCGGACGCGGCGGAAACGTCCAGCGCCCCGGGCTCCGGCAGCGGGCCCGGCGCCGGTCTGGACCGGCTCGAGCAGATCGCGAAGGTTTGAATGAGACAGGTTGTCGACATGATATGCCGCAAGGGGGTCCGGCTCTCGATTGTCCTTCTCGCCATGGCGGCCCTGGGGGGCTGCGCGAGCGACAATCTGAACGAGGCTCCTGCAGCGCCCGACAAGCCCTGGGCGCCCGAGGAGGCGGCATCGGCGCCGGGCGATTTCTCCGTGCCGTCCGAACCGGCGGTCGCGCAGGTGCCGCCGGGCATCCAGTCCGGGCGGGTCTACAGACTGCCGGAGCTGATCGATCTGGCGCAAAGGCGCAATCCCTCCACGCGCATCGCCTGGGAAGAGGCGCGCCAGGCCGCCCTGGCGGTCGGCATGGCCGAGGCGAGCTTCCTGCCGGTCATCACCGCCAATGTCATCGGAGGGCGGCAGAAGGTTTCCACGCCCCTGCCGGACCTCGACGGCGGCACGGATACGGTGAGCACCACGACCGACGGCATCGTGCCGAACCTCGCGCTGCAATGGCTGGTCTTCGACTTCGGGCAGCGTTCGGCGTTGCGCAAGGCGGCCAAGCACAATGCCCATGCGGCCAATGTGAGTTTCAACGGCACGCATCAGGCCCTGATCTACACTGTGACGCGCAGCTACTATCTCTATGGCGCGGCGGAGAACAATCTGGAGATCGCCCGGCAGACGCTGGCCAACAGCCGCCGCCTGGCGGACGCCGCCGACGCGCGATACAGGAACGGAACGGGCACCAGCATCGAGGTTGCCCAGGCCAAGCAGCTCGTCGCCCAGTCCAAGCTTCGCCTGGTTCAGGCGCAGGACGGCCAGCGCGACGCCTATCAGGACCTGCTGGGCGCCATGGGCGTCTCGCCGAGATCGACGATCGAGATCGCCTCGTCGGCCGACCGGCGCCTCCCCAGGGCGCGCTCCCTGCCGACGGACAGGGTGATCCGGGAGGCCCTGTCGCGGCGGCCGGACGTTCTCGCAAGCTATGCGGAGCTCAAGGCCAGCAAGGCCAATGTGCGCGCGGCGGATGCGGACTTCATGCCCAAGGTCTATCTCGGCGCGGTGGCGGCCTACGACCAGATCGGCCTGCAGAGCGGCAACCTGCCGGCGGTCGGTACGGAGGCCACGTCGTCGGGCGTGCTCGTTGGCGTGACCATCCCGATCTATGACGGGGGCGTGCGGATGGCCCGGCGGCGCAATGCCCAGTCGGTCTCCGACGCGGCACAGGCGACCTTCGAGAAGACCCGCGACACCGCCGTGCGCGAGATCGTCGTGGCGGTGGACACGCTGCGCTCGGCCCTGGAGGCGCACGACGCCGCAAGCGAGCTGGTCAACGCCTCGAAGGTGACCTATGACGCCGCCTTCGAGGCCTATCGCAACGGTGTGGGGACGCTGACCGACGCGACGGCGGCGGAAACCGGGCTTCTCGATGCGCGCCAGGCGCAGGCCGATGCCCACGCATCGGCGCTCGTCGCGGCCTCGTCGCTGGCCTTCGCCCTCGGGGCGATGACGTCCCGGAACGCGCCGGCACAGGCCTTGCTGGACTGACGCGGGCACGCCCCCAATTCACGGCAACAACAGGAACCGCCGACATGTGCACCTCCCTCAGCTACACCGACGCCGCCGGCAAGGTCTATTTCGGCCGCACGCTGGAACTGACGGTCGATCTGCCCTATCAGGTCGTCTACTTCCCCGAGGGCACGCCCTTCTCGTCGGCGGTCGAGGGCCATCCCGCGCTCGAATACGAGGCCCGGCACGCGGTCCTGGCGGTCACCATGCCCGACCGCAAGCCCTCCGCGGAGGCGCCGCTCGGCCTCGGCGATCTGAAGGTGCTGGAGGGGCTCAATGCGCGGGGGCTGACCTTCAGCCTGCTCTCCTACCCGGCCGCGGGCGGCACGCAGCAATCGGTCGCCATGACCCGCGCGGTCCTGTCGGCCTCCGATCTGGGAAGCTGGGCTCTCGCGCAATTCGAGACCGTGGCGGAGCTCAGGGAGGCGCTGGCCGGCCAGCCCGTCCTCCTGGAGGCGCTCGCCATTCTCGGCGGCGTGGAATCGCCGTTCCACTATGTGGTGCACGACGCCTCCGGCGCCTCGCTCGTCATCGAGTTCAATCGGGGCGAGATGAGCGTCCACGACAACCCCGTCGGCGTCATGACCAACGGTCCGGAGTTCGGCTGGCACCTGACCAATCTCGACAACTACACGTTCCTGACCAATGTCGACCGGTCGAGTGCCACCTTCGGCCGCTATGCCGCCGCCCAGCCCGATTCCGGCATCGCGACGGCGGGCCTGCCATCGTCCAGCACCTCCGTCGGGCGCTTCGTGCGGGCGGCCTACTATGCACAGTTCACCGAACGCGCGGAGACCGCCGACGAGGCGGTGCAGACCCTCGCCCATGTCATGAACAATTTCGACCGTCCGCGCGGGATCACGATCGACTATCCCCAGGACGGCGGCGGCCATCTGGAGGTTGCGGGCCTCGACCAGGGCGGGGCGGAACCCTATGCGACCGAGTTCACCTCCTGGACGAATCTCTCCGATCTCGACCGCGGGCTGTTCTTCCTGCGCACCTACAAGGCCATGAACTTCTCCGTCTTCGACCTGAACAGGCTCTCCGCGCTCAAGGAGCCGAAGGTCGTTCCGCTCGACCGGATCGACGGGATGGCGGGGGACGCGACCGTTCTCATGACCGGCAACTGACATTTCGCGGAGCCGATCGGGCAAGGGGCAATCCCGCCGCCGGGTCCGGCCGTCGCCGCGCGTATTGTGAATGTCAGATGTATTCGTCCATAGTGGTCTCAGCGTTCATCCGAGAGGAAAGGTCCACACCCATCATGCCCCGTTGCGCACTCTCCCGCCGCGTCGCCGCCCCGGCGCTGGCCGCCGGTCTTGCCCTCGTCACGGCGCTGGCGCCGACGATCTCTGCCGCCTGCACCCGGTTCGTCTATCTGGGCGCCGGCGAAACCGTGCTGACGGCGCGGTCGATGGACTGGAGGACGGATGTCGCCACCAATCTGTGGATCTTCCCGCGCGGCATGGAGCGCAGCGGCGAGGCGGGGCCGAACTCGATCCGCTGGACCTCGAAATACGGCAGCGTCATCGCGTCGGGCTACGATATCTCGACCACCGACGGCATGAACGAGGCCGGGCTCGTGGCCAATGTGCTGTGGCTCGCGGAGTCGGAGTATCCCGCCTATAAGGGCGAGAGCCCCGGCCTGACCATCGCGGCCTGGGCGCAGTATGTGCTCGACAATTTCGCCACGGTCTCCGAAGCGGTGGCGGCGCTTGAGAAAAACCCGTTCACCATCGTCACCGACGCCGTGCCGGGCGAGGACAGGCTCGCCACGCTGCACTTGTCTCTGTCGGACGCCAGCGGCGACAGCGCCATCGTCGAGTATATCGACGGCAAGCAGGTCATCCACCACAGCCGGTCCTACCAGGTGATGACCAATTCGCCCGTCTTCGAGCGCCAGCTCGCCCTCGACGACTACTGGCAGCAGATCGGCGGCACTGTCTTCCTGCCGGGCACGAACCGCGCCGCCGACCGCTTCGCGCGCGCCTCCTTCTACGTGAACGCGATCCCGAAATTCGACAAGCCGAACCTTGCCGTGGCCGGCGTCTTCTCCATCATCCGCAACGTCTCGGTGCCCTATGGCATCTCAACGCCGGACGAGCCGAACATCTCGTCCACGCGCTGGCGCACCGTGTCCGACCAGGCGCGCAAGCTCTACTTCTTCGAGTCCGCGCTGACGCCCAACACCTTCTGGGTCGATCTCAAGTCGGTCGATTTCTCCGAGGAGTCGGGTCAGGTGATGAAGCTCGATCTCGGCCCGGACCAGAGCCGGATCTATTCGGGCGACGCCACGGACAAGTTCGTGCCGGCCAAACCGTTCAGGTTCCTCGGCAGATAGGGCAGGACGGCACGAACGGCCGTCCCGGGATGCGGGGCGCTCCGGGACGGTTAGAGGAACGTGCCCGCGTCTGCTAGGATCGCGGGGACAGTCCGGGGCCGTGCCGCCTGCGAGGGGCGCCTACATGGAACAGCGAGCCTTTGCCTTCCCCGTCGCCGAGGAACGCGCCCGCGCGCTCGGGGAGGTCCATGCGCGGCCCTATGTTCTCGTTCCGTCCTCGCGGATCATCTTTCAGCTCGCCTTCCTGACGGAGAACGATCCCGAGCGCGACCGGCAGATCATGGCCGACCTGTCCCGGTCGCGCGGCGTGTCCCCGCCCGACGAGCAGACGAGCCATCATGCGCTCGCCTGGGGGCAGGGGACGCTTCGCTGGGAGCGGCATACCGAGTTCTCGACCTATTTCTGGGATGCGCCGGCGCCGGCCCGGTTCGGCGCGGAGGTCGACCAGCACCCCTTCGGCGACGGGTTCCGTCCGCCGGGCCCGCTGATCTCCGCGATCCGGATCGAGATCCGCCCCGCGCTCTCGGACGAGGAGGACGCGGTTTCCGATCTCGACCGGACGAGTCTGTGCCACAGCAGGACGGGCAACGGGCAGGCCGACATCTTCACCGACTTCCGGCAGGACGGGGACGGGCTGACCCGGTTCCTGGTGATCGATCGCGGCCTGACGGATGCCAGCCGCGGCGCACTCGTCCAGCGCCTCCTGGATATCGAGACCTACAGGACGCTCGCGGTCCTCGGCCTGCCGCTCGCCCAGTCGCTCTCCCCGGAGATCCGGGCGATCGAGGACCGGCTGACGGCGATCACGCAGAGAATGAAGCGCTGGGCCCGCGAAGAGGCCGACGACATGCTCGCCGAGATCACGCGCCTGGCCGCCGAGCTGGAGGCCAATGCGGCGCTGTCGCTCTACCGTTTCGGGGCGAGCCGGGCCTATTACGACATTGTGAGGGAACGGATCGCCTCGCTCGCCGAGGTCGCCGTGCCGGGCCACGAGACCATGGGGCTGTTCCTGGAGCGCCGGCTGGCGCCCGCCATGCGGACCTGCCAGTCGGTCGAGGAGCGTCAGGCCAATCTCTCCCGCAAGCTCGCCCGCGCCACGGCGCTTCTGCGCAGCTGGATCGATGTCGAGCTGCAGCGCCAGAATGCGAGCCTGCTGAACTCCATGGACCGTCGGGCCCGGCTCCAGCTTCGCCTGCAGCAGACGGTGGAGGGGCTCTCCGTCGCCGCCATCTCCTACTATACGGTCGGCCTGATCGGCTATCTGTCGAAATCCGCCCATCGTGCGGGGCTGCCTGTGGACGCCGACCTCGTCACGGGGGCGTCGGTGCCGCTGGCGGTCATCGTCATATGGCTCGTCGTGCGCACCGTCCGGCGCCGGCACACCGAGGCCGGACAGCCGCGTACCCCGGCGCCCCACTCCCGCCCGGAACGCTGAAGTCTTTCCCTTCGCCATCCCCGCGGAAGCGGGGATCCATGTTTCTGACGCCGCTCGTGGGGGCCCGCTTGCGCGGCCACCCGAACTCGAGACACAGCCCCGCCCGGAGATCGCTTGACGCGGGCCGTCCGATCTGTTTAATCCATATACAGGAATAAAACTTCACATATGTGAAGAATAAGGACGCCATCGCGATCCGGGGCGACCCGCAGATGCGGGCGCCGGACGCAAGGCGGCAGGGAGGATGCCGATGACGGTCCGCCAGGCGGATAACGTTCTGCGGTTTTTCGAGTATTTCGCGCAGGCCCGGAAGCCCGCGACGCTCACCCAGCTTTCCGAGACGCTGGACCTGCCCCTGTCGAGCACGAGCAATCTCGTGGCGACGCTCAGGCACCGCGGCTATCTCTTCGAGGTCCGCCGGCGCGGCGGCTTCTACCCCACCCGGCGGATGTACGATGTCAGCCGGTCCATTCTCGACGGCGATCCGGTGCTCGGCCTCGTCCGCGATCATATGGGCGAGCTCAGGGACAGGACCGGGGAGACGGTGCTGCTCGCCGCGCGCGACGGCGACAACGTCATCTATCTCGACACGCTCGAATCCCCGAAGGGCGTGCGCTATTCCGCCCGCCCCGGCGAGACGCGGCCCGTCTATGCCATCTCGTCGGGCAAGGCGATCCTCGCCGCGCTCCCCGACGATGTGCTGGAGCGCGAACTGAAGAGGATCGACTTCTCCGGCGCGGCCAGGACCTCGATCACGGATATCGACGCCCTGATGCGGAATATCCGGGACGGGCGCGCGCGCGGCTGGTTCCTCAACGCCACGGAATACACCCCGGAGGTCTCCGGCATCGGCATGCTGCTCGAGGTCGCGGGCCAGCAGCTCGGCCTGTCGGTCGCCGGGCCCAACTACCGGATGCAGGGGCGCCACGAGGAGATCGCCGAAGTCCTTGCCGACACGATCCGCGCGATCCGGGCGCAGGTCGACGATGGCTGGTCGGCGGCATGATCGCCCGGACGATGTCCATCGTGGACGGCGCGTTCACCGGCGTCTCGGTCGTCGCGCTCGCCGCCCTGACCCTGCTGGTCGTGGCCGACGTGGCCCTGCGCTACGGCGCGGGCACGCCCATCTTCTTCGCCCACGATCTCGTGGTGCTCTATCTCACCCCGGCGGTGTTCTTCTTCGGCTTCGGCCCGACCTACTGGCGCAACGAGCATCTGGCGGTCGACATTCTCATGGTGTCCATGCCCGCCCGGCTGCAGTCGCTGTCGCAGCTCGTCTCCGCGCTGATCGGCCTGTGGATCTTCGGATTGCTGTTCTGGGTCTCCTGGGAGCGCGCCTGGCAGAGCTTCGCCAATGACGAGATGATCGCGAGCATCATTCCCTGGCCGGCTTGGGCGAGCTACGCGCTCGTGCCTGTCGGATCGGTCTCGATGATCCTCGTCTGCGCCGCGAGGGCGGTGGAGGCGGCCATCGCTGTGGTCACCGGCAAGCAGCCCGCGACAGAGGCGGACGAGGAGCTCACGGTATGATCTCGCTTGCCGTCGTCGCCGGCCTGCTCGCCCTTCTGCTGCTGGGCGTCCCGGTCGGATTCGCGCTGACCTTCACCGGCCTTGCCGGGCTCATGGCCATCGTGGGTTTCAACAGCGCGCTGTCCGTTCTGTCCACCACGCCCCTGTCGACGACGAACAGCTATGAGCTGATCGCCGTTCCCCTGTTCATCCTGATGGCCGAGTTCGTCATCGTCAGCGGCATTGCCGACCGGATGTTCCGCGCAATCACGGTGTGGGTGGGGCGGCTTCCCGGCGGGCTCGCGGTGGCCACGGCACTGGCTGGCGCGGGCTTCGGCGCCATCTCCGGCTCGTCGACCGCGGCGGCCGCCGCCCTGTCGTCGACGTCGATCCCGGCGATGCGGCGGGCCGGATACGAGGCGAAGTTCTCCGCGGGCGTGGTCGCCGTCTCCGGCACGCTCGCCATGCTGATCCCGCCCTCCATCGCACTCGTCCTCTACGGCATCATCGTGGAGGCCAATATCGCGCACCTGCTGATCGGCGGCGTCATTCCGGGCATCCTCGTCACGCTCGCGATCATTGCGACGATCTACGTGCTCATCGGGCGGAACCCGGAGATCGCGCCCGTCGCCAGGGCGTGGCCGATGCGCGACAAGCTGCGCGCGCTGAAGGAGATCGGCCCGATGCTGCTTCTCCTGATGTGCGTCACCGGATCGATCTATCTCGGCATCGCCACGCCCACCGAGGCGGCGGGGCTCGGCGCGTTCGGTGCCTTCCTGATCGCCGCCGCCTTCCGCACCCTGACCTTGAGGAGCCTGTGGGGCGCGCTCGCGCGTGCGGTCCGCGCGACCTGCATGATCTTCCTGATCATCATCGGCGCGCATGTCTTCGGCTATGTGCTGACGCTTGGCCAGATCACGCCGGCCTTCGTCGGCTGGATCACGGGGCTCGACGTGTCGCCATACGTGATCATGGCCGGGATCATCGTGTTCTACCTGCTGCTCGGCTGTTTCATGGACCAGCTCGCCATCCTGATCCTGACGGTCCCGATCATGGTTCCCGCGATCACCGGCCTCGGCTTCGACGAGGTGTGGTTCGGGGTCCTCGTCGTCGTCGCGGCGGAGGTCGGGATGATCACGCCGCCGCTCGGCATGAACATCTTCGTGGTCACGCGCTATGCCGAGCGGCCGCTGGCGGAGGTCTTCCGGGGCGTCGCCCCGCATGTCGTCGCCCATCTCGTCGTGCTCGCCCTGCTGGTCGCGCTGCCCGGGCTCGTCCTGTGGCTGCCCGGCACGATCGACTGATCCCGAGGAGGAAACCCATGACCGACCATGCCGCCAAGGCTGCCCATATCGATCCCGAGAAATTCTTCATGCGCGAGGCCGACGCCGAGCCCTATTCGCCGCGCGGCCACAGCGGCACGGTCAACCGCAGGCTCGTCTCGCCGGAGACCGGGGCGACCCAGATGGAGGTCCTGATCGGCCGGATCGAGCCGGGCGAGGGAGCCTCGGCGCATCTCCACCCCGGCATCGACCAGTTCTGCTGGATGCTGGAGGGCCGGGCGCGGGTGGAGATCGGCAGTCTCGCCCGCGAGATCGGGGCCGGGGAGTGCTGCTTCTTCCCCGCCGACATGCCGCACACCTTCACCGCGATCGGGGACGGGCCCGTTCGCGTCCTGATCTGCTACGCGCCGCCCTATGGAGAGGGCGCGCGCGTGGAGTGCTGACAAGACCCGAAAATCTTCGAGGAGGAAACGATGAAGACAGGACTGACATCTTTCGCTTTGGCCGCCGCGCTGGCCGCGACGGCCGCGACGACCGGGACCGCCACGGCCCAGGAGGTGACGCTCAAGATCGCCGACAGCCTGCCCGCCGCGCACATCATCACCCGCAACACGACCGAAGTCTTCATGGAGCGCGTCAAGGAGGAGCTGGGCGACCGCGTCGCGTTCGAGCACTATCCCGCCCAGCAGCTCGCCAAGGCGAAGGACATTCTCTCGATCACGCAGGCCGGCATCGCCGATATCGGCTATATCGTGCCGTCCTATGTCTCCGAGAAGATGCCGCTCGGCGGCGTGGTCGAGCTGCCGGGCGAGATCGCCTCGTCCTGCGAGGGCTCGCTCGCCTTCGCCGAGCTCGTGCGGCCCGGCGGCAAGCTGGACGAGCTGGAGTTCAAGCCCAACGGGGTCCGCGTTCTCTATAACGTCGCCCTGTCCCCCTATCAGGCGATCTTCTCCAAACGGGCCGGCGTTGCGTCGCTCGCCGATTTCGCGGGCAAGAAGATGCGCTCCAATCCGGGCGCGATGGAGCTCTCCCTGCAGGCCGTCGGCGCCGCGCCCGTGCGCATGACCCCGCCGGAGATCTTCGACGCGATGACCAAGGGGACGATCGACGGCGCGCTGCTGCCCTTCACCTCGACCTATTCCTACGGCCTCGACCAGATCGTCGGGTCGGCCACCAGCAACGCGAATTTCGGGACGGTCGGCATCACCTACGCGATCTCGCAGACCAAGTGGGACAGCCTGCCGGAGGACATCCAGGAGGTGCTGACCCGCGTCGGGCGCGAGGTGACGGAAAGCGCCTGCTCCGCCTTCGACACGGCCGAGGGCGAGCTGGCGGAGACGCTCGCCGATGGCGGTGCCGACGTCTTCGCGCTGAGCGAGGAGGACAAGGCAAAGCTCGACGACGCCTTCGCCACCGTCGCCAAGGACTGGGCGTCCGCGCTCGATTCCCGCGGCAAGAAGGGCAGCGAGATCCTCTCCGATTTCCGCGCCGAAGTGCGGAAGCTGCGCGAACAGGGCATCTGAAGTCCCGGGCGGGGGGCGGCCAGCGGCGCCGCCTCCGCCCTCATATCCGGAGGTCTTACGTGCTCGATCTATTGAAAGGGGTCCGGGTCGTGGAGATGACCACGATCGTGCTCGGTCCGATGGCCGGGCAGATGCTCGCCGATTTCGGCGCCGACGTCGTCAAGGTGGAAGCCCCTGCCGGAGACCTCGCTCGCTATGTCGATCCGCGCTCGCCGGCGGGCGAGAGCTCCATGTTCGCCAACAGCAACCGCAACAAGAAGAGCATCGCCATAGACCTGAAGACGCAGGAGGGGCGCGACATCGTGCGCCGCCTCGTCGCGGAGGCGGATGTCTTCCTGCACAATATGCGCCTGCAGGCGATAGAGCGCCTCGGGCTCGGGCCGGAGGCGTTGCGCGCGCTCAATCCGCGCCTGATCTACTGTTCGGCCATCGGGTTCGGCAGCGAGGGGCCCTATGCCGCGAGGCCGGCCTATGACGACGTGATCCAGGCCGCCTCCGGCATCGCCTGGCTGCCGACCTATACGGGCGCGGACCCGGCCTATGTGCCGGGTGTGATCGCCGACAAGATCACCGCCATCTATGCCGCCCAGGCGATCTCGGCGGCTCTTTACGGACGCGAGAAGTCCGGCAGGGGCGTGGAGATCGAGGTGCCGATGTTCGAGGCGATGACGTCCTTCGTCATGACGGAGCATCTCGCCGCCGCGAGTTTCGACGAGGCGGCCCGGCCGGGCTATCAGCGTCTCCTCAACCGCCATCGCAGGCCGTTCCGCAGCGCCGATGGCTGGATCGCCGTCCTGCCCTACACCGAGGCGCACTGGCGGCGCGTCCTGGAGGAGATCGGTCGCGCCGATGTCGCCGGGGAACCCTGGTTCCAGGATGCCACCGAACGCTCGCGCCATGTCGGCGACATGTACGAGATCCTCTCCGGGCACATGCCGGAACGGACCACGGAGGAGTGGATCGCGACCTTCGAGCGGATCGACGTGCCCCATTCGCGCGTGAATTCGCTGCAGGACCTTCTCGCCGACGAGCATCTGCAGGCCGTCGGCTTCTTCCGCCCGACGGACGGTCTGCCCACGCGGGCGCGGTCGGTGCCCCAGCCCGTCGTCGTCCGGGGCGCCGGCGAGGCGCCCGACGCGCCGCCGCCAGAGCTGGGAGGAGATGCCCGCGCGCTGCTCGCCGAGCTCGGCTTCGGGGAGGAGGAGGCGGAGGGCTTCATCGCCAGCGGCATCGTCCGCGCGGCCGGCACGGGAACACGGGAGGACAGCTGAATGGCCGGATTGTGGCTGGAGGAGTTCGAGCCCGGCATGGTGATCCGCCATGCCATCACGCGCACGGTCACGGAGGCCGACAATGTGGGCTTTTCCGTGCAGACCATGAACCCGCAGCCCCTGCATATCGACCGGCATTTCGCCGGGGCGACGGAGTGGAAACAGCCCCTGGTCAACTCGCTCCTGACGCTTGGCATGATGATCGGCATCTCCGTTCACGAGACGACGCTCGGCACGACCCTCGGCAATCTGGGGATGCGCGAGGTGTCGTTCCCCCATCCGGTCTTTCACGGCGATACGCTCGGGGTGGAGACGGAGGTGGTCTCGGCGCGGCCGTCGAAATCGCGGCCCGGGCAGGGGATCGTCGAGTTCGAGCATCGCGCCTTCAACCAGGACGGCGTGCTCGTGGCCTCCTGCACGCGCGCGGCCCTCATGCGGGCACGGCCCGCGCCGGCGGTGCCGGAATGAGCGCGCCGGAGCGCCTGGGGCGCGGCTTCTACTGGCAGGACATGGTGCCGGGCGCCCGGTATCTGACCTACGGGCGGACGGTGACTTCGTCCGACATCGGCAATTTCGTCGGTCTGGCCGGCATGGTGGAGGTTCTCTTCACCAATGCGGAATACCGGCGCACGGCGTCGGCGATCAAGGGGGAGCCCGCGCCGGGTGCCCTGGTGTTCGCCGTGGCGGAGGGGCTGGCCCTGAACGCCACCGCCCAGGAAACCGGCCTGGCCTTCCTCGGGACCACGATGGACATCAAGGGCCCGACTGTCGCCGGGGACACGCTCGACGTGGAGATCGAGGTGTTGGAGGTCCGCAAGGAAAGCAAGGGCTCCCGCGGGCTCGTGCGCACACGCAACACCGTCCGCAACCAGCACGGCCAGACGGTCATGATCTACGAGCCGCTCCGGCTCATGGAAGGCCGGCCAGCCTAGGGCGCATGTCCTTTGACTGCCGCGTTTTCCAGCCGCAAAAGCGGTGCCCACCTGTCCTGAAAGCGGTCTAGGCCGGCGGTTTCGAGGCGTGGCGGACATGGCCGGCAATCAGGGCCAGGCCGGCCAGCAGCGGGGTGGCCCCGGAGATCAGAAGACCGGTCGTGTACCCCTCGGTCGCGGTGAACACCGCCTGGATGATCAGGGGGCAGACCACGTAGCCGCTGAAGAGGACGAAGGTTCCGGCGGCCGTGATCTCGCCGACCCGGCCTTCGGGGGCGGCCTCGGCCAGGCCCGTCAGGAACACGCCGTTCCAGGAGACCACGGTGAGGCCCGCGAGCGCCGACAGCAGGCCGACATGGGCGGCGGAACTGTCCGGGCCGATAGTGGTCAGGAGGATCATGGTGAGGCCGGATGCGAAGCAGAGGCCGGCCATCGCACGGACCGGCTCGCCCATGCGGTCACTGAGCCAGCCCATGACGATCCGTCCCGGGACGCCGATGCCTTGAAGCAGGGCGAAGGCGGCGCCCGCGGCGGCCACGGACCAGCCGGCATGGTCGCTCAGGAAGACCGGATAGAACCCCATCACGATGCCCTGCGCGATACCCAGTGCGAAACCGGCCGCGGTCACGAGGCGCAGCCGCGGCGAGGACAGCACCAGCGCCAGCAGCCGGACCGGCGCCAGAACCAGGTCGTGAAGCGGTTTCGCGCCGCGCGCGGACGCGGTGGACTCCGCCGTGCCGCTCCAGAAGCCGAGTGCGAAGGCTGTCGCCATTGCCAGGCCGGAGGCGGTTGCCAATGCGGCCGTGACCCCGCCGAAGCGGGCGGCGACGGCGGGCAGCAGAAGGCCCGCGGCCAGCCCGCCCAGAGGGACGCCGGCCTGCTTTATGGAGAATATGGTTGCGCGCCGTCCCCTGGGCACGATCCGCATCAGGAGATCGCTGCCCGCCGGTGCGGACGGTCCGTAGCCGAAGCCGATCAGGAAGGCGGCGAGCAGCATCCCCTCCCATCGCCCCGCCGCGCAGGCGAGCATCGCGAGCGCCGCCGTCGCACAGCCGAGCTGGAGCTGGCGCAGCGGCTGGACCCCGGCAAGGAGGGCGGGGCCCCAGAGAAAGAAGACCATGCTGCCGAAGCTGGTCGCGGAGGAGAGCTGGCCGACCGCCTCCGGGGGCATGCCGCCGGTTTCCGTCAGCGGCATTCCGAAGATCGGCAGGGTCCGGCTCATCAGCGCGAGCACCGCCTGGACCAGGGTAACCAAGACCACGAGCGGCACCCAGGGCCGGGCCGCCCCGCCGATCCGGGTCAGGCGATCCATTGCATGCCGTCGACGACGATGTCCTGGCCGGTCACGAAGCAGGGTTCGGACAATGCGAGAAAGGCCACCGCCTGGGCGACGTCGGCGGGTGTGCCGGTGCGGCCCAGCGCGATGCCGGCCACCAGTTCGTCCTTGCGGGCGTGGATCATGGCGTTGCCGCGTTCGGTCTCGATCACGCCCGGACAGACCGCATTGACCAGCACATGGGGCGCGAGCTCCTTGGCGAGCGCCCGCGTCATGCCCAGAAGCCCGGCCTTGGCGGCGGTGTAGGAGAACTTGCTGACCGCGCTCGTCACGCCGCCGGAATAGGCGTTCAGCGACGACATCATGACGATCCGCCCCGTCTGGCGCTCCATCATGTGGGGGGCCACGGCGTGCGTCCAGTTGAACGCGCCCTTGAGGTTGATCGCGATGGTGCGGTCGAACGCCTCCTCGTCGATTTCCAGAATGCCCCGGTCGTTGGACCGGCCGGCATTGTTGACCAGCACATCGATCCGTCCGGTCCGGCCCATGGCCTCGATCTCGGTGCGGGTCCGCGCGAGATCCTCCTCGATCAGGTCGACGAGCACGATGTCCAGACCCTGTCTGGCGAGTTCATGGGCGCAGCCCCGGCCGATGCCGCGGCCGCCTCCCGTCACGATGGCGACCTTGCTCATGCGTTCGTCCGTTCCCTTGCCGCGGGCGGCGCGATCTCGCCGGCGAAATGGCAGGCGACCGTACGGCCGTCCATGACACGATCCGCCGGATCCTCCTGCCTGCAGATCGGCCTCACATGCGGGCAGCGGCTCTGGAACCGGCATCCCGGCGGCAGTCGCGCGGCGTCCGGAGGTTCGCCCTCCAGCCAGAAGGTCTCGGTGACCCGGGGACCGTTCACCTTGGGGATCGCGGCAAGAAGCGACTGGGTGTAGGGGTGCCGGGGGGTGTCCATGATCGCGTCGGCCGGCCCGGCCTCGACGATCCGTCCGAGATACATCACCGCAATCCGATGGCACATCAGCCGGACCACCGACAGATCGTGGCTGATGAAGATATAGGTCAGGTCGAATGTGTCGCGCAGGTCGCGGAACAGCCGCAGGACGGTGGCCTGCACCGAAACGTCGAGGCCGGCGGTCGGCTCGTCGAGAATGACGATCTCCGGGTTCAGCATCAGAATGCGGGCGAGGCCGACCCGGCGTTGCTGGCCGCCGGATATCTCGTGCGGGAAGAGATTTGCGTGGCCGGCGGGCAGACCCACCGAGGACAGGATCTCCGCGACCTTCTCGCGCCGTTGCCGACGGTTGAGGGCGGTGTGGATGATCAGCGGCTCTTCCAGCGAGGAACCGATCTTCCAGCGCGGATCGAGCGAGGCGCCGGGGTCCTGATAGGCATATTGCAGGCGGCGGCGCAGGGCGCGCGCTTCGCGCGGGGAGCGCCCGGCGATCTCGCGGCCTTCAAGGAGGATGGATCCCGAATCGGGATGCTGAATGCCCATCAGCGTCTTGCCGAGGGTCGATTTTCCACAGCCCGACTCGCCCACCAGCCCGAGGATCTCGCCGGCCCGAAGGTCGAATGCCACCTCGTCCAGGGCCTTGATCTCGCCTTCGTTGCGGCCGAAGGGACCGCGGATGGGAAAGCGCACGGTCAGGTCGCGCACCGAGAGGATCGGCTCGGTCTGCGGGGATGTGGCGCTCATGCTCTGGCCCTCTCGTCGCGATCTGCGTCGGCTTCGGCGTTCAACGGATGGAAACAGCGCACCATATGGCCGGGTCCCACAGGCTCCGCCGATGGGCGCTTGGCGCATTCGGCCGTGGCGCGGTCGCAGCGGGGTGTGAACCGGCAGCCCGGCGGCGCTGCGAGGACGCTGGGAATCTCTCCGGGAATACCGGTCATCCCGCTATCGCCCTCGGGCCGGCTGGCCAGCAGTTTCGCCGTGTAGGGATGGGACGGGGCATTGAAGAACTCGTCCACCGGCGCGGTCTCCACATCCTGGCCCGCATACATCACGGTAATCCGGTCGCAGATCTCGTAGGCCGAGCCCAGATCGTGGGTGGTCAGCATCACCGCGGCGCCGCGTTCATTGGCAAGCCGGCGCAAGAGGCCGAGGATCTGCGCCTGGATCGTCACGTCCAGCGCGGTTGTCGGCTCGTCGGCGATGATGAGATCGGGCTCGGGAAGCAGCGCCATGGCGATCATCAGGCGCTGGCGCTGGCCGCCGGAGACCTCGTGGGGATATTTCTTGAGCAACTGCTCGGGCCTCGGCAGCTGCACGGCCGTCAGGGTTTCGAGGATCCTCGCCCGGTCCGCCTTGCGGCGGGCGCGGGGATATCCGGTCATCAGAGCAGGCATCCGGCCGGGCCCGGCCTGGCGCAGCGGCGATTTCCACTTCATCAGCTCCTCGATCTGATGGCCGATCGTGAAGACCGGATTGAGCGAGGTGAACGGATCCTGCGGGATGAAGGTGACCCGGCGTCCGCGGACGGCCTGCTGTTCCTCCGTCCGGTCGGCCGACAGCATGTCGAGGCCGTCGAAAACGATGGTGCCGCCCTGGATCTCCAGCGCCGATTGCGGCAGGACGCCCAGGATCGCGCTGGCAAGGGTGGTCTTGCCGCAGCCGGATTCGCCGACGAGCCCCATGATCTCGCCGCGCCGCATGCTCAGATTGGTGCCGCTCAGTATGTGGGCGAAGCCGGCATCCCCCGGAAGCCGAGGCTCAGATTCTCGACCGTGAGGAGTGCACCGCTCATCTGCTTCCCTTTCGCAGCTTGGGATCGAGGATATCGCGCAGCCCGTCGCCGAGGAGATTGAAGCCCATGACCACGAGAAAGATCGCGAGGCCGGGCGCGGCCGCATACCACCAGGCCTCGGGCAGGAACTCGCGCGCTTCGGAGATGGTGCGTCCCCATTCCGGCGTCGGCGGCGGCGCGCCGAGGCCGAGAAAGCCGAGCGCGGCGGCGGTCAGGATCGTCGCGCCCATGCCGATGGAGGTGCGCACGATGATCGCCGATGCCGTGTTGGGCAGGATGTGCAGCACCATGACCCGCCAGTCCGACGCGCCGAGCGCCTGTGCGGCCTCGATGAAGGTCTGGGCCTTGAGCGAGCGGGTCTCGGCATAGACCAGCCGGGCCCAGAAGGGCCAGTAGGTGAGCGACAGGGCGAGGATCACATTCTCCACCGACGGCCCGAGCGTCTGTGCGATGGCGATGGCCAGCACGATCTGCGGGACGGCGAGGAACACGTCGGAAGTGCGCATGAGGACGCCGCCGGGGAAGCCGCCATAGTAGCCCGCGAGCAGGCCGATCGGCACGCCGATGGCGACCGAGACGCCGACGGCGATGAGCGCGATGGTGATCGTGGTGCGCGCGCCGAACAGGATGCGGCTGAAGACGTCGCTGCCCATCCGGTCGGTTCCGAAGAAATGTTCCGCGCTCGGCGGCTGCAGACGGTCGCTGAGGTGGAAGGCGGTCACGTCCTCGGGATAGGGGGCAAGCAGGGGAGCGAGGATCGCGACCAGGATCAGGCCCAGGATGATGGTTGCGCCGAGGATGGCGGCCCGGTCCGATAGGAGGCGGCTCAGGGCAATCATTTCAGGGTCCTCGGGTCGATGAAGGTGTGGACGATGTCGACGAGGAGGTTCACGCCGATGAACACGACGCCGACGACGATCGAGAAGCCCAGGATCGCCTTGGTGTCCGATTGCAGGATGGACTGGACGGCATAGGTGCCAAGCCCCGGCCAGTCGAAGACCGCCTCGACCACGACGGCGCCGGCGAAGAGCGCGCCGAAGATCAGGCCGATCTGGGTGACGGTCGAGATCAGCGCGTTGCGCAGCACGTATTTCCAGACGATCAGCGATGCCGGAAGACCCATGGCCCGTTCATAGAGCACGAAGTTCGAGTTGATGACCTCCAGCACGCCCGCACGGGTAAAGCGCACCAGCGTGGCGGCGGCCGGCAGGGCCAGCGTGATCGCGGGCAGCAGCAGGTGATGCAGCGTGTCCCCGAGCGAGGCCCAGTCGCCGGTCAGAATGGAGTCGACGACGTAGAAGCCGGTGATCTCGTCCGGTCCCCAGCCGGCGATCCGGCCGTTCAGCGGCGTCCAGCCGAGCCTTGTCGAGAAGAACATCTGCAGCTCCATGGCGAGCCAGAAACTGGCCACGGCGAGACCGGATACGGAGAGCACCCGTAATATCTGATCGATCATGGAGTTGCGTCTGACGGCCGATATCACGCCGAGCGGCACGCCGAGACCGATGGCGATGAGCATGGCGGCGATGGTGAGCTCCAGCGTGGCCGGCAGGCGGTTGAGCAGGTCTTCGGAGATCGCGCGTTGCGTATAGAGCGAGCGGCCCAGATCGCCGGTCGCCAGATCGCCGACATAGCGGGCGAACTGAACGGGCAGGGGCTGGTCGAGGCCGAGATCCTCGCGCAGCGCCTGGACCTGCGCCTCGGTTGCGTTCTCGCCCGCGATGATCCGCGCGGGATCGGTCGGGACCACGTTCGAGATGAAGAAGACCACGAAGACGAGGCCGAACAGCGTCGGGACGAACCAGACGAGGCGGGACAGGACGATTTCCAGTCTGCGCATGCGGCAAGCCTCCAATCTACCGGAGCCGGCGCGCAGCGCCCCGAGCGAAAATCGTGCGGGGCGCTGCGGAGTTGGCGGAGGATCAGTCGGCGGGATAGGCCCAGCGCATGTCCTGGCCGTTGCCGACCGGGCAGAAGCGGACGTTACTCACGCTCCTGGCGTAGGGGCCGTACCATTTGGTGTTGTAGATCCAGATGCCCGCGGCATCCTCGTAGACCCTCTTGGTGGCATCCTCGTAGAGCATTGCGCGTTCGTCCCGGTCGGTGACGACCAGCGCCTTCTCGAGCCGCTCGTCCACATAGGCATTGTGGTAATCGGAGACGTTTCGTGTCGGCGCATAGCGCGAACCGTACAGCTCGCCCACCCAGTTGTTGGGATCGACGTAATAGGTGCTCTTCCAGTAGGGCACCATGTCCGGCATGGTCTCGGGATTCTGCATGTTGGAGGAGATCACCGGCCAGGGCGAACTCTCGATCTCGACATCGATGCCGAGCTGCGCCAGCCCGTTCTGCATCAGCGCCGCGGCCTGCTCGGTTTCGGAGAAGCCCGCCAGCGTGCCGATCTTGATCGTGCGGATCTCGTCTCCGTGCTCGGCCTTGTAGGCGTCGAGATACTCCTTCGCCTTCTCCAGGTCGAACTCATAGCCCGGCACGTCCGGCGCGCCCCACAGATTGCCCGGAACGATGGTGGGATTGCGGGCGACCGTACCCTGCATGATCTCGTTGATGTAGCCGTCATAGTCGAAGGCGTGGACCATCGCCATGCGGAAGTTCTTGTCGTCCAGCGGTGCGCGGCCGTTATGCATCGCGATATGGAAGACGCGCATCGATTCCTCCTCGATGATCTGCACGTCCTCGTCGCCTTTCAGGCGCTCCACCTGATCGGGTGCGAGATAGCCGTCGAGGCCCTGGTAGTCGCCGCGCATCAGGCCCTGGATGCGGGTGTTCGTCTCCAGCACCGTGCGGAACTCGATCTCGTCGTAGTATTTCTCGCCCCAGCCCGCGAAATGGTCGGCGAACCGCTCGCCGATGAACCCGCGCGCAGGGTCGTAGCGCTTGAGCATGTAGGATCCGGACCCGGCGACATGGTCGATCAGGTAGTTCTGGCCCCAGTCGTCGTCGACCTCGTGCTCCTTCACCGTCTTGGAATTGACGACAAGGATGTCGGGCACCAGGGAGGCGAAGATCGCCGACGGCTCCTTCAGCGTGAAGGCCACGGTGTGATCGTCGATCGCCTTTGCGTTGCCCGGGTCGATCATCGGCAGGAAGAGCGAGCCCGCGCCCTTCTTCAGCGCCAGCATCCGCTCGAGCGAATAGACCACGTCGGCGGCCGTCATCGGCGTGCCGTCGTGGAAGGTGACGTCGTCGCGCAGATGGAAGGTCCAGGTCAGGCCGTCCTCGCTGACCTCGTGGCTCTTGGCCAGCCACGGGATCAGCTCCGGCGGATTGTCCACCCAGCGATAGAGTCCGTCATAGAAGTTCAGCCGAGACGCCACGCGGGCGACGTCGCGCACCGTATGGGGATCGAGCGTGTCGTAGGCGGAGTTGTTGGCATGGACGTAGCGCTCCTGCGCCATGCCCATTGTCGGGAGTGCGAGCGCCAGCGCGGCGGCCAGCGCCAATATGGTCTTGTTCATGTCTATCCCTCTCCTCTGTCTTCGAGTTGTCCCGGTTTTGTTGTTGGCCGCGCCGGTCGGGCCGGAGCGGCGGGGCGGCGGGTGCCGCGTCGGTCAGGCTGCGTTGTCCCGTGCCCAGGCGACGACCTGAGCATGGGTGGCGAACCAGGCATCGCCCGTGTCCTCGATGCGTTCGATCAACCGCTCGAGGATCCAGATGCGCGAGCGGTAGCCGGTGACATGCGGATGCATGGTCAGCTGGAAGAGCCCACCCTCGGCGTGGGCGGCCTCGAACTCCCGCAGGAAGATGTCGAAGACGGCCTCCGGCGGCGTATAGGGCCGCAGGGCGGAAAAGCGGTTCATGTTGAAATAGACCGCGTCGTCGCGGATCCATTCGACCGGCAGTTCGACGACGCCCGTGTTCCCGCCGTCGAGCAGGAGCTCGTGGCAATCCACATCCGCCATCAGCGAGCTGTCATAGAGCAGCCCCATGTCGCGCGTGATCTCCAGGGTTGCGGGGGAGAAGTCCCAGGACGGCGTCCGGATCCCGACCGGCCGAACCCCGGCGATCGTCTCCAGCGTGTCCGCGGAGCGCATCTGCAGCTCGCGTTCGGCGTCTGGCGGCAGAATGGAGTTGCGCTCGTGGATCCAGCCATGGATCCCGACCTCGTGCCCCTCATCGGCGAACATGCGCGTTTCGTCCGGGTAGAGGAGGGCGACCACAGCCGGGACGTAGAAGCTGGCCTTCACGTCATGACGGCGGAGGATCTCCATGATCCGGGGGACGCCCTGGCGGTTGCCGTACTGGCCCCGGCTCATCGCGCCGATGGACTGGCCGCCGTCGCGCAGCTCGTTGGTCTCGTGGTCCACATCGAAGGACAGGGCCACGGCGCAGCGGGCGCCGCCGGGCCAGGTCGCGGGCTTCAGGCTGCGCCCGGCGCGGACGCGGTTCACCTTGCCGCGCCAGATCTCCTCGGGCCACTCCCAGGGCTGTTGCTCGTCAGACATCGTGCGATCTCCTCAAGGCGACGGGGTTCCCGACACGGACAGGACCTGCCCGGTGATGAATCCGGCCCGGTCGCAGGCGAGAAAGGCGACGGCGGCGGCGATGTCGGCAGGCTCGCCGAGCCGGCGCATCGCGATACCCTCCAGCATCCGCTGCTGGCCCTCCTCGCCATAGCCGGCCCATTGGCGTTCGTAGTCGGGACTGGTGCGCAGAAAGCCCGGCGCGACCGAGTTCACCGTGATCCCGTGGGGGCCGAGCTCGAGCGCCATCTGCCGGGTAAGCCCGACGAGGCCGTGTTTGGCGGAGCAATAGGCCTGGATGCCGGTCAGGCTGGGTTTCAGCCCCGCACCGGAGGAAATGGTGACGATCCGGCCCGAGCCGCGCGCCTTCATGGCGGGAATGACGGCACGCATCACGTTCAGCGCGGACCTGACATTGCCGTCATAGATGGCCATCCACTCCGCGTCGGTGACCTCCTCCAGCGGCTTGGGCGCCTGGCCGCGTACCCCGCCGGCCGCACAGACCGCCACATCGGGCGCAAGACGGCCGAACCGGTCCGTGACGGCAGCGCCGTCGCCGAGATCGATCGTCTCGGCCGTCAGGCGGTCGGGGTATCGTCCGGCCAGGGCCGCCAGCTCCTCGCCGAGGATGTCGGCGGCCACGACCTGCGCGCCGGCGGCGTGGAATTCCGCGACGATCCCGGCGCCGATGCCCCGGGCGGCGCCGGTGACCAGCACCGTTCGGCCGGAGAAGTCGAAGCCGATCATTCCGCCGCCTCCGCGAGGTCGAGGCTTCTGGCCAGTCCGGGCACGCGCCGCTTCACCGCATCGATGGCCGCCAGGACCTCGCTGCCGTCGCCGCGCCGCTCCGTCGCGGGCATGGCGGCGACGTGTTCGAAGACGCTGCGCTTGACGTAGTGGCGCCAATGGACCGGCATGGCGGCGAGCGCTGCGGTCAGGGCCGCGTAGTTCTCGTCCGTCCAGACCGTCTCGAACGCGATCCGGCGGTCGTTGTAACTGAAAGTGGCGGGCTCGGGCGCGGTGTGGCCCGTGCGCAGGGTGGCGGTCGCCGCCTCGTCCACCTGTCCGTCCGCATCCACGACGACGCCGTATTCGGTTTCCGCCGCAGACGGCGTGACGCTGCCGCGCAGCACGTCGCGGACGACGCGCTCCACCGGACGCTCGAAGGGATCGCCCCAGCCCGCGCCGCCGCCCGAGGTGAGGTTGAAGATATCGCCGGGACCGAGGGGCACGACGTCGGTATTGCCGAGATCGATCGCCTCTCCGGCCGGCGTGATCCGCGTGAAGCGGGATGTCGCGCCGGGCCGTCCCCCGTTGCCTCCCCAGGCGGCGAAGACGGAGCGGTCGCGATTGCGGGCGGTGACGATGGTGTCCGGGGTGAAGACCTCCACCTCGAGCTCGGTGGCCATGCCGCCGCGCGCCAGTCCCGGACCGCCGGAATCGGGAACGAGACTGTAGCGGCGGAATTTGATCGGCACCTCGGTCTCGTTGATCTCGACCGGCGTGTTCTTCAGGAAGGAGCTGTTCGCGCCGGAGCCGTCCGTGCCGTCGCCCAGCGCGGAGCCGCCCGCCCCGCCGGTCACCGGATCGATCGAGGCCATGGAGAGCTTGCCGGAGCGCGCATCGAAGGTGCGGACATTGACGATGCCGCCACCGCCCGCGGCGCCGACCGGCAACCGGTCCGGCGCGGCGGCATGGAAGGCGCCCATCGTGACGCCCTGCAACCGCCCGCAGGTGAGCGAGCGCATGCCCACGGCGGCCGGATAGTGCGGGTTCAGCACCGTGCCCTCCGGCACGATGCAGGTCGCCGCGCGCAGGATGCCGCCATTGAGCGGAATGGACGGGTCGAGCGTGTAGAGGCAGTAATTGTAGCCGACCATCAGGAGGATATGGCGCGGATTGCCGCCGGTCGGCATGTTGAGCGCCGATTTGAGCTGCGGGTCGGACCCGGTGAAATCCATCACGATCGCGTCGCCGCGGATCCTGAGGGTCAGATCCAGGCGTACGGGCACACCGTCAGGGCCGTCCTCGTCGAGATAGTCGACGAAACGGAAATCGCCGTCGGGGAGGTCCGCGATCACCGCGCGGGCCCGGGCCTCGCCGACATCGAGCAGATCCTCGATCCCGTTCTTCACGACATCGACGCCGAATTTGCGGATCATCTCGTGCATCTTCGCCTCGCCGGTGTTCACCGCCGCGATCTGCGCGTTGAGATCCCCGCGGTTCTGCTCGGGCATGCGCACATTCAGCATGATCGTGTCGACGAGCTGCCGGTTCAGGACGCCACGGCTCACCAGCTTGGTCGGCCGGAAGCGCACTCCTTCCTGATGGACCTCGCTATTGGCGCGCGACAGGGAGGCCGGCACCGCGCCGCCCATGTCGGTGTTGTGGATGTGGCCGACGGCGAAGGCGACGAGCTCGCCCTCCCAGAAGATCGGCTTCCAGATATGCATGTCGGGCGTATGGGTGCACACGAAGCCCGAATAGGGATCGTTCGTGACGCAGATGTCGCCCTCCTCGTAGTCGTCGATCATGGACAGGGCGCCGGCATAGTCGAGCCCGATGAACCACGTCGCGCCGAGATCGCGCGGGCTGGCGAAGGTCATGCCCGACGGGGTGACCAGCCCGGTGGTGAAATCCTCCGTTTCCTTCACGAAGGTCGAATGGGCCGTGCGGAACAGCGTGTAGGCCATGCTTTCGGCAACTGCCTGGGCATGGTTTTCCAGCACCTTCAACGTGACGGGATCAGTGCGCACCAGAGACCTCCGAGAGCGTCAGGATCAGGTTCCCGCAGGCGTCGACCGTTCCGTGGAAGCCGTCCGGGACAATTGTGGTCGTGTCGTCCTGCGCGATGACGCAGGGGCTGGAGAACGCCGCGCCCGGCGTGAGGTCGCGGCGGTGGAACAGCGCGATCTCGCGCTGCCTGCCATCCAGCCGGGCCATGATCGTCTTGTCCGGAGCCACCATGCGCGGCTCCAGCGCATGGCGGGGAAGGGTGGGCTTGGCCGACTGGCCGGTCACGACGAGGTTGATGGCGATGATCTGGATCGGCGCGTCGGGGTCGGCATGCCCGTAGAGGCGGCGGTGCTCGGCGTGGAAGGCCGTGGCGATCCGCTCGAGATCGCCTGCGGCCAGCGCGTCGGAGTCGATCGCCACCTCGATCTCGAAACTCTGGCCGCGATAGCGCATCTCGCCGGAGGCGAAATAGGCCGGCGTGCCGCCGAAGCGCTGCTCCTCGACCATCCAGCGGCGCGCGCGGTCGCTCAGCCGGGCGATGGTCTCGCGCATGCGCGAGACATTGGCCGGCGCGAGGTCGTAATAGGCGGTCTCGGTAAAGTCGTTGCGCACATCCGCCGTCAGGCCGCCCAGCGCGGACAGGACCCCGGGAGAGGGCGGGACGATAACCCGCTTCATGCCCAGGTCGCGGGCCAGCAGGCAGGCGAGCATGGGGCCGCCGCCGCCAAAGGCGAGAAGGCTGAAATCGTGAATGTCGATGCCGCGTCGCGAGCACAGCTTCGACACTTCGCGGAACATGCCGGAGACGGCGATGCCGACGATGCCTTCCGCCGTTTCCCCGACCGTCGAGCCAAGCTGCGCGGCAAGGGGCTCGATCGCCGCGACCGCCCTGGCCCTGTCGACCTCGACCATGCCGTAGCCCAGCGACGGGATATCGAGGAGGCCGAGGGCGACGAAGGCGTCGGTGATGGTGGCCTGCGTTCCGCCCCGTCCATAGGCTGCCGGTCCGGGGACGGACCCCGCGCTTTCCGGCCCGACCCGGAGGATGCCGGCGCTGTCCATCCGCGCGATGGAGCCGCCGCCTTCGCCGATGGACGTCACCGAGACGGTGGGAACATAGATCGGGAAATCGCCGACCGTCTCGTTCATGCCGTAGCCCGGCTGGCCGTCGACGATGATCGCCACATCGGCGGAGGTGCCGCCGATATCGAGGCTCAAAACCTTGTCCTCGCCCGCCTCGCGGGCCACGAAGGCCGCCCCCATGACGCCGGCCGCGGTGCCGGACAGAAGCATCTCCACGCAGGCGGTCTTGCCGACCTCCACCGACATGATCCCGCCATTGGACTTGGTGATCATCGGTTCGGGATCGACGCCGATGCCGCCGAGCGCGCTCTGCAGGGCGCCGAGATACTGCGACACGCGCGGTTGCACATAGCCGTGGATCACGGCGGTGGAGGAGCGCTCGTACTCCCGGATGATCGGGCGGATCTCGTGGGAGCAATAGACATGCAGGTCCGGCGCGATCTCCCCGATCAGCGCCTTCGCCTCCGCCTCGTGCGCGGAGTTGCGATAGGCATGCAGGAAGGAGACGACGATCCCCTCCGCGCCCCGGCGTCTTGCGGCATCGACCGCATCGCGCAGGCTGCGGGCGTCGAGCGGGGTGTCGATGCTGCCGTCGGCGAGGATGCGCTCGCGCACGCCGAAGACGAGGTCGCGGGCGACCAGCGGCTCGGGGCGCGCCGACAGAAGATTGTAGGGGTCGGGCATCTTCAGGCGCGCCAGCTCCAGCACGTCGCAGAAATGCTCGGTCGTGAACAGCGCCAGGCGGATGCCCTTGCGCATGATGATCGCGTTGATGCCGACGGTGGTGCCGTGGGTGAAATAGCTGATCTCGGAGGGCGCGATGCCGAAGCGCGTCTCAAGCGCCTTCAGCCCGTCAATGACTTCCTGGCCCGGCCGGTCGGGCGTGGTGAGGACCTTCACGGTGGCGATGCCGCCCGCCTCCTCGTCGACAGCACAGAAATCGGCGAAGGTGCCACCGATATCCACGCCCACGCGATACCCCATCTCAAGCGTCTCCTCTCGTTTTCCGGCCTGAGGCCTTGCCTGCGGGCCTGTCCGCCTCCGTGCCCGGCCGGTAGCCCAGCCGGGCGCTGATGCGTGCCGCGCCGTCCAGCACGGCCGCCAGCATCTCCCCCTTGCGCGCCTCGTAGCGGGAGGTGACCGTGGCGATGTCGAGCACCGCCATGACCCGGCCGTCGTCCCTGCGGATCGGCGCGGCGATGCCGGCGCCGCCGGCGGCGTACTGGTCGACGATGGTCCCGTACCCGTCCTCGCGGATGCGCTCCAGCTCGGCGCGGATGCCGGCCTCGTCGGTCACCGTCTTCTCGTTGAAGGGCAAGAGCTCGGTCCGCGCGAAATAGGCGTCGATCACCTCCGGCGGCTGATGGGCCAGCAGGACGCGGCCCATCACCGTCCCGTAACCGGGCAGGGAGTTCTGGTCGGAGGCGTCGTAGCGGATCGGCTGCCGGCTGACGGCCTTGCACACCAGCCGGGCATTCTGCTTTTCCGTGCGCACGCAGACGAACACGGTCTCGTCCAGCCTGTCGCGGATCTCCTCCACGATGGGGGCGGCCACGGAGCGGAGCAGGGCCTCGAAGCCGCCGACCCAGCCGAAGCCGCGGCGGAACTCCTCCACGATTGCGTATCGGTCGCCGCTGTCCTTGGACACATAGCCGCGCGCCACCAGCGTGCTCAGAAGCCCGTAGGTGCTGCTCTTCGGAAATCCGAGCGCCAGCGCCAGATCGTTCAGGCGCATCGGCTCGTTCCGGCTGGACAGCAGTTCCAGAACGTCGAGAACCCGAGCAGCGGACTTGACCTGATTGTTCATATATGTGAACCATATTCCTATTTATGACTCTATCATCGGGGCTGGCCGGCATTTGTCAACTGCCGGTATGGGCCTGGGCGCCATTTTGGGGCAGGCAGGCCCCCGTCCTCCTGTGGCAGGTCCGCGAGGTGTCCCAGGACGCCGGGGACTGATTTTTCCCGTTGGATGAATGACTTGAGAAATATCCGCGCCGTCCGGCCGGTCGCCGATTGAATTTTGGAGACGGTCGGTCTAATAATTCCGGCCATGACGGGAACCCAGCAATCGAGCCCCGCGCGGCGCCGGGGGCGGCCGCCGAAGGACGGCAGGCGGATGGAGGCCGCGCAGGCGCGGCTCCTGAAGGCGGGGGTTGCCATATTGACGGAACGGGGGTTCGGCACGGTCGGGATCGAGGAAATCCTCCGCGCGGTCGATATCCCCAAGGGCTCCTTCTATCACTATTTCGACAGCAAGGCCGATTTCGGCCTGGCGCTCATCGATGCCTATGCCGCCTATTTCGCGCGCAAGCTGGACCGCTGGTTCCTGGACGGGACCCGCGCGCCGCTCGACCGCCTGCGGGACTTCGTGGCCGACGCGCGCGCCGGGATGGAGCGGCACGGCTTCCGGCGCGGCTGCCTCGTGGGCAATCTCGGCCAGGAGATGAACGCCCTGCCGGAACCGTTCCGCGACCGTCTGATCGCCGTGTTCGAGGACTGGGAGGCGAGGACCGCCCGGTGCCTGGACCGCGCGCGGGAGGCGGGCGAGATCGCGCCCGAGGCGGATTGCGCCCATCTGGCGACCGTCTTCTGGATCGGCTGGGAGGGCGCCGTTCTCCGCGCCAAGCTGGAGCGCAGCCCGGTCCCGCTCGACCGGTTCGCCGAAAGTTTCTTCGCCCTCATCGAGAAACGGCCCGCAGCGGCCCCGGAAAGGATATCCTGATGTTCGACGCCATCCTGATCGAGAAGGACGAAAGCGGCCAGACCGCCGGGCTGACCAGGCTCGACGAGGCGCGCCTGCCGGAGGGCGACGTGACCGTGCGGGTCGCCTGCTCCACGCTCAACTACAAGGACGCGCTCGCGATCACCGGGAAGGGGCCGGTGGTGCGCAGCTTCCCGATGGTGCCGGGCATCGATTTCGCGGGCGTCGTCGAGAGCTCCGACCATGACGGCTACAGGCCGGGCGACAGGGTCGTCCTCAATGGCTGGGGCGTCGGCGAGACGCATTGGGGCGGCCTTGCGGAGAAGGCGCGCGTGAAGGGCGACTGGCTCGTTCCGCTCCAGGCCCCCTTCACCATGGCGCAGGCCATGAGCATCGGCACGGCGGGATACACCGCCATGCTCTGCGTCATGGCTCTGGAGCGGCATGGCGTTGCGCCGGGGTCGGGCCCCGTCCTCGTGACCGGCGCGGCCGGCGGCGTCGGCAGCGTGGCGACCGCGGTGCTGGCGAAGCTTGGATACGAGGTCGCCGCCGTGACCGGCCGGCCCGAGCAGGCGGACTACCTGAAGGGCCTCGGCGCGGCGGAGATCCTCGACCGCGCGGAGTTCACCGAGCCGGGACGGCCGCTGGCCAGGGAGCGCTGGGCCGGCGCGGTCGACGTGGCGGGCGGGCAGGTTCTCGCCAATGTCTGCGCCTCGATCCGGTATCGCGGCACGGTCGCCGCCTGCGGGCTTGCCGGCGGCATGTCCTTTCCCGCGACGGTCGCGCCCTTCATCCTGCGCGGCGTGACGCTCGCGGGCATCGACAGCGTGATGTGCCCGCGCGAGGACCGGCTGGAGGCCTGGCGCCGCCTGGCGCGCGATCTCGATCCGGCGATCCTTGAGGGCATCACCGAGCCCGTCGCGCTCGGCGACGTCGTGGAGACGTCGGAGCGCTTGCTGGCCGGGCAGGTCCGCGGGCGCGTGACCGTCCCGCTCGGCGAGGCCGAATAGACCACGGCGCCCCTGCCGCCCGCCGGCGGTCCGGATTCGAGACTTCCCTGACGACAGACCCATGGAGACACCGACATGACCGACACCGCCCCCCGCGTGAGCCGCTTCCCCGTGCCGGAGCTCGCCGACATGCCCGACGACATCCGGGAGCGCATTCTCGCGGTGCAGGAGAAATCGGGCTTCATCCCCAATGTCTTCCTCGTCCTCGCCCATCGGCCGGACGAGTTCCGCGCCTTCTTCGCCTATCACGATGCGCTGATGGACAAGCCCGGCAACCTGACCAAGGCCGAACGCGAGATGATCGTGGTCGCCACCTCCAACCTGAACCAGTGCCAGTATTGCGTGATCGCGCACGGTGCGATCCTGCGCATCCGGGCCAAGGATCCGCTGATCGCCGACCAGGTCGCGGTGAACTACCGCAAGGCCGACATCACCGACCGGCAGAAGGCGATGCTCGACTTCGCCGTGAAGGTCTCGCAGGAGGCCTATGCGGTGGGCGAGGCGGATCTCGAGACGCTCAAGGCCCATGGCTTCAGCGAGGAGGATGCCTGGGACATCGCGGCGATCTCGGCCTTCTTCGGCATGTCGAACCGGCTGGCGAACGTTACCAATATGCGGCCCAACGACGAGTTCTACGCGCTCGGACGGGGGTGAACTCCGTGCCGGACGTCTGACATCCCGGACGCTCGGGCGGCGACGGTGCGCAGACCGGCGGCCTCGCGGTCGACACTACTCTCGGCATGCCCACGGGCAACTGACAAGGCGCCGTCAGCTCTTCGGCCCGGGATGGGCGTGCAGCAGGGCGGGTCCGCCATTGCCCGGCTCGTCGAGATAGGACAGGACGGAGGCTGGCACGGTGTCTGCATCGGCGGGGTGCAGGCCGCAATGTTCCAGCGCGCGGCGCACCTCGACCCTCCGGCCGATCTTCTCCAGCACGACGCGGGCCGCGATGGGCTCGTGCGCCTCGGTCGCGGTGACGCCCATCTTCATGCCAAGGAGCGTCGAGATCCGGCTTCGATAGGGCGGGAAGAGGATCATGTGGGACAGCTCCTCGCCCATGATGGCCTCCTGGTCGAGCATGTGGATGCGGTTGCCCACCTGCAGCAGGAGGCCGAGATACTTGAAGATGTCGGTCCCCGCCGCCGGTTGCGGGGTCGCGCCCGGGCCATGCCGCCGCAGGCGCTCGATGGACTTGTAGAGGACGAGGCCGTCGCTCTCGAAGACGTTGATGAGCGACTTGAGCACCAGCCCCGGCGTGGTGAAGGAATAGCGGAACTCGTAGTAGTATCCGGTATAGCGGGTGAGCTGCGAGGATTGCTGGGCGGCGAGCTTCAGGAGCGAGGAGACGACGGGCGGCGCGAGCTCGGCGGAGATCGGCAGGCTGGGCTTGAGCCGCACGATGTCGCGGAACTGGTCGCTCGGCATGACGATCTCGTATTCCTCCACGCCGAAGAAGTCGCAGAGGCGGCGCATGCTGCTGGCCGACGGGTAGGCGCCGCCGGAGAGATACTTCATGATCTGCTGGCGGTTCATGCCGAGCCGGCGGCTCACCTCCGCGACGGAGGGATGGTAGCTGCACAGAAGGCGCAGGTTCTGCGTGAAGTTCTGCCGGGACATGAGTGGCTGTCGCCTGTCGCTGAGTGTCGCTGTATGAGGTTTTATCGGCGACATAACTATCCGCGATAGCCGATTGTCGCAACCCGTGCCAGCCCGCAAACTGGGGAGGTCGGTCTGTTCCTTGCCGCGCCGGGGGACGTGCGAGGGCGGACAGGCCGGACCACAAACAATCGGTACCAGGGGAAGCAGTCATGACAACTTTCACCCGAATAGCGGCGGCGGCGGCCGTCGCGCTCGCCGCGGGGCTCGGCGCCGCGCAGGCGCAGGAGACTATCAAGATCGGCGGTATCGCGCCCCTCTCGCCGCCCGGCGGCGTGCAGACGGGCGAATCCCTCCGCGACGGGATGATCGTCGCCGTGGAGGAGCTGAACGCCTCGGGCGGCCTTCTGGGCAAGCAGGTCGAGCTCCTCGTGGAGGACACCTCCGGCGTGCCGGAAAAGGGCGTGGCGGCATTCGAGCGCCTGGCGACGGGCGACGAGGTGGCCGCGGTCACCGGCTCCGCGCACAGCGCGGTCTGCTCGGCCGTGGGGCCGGTGGCGCAGAAGACCAACACCGTCTTCGTCGCCGGCGAATGCTGGTCCGACTCCGTGACGGCGGCCCAGATCCCGCAGGTCTTCCGCATCACGGTGGCCAACTCGCTCGTCTATTCGGTGGCCGCCGACTGGGTCAAGGAAGCCGGCTTCAAGAACATCGCCATCATCTCGGAGAATTCCGACTGGGGATTCGGCATCATCGACGTGTTCACCAAGAACCTGGAGAACACGGGCGCGAAGGTGACCTCGTTCACGGCCGAGCGCACGGTGTCCGACTTCACGCCGCAGCTCCTGCAGCTCAAGCGTGCCGACCCCAAGCCGGACCTGATCGTTGCGGGATTCACCGGCTCCAACCTCCTGCTCATGCTGCGCCAGGCCTACGATCTGGGCGTGGCGCCGACGGCGGACACGGCGATCTTCGCCGCGGGCGCCGACGTGCTGGAGCCGGAGTTCTGGGACGTGATGAACGATGCCGGAAAATATGTGATCGGCAATCCGGCGGGGCTGCCCGGCAAGCCCGACACGCCGCTGTCGCGCAGCTTCTCCAAGGCCTATCAGGAGAAGTTCGACCGTCCGGCGAACGCGGTGGCCATGGAGGGCTATGACGGCGTGATGGTGATCGCGGAGGCCATCAAGGCCGCCGGCAGCACCGACAGCGACGCCATCCAGGCCGAGCTCCGCAAGATGAAGTGGGACGGCACGCGCGGCCAGATCCACTTCCCGCAGACGACCGAGCCCGCCTGGGCCTTCCAGCAATGGCCGGACGTGCCGATCTTCGTGATCCAGTATGACGAAACCGGTCAGACGCCGTCGCAGGCGGAGATCCTGTGGCCCAAATCGTCGGCCACCACGGACGAGCTGGTCATGAAGCCGGAGTAATCCTCAGGCGAAGGCGACAGCGGAACCGAGAGGGGCCGCGCCGGTCGGACGGCGCGGCCCTTTTTGTCTTGCGGCCCGTCTCAGTCCATCTGGGTGACGAGGCGGGTGTCGAGATAGGCCTCGGTGGCGTCCGAGCCGCCCTCGGTGCCGTAGCCCGAATCCCGGATGCCGCCGAAGGGGACCTCCGGCAGGGCGAGGCCCAGATGGTTGATGGTCAGCATGCCGGCCTGCACGCGCGAGCGCAGCTTGTGGGCCGTCGAGGAGCTACCGGTGAAGGCATAGGCGGCGAGGCCGAAATCCAGGCGGTTGGCCTCCTCCAGCGCTGACTCGGCATCGTCGAAGCGGTTGATGACGGCGAGCGGGCCGAACGGCTCCTCGTTCATCACGCGCGCGGAGGTCGGCACGTCGGTCAGCACCGTCGGCTCGAAGAAATAGCCCTTGTTGCCGATGCGGTGGCCGCCCGTCTCCAGCTTGGCGCCATGGTCCACCGCGTCCTGGATCATCGCCTCCATGGTCGGAATCCGGCGCTCATTGGCGAGCGGGCCCATGGCCACGCCCTCATCCATGCCATTGCCGACCTTGGTCGCTTTCGAGGCCTCCACGAAACCCTCGACGAAGCGGTCGGCCACCGCCTCTTGCACCAGGAACCGCGTCGGCGAGACGCAGACCTGTCCGGCATTGCGGTATTTGTGCGTCGCCATCATGGAGACGGCCTTGTCGATATCGGCGTCGTCGAACACCAGAACCGGGGCATGACCGCCGAGCTCCATGGTGGCGCGCTTCATGTGCAGGCCGGCGAGCGCGGCGAGTTGCTTGCCGACGGGCGTGGAGCCGGTGAACGAGATCTTGCGGATGACCGGGTGCGGGATCAGATATTCGGAGATCTCCGCCGGGGTGCCGTAGACAAGATTGACGACGCCGTCGGGAATGCCGGCATCGACGAAGCAGCGGATCAGCTCAGCCGGCGAGGCGGGCGTCTCCTCCGGCCCCTTGACGATGATCGAGCAGCCGGTGGCAAGCGCCGCGCAGAGCTTGCGCACCACCTGGTTGATGGGGAAGTTCCACGGCGTGAAGGCGGCGACGGGGCCGACCGGCACCTTGATGGTCATCTGGGTGACGCCGGGCGCGCGCGACGGGATCACCTGGCCGTAGGTGCGCCGCGCCTCCTCGGCGAACCAGTCGATGGTGTCGGCGCCGCCAAGCGTTTCCGCCTTCGCCTGGCCGAGCGGCTTGCCCTGCTCGGCGGTCATCATGGCGGCGATCGCGTCGGCGCGCTCGCGCAGCAGGCCGGCGGCCTTGCGCATCAGCTTGTAGCGGTCGAAGGCGCCGGTGTTGCTCCACACCGCGAACCCCTTGTCGGCGGCGGCAAGCGCCCGGTCGAGGTCCTCCCTGGAGGCATGGGCGACCGTGCCGATGGTCTCCTCGGTGGCCGGGTCGATCACCGGAAGCGTCCTGCCTCCGGTCGCCTCGCACCAGCTGCCGTCGATGAAAAGCGTCGTGTTCGGATAGCTCGTCATACAGTGTTCCTTCCTTGTCTGTTTCGTGTGCCGGACCGGCGCGCCGTCACAGGACGGCCTCGATCAGGTGCGGCCCGGCTTCGCCATGGGCGCGGCGCAGGGCGGCCTCCAGCCCCGCCACGTTATCGACCCGCTCCGCCGGGACGCCATGGCCCTCCGCGAGCTTCACCCAGTCGGGGGCCGGATCGTCGAGGCTCATCAGCGGCATGGTCTCCCCGGTGGGATCGCCGGCGCCGATCTTGGACATCTCGTTGGCGAGGATCCGGTAGGTGCGGTTCGCCAGGATCACGGCGGTCACATTGAGCCTCGAGCGCGCCATCGTCCACAGGCTCTGCAGGGTATAGAGGGCGGAGCCGTCGCCGGTGAGGCACATCACGTCCCGGTCCGGGCAGGCGACCGCCGCGCCGACGGCGACGGGCATGGAATAGCCTATGGAGCCGCCGCGATTGTTGAGCCAGTCATGGGGCACGCCCTCACCGCAATAGGGGAACAGGTGCGCGCCGCTGGTGATCGATTCGTCGGCCACGATGGCGTTGGCCGGCAGGGTCCGCGCGACCGTCGCGGCCAGCGTTTCCGGCGTGATCGCCGCGGCCGGATCGGCGGCCGGGACCGGGGCGGGTCGGTATTCGGCCGTTTCGGCTCCGAGTTCCGCAGCGAGCGCTTCCAGCGCGGCCTCCAGGTCCGACAGGGCGGGGCTCAGCGCGATGGTTTCGGTGCCCTCGGGCAGGATCTCGCTCGACCGGCCGGGATAGGCGAAGAAGGCGACCGGCGCGCGCGAGCCGGCGAGGACGGCCCGCTTCACGCCGCTTAGCGCCTCCGTGGCGAGGTCGACATGGAACGGGATCCGCTTGATGGGCGGGGTGCCGCCGCCGCGCTGCATGCGCGCCACCGCCGCCTCGGCCATGACCATGCAGCCGGTATGCTGCGAGATGGCGTATGCGAGGGCTGAGGCGCGCGCGGTGATGAACGGCGCGCCGATCAGGAGCAGCGAGCCCTCGCCCTGGCGCAGGGCGGCGGCGGCCGGCGCGACGGCGTCCGCGTCATGGGTGGGGCGCGGGTCGGGCTCGACCGTCGCCTTGTTCATGTTGCATTCGCCCCAGGCGACATCGTTGGGGACGACAATCGTGCCGACCCGTGCGGTGCCTCCCGAAATCGCCTCCAGGAGCGACGCGGTGTCGGCGGCGACCGTTCCGGGCGAGGTCGCGGTGACGACACGGTCGCTGACGGTCGCGGCCATGCCTTCGATATTGGCGGCAAGCGGCGCGTTGAGGCTGAGGTGATAGGTGGCGTGCTCGCCGATGACGTTGACGACCGGCGTCGCGGCCTTGCGGGCATTGTGTAGGTTGGCCATTCCGTTGGCGAGGCCGGGGCCGAGATGGAGGAGCGTCATGGCGGGCTTTCCGGCCATGCGGGCATATCCGTCGGCCGCGCCGGTGGCCACGCCCTCGAAGACGCACAGATGCGTCGACATGCGCGCCTCGCGCCCGATTGCGGCGAGCAGATGCATCTCCGTCGTGCCCGGATTGGCAAAACAGGTGTCCACACCGTGATCTGCCAGTGTCGTGACCAGAAGGTCGGCACCATTGGTTGTCATGATTGTCTTCGCTTCGCTGGAGGGTGGCCCGTACGGGGCCTTTTGGAGACCGACAGCGTCGCCAAGCCGCCGGACGGTGTCAACAACAATGCGCGAGGGCCGATCGGGCGCCGCGGCCCGGCCCGGCATCGTACTTTCGTCGAATTCGCACGGCGTGGGGAGAGGGGTACGCTGACTATCCGTATGCCCCGTGGCGCGTACTCTCTTCGCCCCTTCGCACATGTGGTCGAAAAAGCGCCATGGTTTGGTCGCAAAGTCGGCATCTGCGAGCATTCGTTGCGCCGTCGCAGTGGCGACAGGATCGCGATTTCGCCGCGAAGGGTGCCGTCTCGGCGGCTTCAAGCGGCGGCCTGTCCTGTCGGACATGCGTGACCGGATGCCGCGAAGTCGGTTGTGTGGTTGTGTAACGTTGTGCGCTCCGGGCCTTCGGGCCGGCTGGAGCCTGATCGGGGGTGCATCGGCAGATCGCGCGGAGGCGCGGGGCTCCTTGAAGCAATCGCTGCCCGATGCCGGAGATGGAGACGCCACGCATGGAGTTGGCAGTTCGCAAGACGGCCGCCCGCATGGCCGCCCCGTCCCGCCGCAGAGCCCGCCGGAACCGGGCGCGGTTCGAGAGGCGGCCCCCGGACCTCGGGTAAGCGACATACCAGGTCCTGTTTCGGACAGTACAAGCAGCCAGCAGCGCCTGCGGCCGGGGAAGACGGCAAATGCGGGTGCGTCGAGGAACCATGCCATGTCTGCAAGAGAAACCATCCTGCGAAAGACGCTCCACGAGGAGCTTGCCGCGCTGTTGCGCAACATGATCGTCGAGGGCGAGCTTCGGCCGGGCGAGCGCATCCCGGAGCAGGCGCTTTGCGAGCGCTTCGGCGTCTCGCGCACGCCGCTGCGCGAGGCGCTCATGGTGCTGTCGGCGGAGAAGCTCGTCCATCTGTCGCCGAATCGCGGGGCAAGCGTCGTGCGCATCACCTGTGACGATGTCAGCGAGATCTTCCCGCTCATGGCGACGCTGGAGGGCTATGCCGGAGAGCTGGCCTGCGAGCGTATCGAGAGTGCGGGCCTGGACCGTCTCCGCCTGCTCGTCGATGAGCTTTCCGACCGTCATCGGGCGGCCGACGTGCAGGGCTATGTCGAGTTCTGCCGGCGCATCGCGGAGGCGGTGATGGAGGAATCGCGCAATGCGACCCTCAGCCATCAGTATCAGGTGCTGCTGGTCCGCGTGCACAACATCTATATGCGCAGCCTCGAGGTGATGGTCGAGCGTATGCCGGAGCACTGGCAGGCTGCGCTCGACGGGCGCCAGGCGATGCTCGAGGCGCTGGAGAACCGCGACGGTCCGACCTATGCGCGTCTGGCGCGCAACTATGTCTGCTATCAGGTGGAGACGGTGCGCGAGGCGCTCAAGGCGCATGAGCCCGAATTGTCGTCATAGGCTGTCAGGTGCTGGAGGGCGGACCGCCGTGCGTCGCAGGCGATGATGTATCGTGTATAAACGCGATTGTATATTTTATAAAACACCTCGTATGCTTGAATAAATCTCGGATCTAGAGAAATAATACTGTTGTCATACGCTCTTTAAGAGGATCGATCAGGATCGACCGGAGGCATTGAGCGATGTTGATAGCAGGCGGCGGTGGCGGTTCTGTGTCGCCGCAATATCCGACAGAGACGACCCCTCCTCCCCAGGAGACCGGGCCGGTCATCGATCCGTCCGACCGGAAACATTATCAAGCCTCTCAGGGCATCGCCGAAACCGGGCTCGACCAGTCGGCGGGCGATCTGCAGGACGCCGAGAACGAACTCGCCCAACTGCGGGAGGACGGCGCGTCGGACAGCGAGATCGCCGAGCAGCTCCAGGTCGTCGTCGATCTGCGCGAGGAGGTCGGCGACGCGGCGGAGCAAGCCGTCTCCCTGGAGATGGATCTCGAGAACGATCCCGATCAGCGGGTCTCGGCGGGCGAGAACAAGACCTCCGACCTCGCCGCGGATGTGCCGGAGGCCGCGAAGCCCTATGTCATCGATGGCGGCCAGCGCGCCATCGTGGCGAAGACCGCCCCGCCGCCGACGCAGGAGGATCCGACCGTCTGCACCGCGACGCCGGGGCTTGAGGACACTCCGTTGAGCGATGAACCGCCGCCGCTGACCGTCGACAGCGACGTGGAGGAGGCGGTGCGCCCCGTCGTGGAGGAGGCGGAGGGGCAGTCGGGCGAGGACGCCGAGATGACGGCGGCCGCCGGCAACCAGATCCTGTGGTCGGAACAGGCCGGTCAGAACGAGGACATTGCCGAGGCCCTGGAACAGAACGCGACGGATGCGCTCGCGACCTACGGCGAGAACTCCACGCAATACCAGTTGGCCCGGGCGCGGGCGGACGCCGCCTGGGCCCGCACGGAGGCGGCCGACTGGCAGGCCGCGCAATCCGGGACGCAGCTCGTCGTCGACCAGCTCGGCGAGGATGGCGGCTCGGCCACCTGGTCGGCACAGGCGAATATCAACGAGGCGCTGGCCCCGCTCGGGCTCGAATGGACGCCGCCGGAGGCCACGGGCACGCTGGAGGATGCGCAGGAGCGCCTGGAGACGATCGAGGGGATCGCGACAGGGGCCAATCAGGCCGCCAACGGGCGCACCATGGCCAGCCACGAGCTGGATCAGTGGGTCGACGGCCTGCCCGCGCTCGCGGAGCTGCAGCAGACCGTGGATGCCCACGGCCAGCCCCAGTACGTCGATCCCGAAACCCATGACGGTCTGGCGGAGCGCTTCGACGAGGAGGCGGAGACGGCCGATCTCGCCATCGCGCAGGCACAGAGCGACACCCACCTCGCCCAGGCCAATGTCTACACCACGCAGGCCGACCTGGCGGTTCTCGACGTGCGCACGGACAGCGCGCAGCTCACCCTCGACCATACCGAGGAGGGAAGCGAGGCCCACGAGGCGGCCGAGACCATGCTCGACCAGGCGGAAGAGCTGCGGCCGACTGCGGAGAGCAATCTGGAGATCGCCACGGCGCAGCGCAATCTCGCGGTCGCCAAGGCGGATTTCGCCGAGCTCCAGCGCCAGCGGGTCGATATCGAGCGCGGCGCCGCGATGGACCAGCGCGAGCGCCTGCCGCATCTCTTCGAGCTCGACTATGTCGATGGCGGCGGCGACTATCACGGCGACCTGCGCGGCATCGAGTTCGAGGTGAGGGACGGTCAGCTCTATCAGGTCAACGACTACGAAAACGGCGAGATGGACTACCAGCTCACCTGGGAGGATCCCGATATTCTCAGGGACGACGCGACCGAGGCGCGCCAGCGCTCGCAGGACTGGGCGACGCTCTATCCGGAGTATCGCGCCGCGGAGACCGCCGTCCTGCAGGCCGAGAGCGCGCTCGACGGACGGCGGATCGATCAGCTCGATACCGAGATCGCGCGGCTGGAGGAAGATTATCGTGCCGCCGTCAGGGATCACGGCGAGGGTGCCACGGAGCCGCCGGACAATATCGACGACCTGCCGGAGGACGAGGCGCCGGTGGAGGTGGACGGGCGCTGGGTGCACCCCGACGTGGCCGCGGCCGATGCGGCGCTCGACGCCGCGCGCGACCGGCGCGACCAGGTGGGGCTGCATCTCGATTATGTGGATTTCATGCTCTCCCAGCCGGTCGAGGCGCGCGAGGATCCGGAGGAGCTCGAGGCGCTCTATTACACGGAGAACGAGGAGCGCCTGCAGCAGACCTTCAATTCCTATGGAGACAACGAGGCCTTTGGCAGCCCGCGCACCCTCACCGTCGGCAACGAACTCGACGGAGCCATCGCGGGCACGCTGGGTGCGGCCTCCGGCCAGGATGGGGCCATCGCGCCGATCTCGGAGGAGATCCGCTCGGTCACCGGCACGACGGAGGGCGATACGGTCGAGGTGACGGCGATACCGCTCGTCTATGTGGACTCCGAGGTCGGCCGGCAGGATTCCGCGCTGTTCCGCGTGCAGGGCGAGGATGGCACGGAGTATCTGGTCGACGACACGGGCAGCCGCTACACCAGCCTGGAAGACTACCAGAACCACAACTATCTCGCCGAGAGCGGCACCATCTACCTTCCCGACGATCTCACCATGACCCGCAACGGGGATGGCGATATCGCCTTCAATTCCCATCAGGCGCACGTCAAGACGTTCCAGGAGCGCTATGTGGACCCGGTCATGACCGGTGTGGCGACGGTCGCGACGATTGCCTCATTCACGCCGCTCGCGCCGGTCGCGGTGCCGATCGCCGTGGGGTCGGGGACCTATGTCGGCGCGGTCCGCCCGGTCCAGCGGCTGTCCGACATGAACAGCCATGGCCGCTCCATCCTCAGCGAGGAGGGGGCGTGGGAGATGGCGACCGTGGCGACCGCCGTCCTGCCGATGGCGGCCAGCGCGACACGCTTCGTCGGGCTCGCGCGCACGGGCGGACTGACCGCGATGCAGGCGGCGCGCGGCAGCATCGGCGCGCTGCGCTGGAGCGATGCCTCGATTGGCCGCTTCCAGCTTCAGGCCACATCCTTCGCGCCCCGGATCAACCAGGCGCTGGCCACCGATAACGGGTTCCTCGCGACCGCGCGGGGGCTCGACGTGACGGCCATGGGGATCGGCGCGCCGCTGGTGGGCAAGACCGGATGGGACCTCGCCGTCCACTGGGAGGATATGTCGGGCTTCGACCGGCTGAATACCGTCATGAGCTTCGCCACCGGCGTCTACGGCACGGGCATGGGCTATCTCGGCTGGCGGGCGACGTCCAATGCGCGCAACACCGCAGGCCCCGTGCGGACCTTCAGCGGCAGCGAGGTGCGCGCGCTGACGGGCGACGATTTCGCCACGATGAGCGTTGCGGAATGGCGGGCGATCAAGCCCTCCCATCTCGCTCAGGTGAAGCGGGATACGATGGCAACGATCCCGGAAATCCTGTTCGCCAACCTGACCTACGACCAGACCGCCGCGCTGAGACCCTCACAGATGCGCGGGCTGGGCGAGGCCCAGCTCCAGGCGATCAGGCCGGCGAACATGCCGGCCATTCCGCCGGGACGGCTCACCTATCTCACCCCCGACCAGGTGGCCGCCTTCACCCGGCGCCAGCTCAAGGCGCTCACGCCCGACCAGGTGCGCAAGTTCACGCCGGACCAGATGGCGCGGCACACGGCGTGGGAGCTCAGCGGGTTCAGCGTGGCCCAGAAGGCGGCGCTGAGGCCGATCCAGACGTCGAAACTGTCGACCTTCCAGTCCTTCTCCCTGAGGGCCGGCCGGTGGATGTCTCCCCGCCTGACGATCGACGCGCCGGTTCTGACGGGAACCACTCTTTTGATGCTGATCCCGGACAATCCGGTCTGGAGCGGTATCGGCGCTGCCGCGTCCGGGCTTCGCGGCCTCAGCATGGCGGTCGACGCCTGGAAGGTGCCGGCGACGGACAGCCGTCTCGGCCGCGGTTTGCGCCTCCTCAATCTGGGAACATTTATTCCGAACATCGCCCAGGGGACACGCGGCATCCTGAGCAGCGCGGCCAGCGGCACGGGCACCTTCCTCGGCCAGACCGGCGGCGTGATGTCCCAGATGGGCAACTATGCCTATGCCCGCAAGGCCGGGTTGACCTCGCTGACCGGGCGCGCGGCCTTTCCCCTGACCGACAAGGTGGCGCTCCCGCTCTATACCTTCGGCAGCGCGTTCTACACGGCGGAGGCGTTCCCCAGCATTGCCGGCACCGCGGCCGGTTCGCTGTTCACCATCGGCTCGGGTTATCTGGGCTGGCGTGCCCTGTGGGGACCGTACAAGCCGCAAGCCCCGGCCGGCGCGAGCACGCCCCTGCGCGAACGCATCACGCTCGGTGTCGCGTTCGGCGGCGGTCTGGCGCTGTTCAGCGCCATGGGCTTTGCCGACGTCTTTGCCAGCGAGACGAAGCAGGTGGAAACGGGTGGCGGGTCGGGCGACGATGGCAAGTCCGGGGACGACAGCGACGCCTCCCAGGGCGATGAGCAGGGTGCTCCCGGCGCGCCGCAATGGCCGGACAGTTTCGATGGGCTCGACGATCCGTCGGACCTGCCGCTCCTTGTGCAGGACGGGGAGCGGACGCTCGCCGGGGCGGATCCGTCCGATTTCGCGTCGGCCCTCAGGGTGCTCCAGCCGGGCGAGCCTGTCGAACTGGTCTGGCTGGGCGATGGCCGCGGTTTCGAATGGCGGGGCGTGGATGGGCCGAATGCCGAGGCTTTCGGTTCCACCGATCCGACCGGGCGTGTGAATGCGGATCTCGAGAACGAAGGCTATCCGTGGGTCGTCGTCGTGCCGGGCGATACGATCAGGCGCATCGCGACGAGCCGCAACGCCGATGTCGTGGAGACGGTCATGCTGAACATGGACCATATCCTCCAGCCCGATATCATCTATCCGGGGGACCGGATCTACCTGCCGGAGAGCGCTACCGACCGCTCTCACGGGCGTCCCTTCTCGTATGCCTGAGCAAAGGCGGCGATTTATACAATAATAAATACAATATTCAACGTCTTTAATGGCGTTTATTCTTTGACGTTCACAGAAGCTTCATCGGCCTGTCATCGCCCCATGCTTCCAGTTTCTGTCCTGGACCCATGTGGAAGCGAGGACAGAAATGCTGATCGGGGGCGGCGGTTTCCATTTGCCCGTGCGGACCGAGACGAGCACGGAGCCGCCCGCTCCGCCGCCACCGCCACCGCCGCAGGAAGATGAGGAGGCGGCGCCGGTTCAGCCGGTTTCGCATGACACCGAGGCACCCGCACCGGCACAGCCGGCCGATACGCAGGGCGAGGCCGCAGAGCGCCTCGAGGAAGCCCAGGCCGCCGTCGAGGCATATCGCGAGGATCCGTCGGAGGAGAACGAGGAGGCCGCCGGCCTGGCGCTCGGCCGGCTGCGCGAGGCCGCAGAGCACGAGATGCGCGGGGCGGCCGAGGGGGCGGACGATGCGGAGGCCGCGCTTGGCGACAAGCACGACGAGCTCGTCGAGCGCTATACCGAAGCCGGACTCGACGAGACGCTTGCTACCGCGGTGCTCGACGACGGCGACCAGACCGCGGTCGAGCGCGTGCTTGGCGAGTCGCCCCAGACGCGGGCAAGCGAGCAGGCCGGCTACGAGTTCCGTCTGGCCTGCGAGGATCTCGTCGCGCTGGAGGAGGACGATGCCGCCTCCGAAGCGGACCTCACGGCGGCGCGCGAACGCGTGGTGGAGCAATATGAGGCCTTCCGGGAGGCGCTCGGGCATGAGCTCGATATGGAGCTCGCCACGCGCCATCGCGACAATCCGGACGCCGGCGCGGAGGCGCTCGGCCAGTACGAGGCGGTGACATCGGGCGACGGCGAGGTGACGGAGTTCACCGACGCCGAACTCGAGGCCGCGCTTTCGGCGCTGGAGGCGAACCACCCCGGGCTCGACCTTTCCGGCACGCTGGAGCCTCTGGGCACCGAGCGCGAGATTGCCCGCGCGCTCGACGACATCAACCCCAACGATCCCTCGCTCACCGACGCCGAGCGCGAGCTCGCACGGGAGGATCCGGTGACGCTGGCCGTCCTTCAGGTGGCGGGCGTCACGCTCGATCCGGGCGACCGGTCGCAGCCTGTGGAGATGCGCACGCTGATGGACACAGATCCCATCGGCTATGCCCTGGTCCAGCTCTCCGGCGTGGATGTCGATCCGGACAATCCCGAGCTGAGCGCTGAGGAGCAGGCGCTCGCCGAGGAAAGCGCGGTCGGCTTCGCGCTGACCAGTGTGGCGCAGGACAATCCGGAGGCCTATGCCCGCATCCAGCACCTGCTGGCCGGTATGGCGGAGGTGCGCCTCGACTACACGACGACCCGCCTTGACGAGCTGATGGCGGGCAACCCGTCGCAGGAGAACGAGGCGGCGGCGCTGGAGGTTCTCACCGCCAATCTCGACGTCACGACCTCCAGGGCGGAGCGCGAGCGGCTGTTCGAGGAGGCCGGCCTTCCCCATTTCAGCCAGACATATTTCGAGGGGAGGCTCGCCGAGGTGACCGGCGAGCCCGACGAGGACGATATCGCCGCGCAGAACGATCCGACGCTCAATGCCGACAAGGCCGGCAGCTACATGTTGAGCATGTCCGAACACGCCCCTCCGGAAGTCGCCAATCTTCTGCTCGACGCCATGACGTCGGAGTTCGGCGAGGGCTGGTACGACCGCGCGGGCGGCAATGCCACGGGGCTTCCGGGCGACTGGCACAGTTTCGCCGCGGGATTGACCGCCACGGTGGAGCTCGCCGACCAGCCGGTCTTCGGAGAACGGCTCAATGGCGAGGCCGGCCGGGCGGAGGAGATCGCGGAGTGGCTCGCCGACGATTCGCTCTATGACGGCCAGAGCGCGACCCTGGTGCATGAGCTGCGCGGCGCCAGCACGGGCTATGGCTTCGAGAGCATCCGCTCCGCCATGTCCGACGGACACGGCACGCGGCTGGCCGATGCGCTGGAAGGGGTGATCGCAGGGTCTTCCGATCTCGACCACTTCTCCGACGATTTCTCCTTCATCGTCGAGCTCGGCCGCGAGGAGGCCGCCGAGCATGCCGGCAACGAGCAGGCCGAACGCGATCTCGCCATATGGCGAGAGGACCCGGAGCGGTTCCTCGAGCCGCGCTTCGAGGACCTGCTGGCGGATCCGGACGCGCTCGCGACGCAGGAGCTGGAGGCCGGGTCGGAGCTGCGCAACTTCATCGGCGATGCCCTGGGCCTCACCCCCGACAATCCGGAGGCCGGCGATACGGGCGACCGCTACACCGAAGACCATCCCGGCCGCGAGACCATCGACGCGATCGCCGACCAGATCACCGATGTGGGCGGCGACAGCGTCACCGTCCGGCTGATCCCGATGCTCTATGTCTCCGATGCGGAGGGCGTGCGCGCGGCCGCGCTCTTCGCGGTGACCGACAATGAGGGCGAGGACTATCTCGTCGACGACCGCCCGGTCGGCGACAAGGCGAGCCGGTACGACGATATCGGCGACTTCCAGGAGGACAACGACCTCGCCGACGACGGCCGGCTCTATATCCCCGAGCCGGTGCTGGAGACCCTGAGGGAAGACGACGACGATTTCGACATCGTCGACACCAAGGCGGGCTATCCGGCCATCGACGCCCATGTGCGCACCTGGCGCGACTATGCGGAGACGGGCGCCGATATCGGTGTCGCGGTGGGCAGCATCGCGGTGACGGCGGCGACCGGCGGGTCGGCGGCGCCCTGGGCGATCGGCGCGGTCATGGCCTGGGGTGCCTATCGCACCGGCGAGCAGCTCTACGATCTGCGCGACCGCGGCCTGTCCATCAGCCCCGGCAACAACCAGCAGGCCTTCAACGCCTGGGCCGGCCTTGCCGCCACGGTTGCCGGCGCGGGCGCCTATGGATCGGCCCGGCTGGCGGTCGCGCGGCTTGCCGCCAATGGCGGCGTGGCGACGCCCATGACCCGCGCGCTGGAGGCGACGCGGCTGATGGGCGGTACGGCCAGCATCGGGCTCGGCGGCTATCTCATGACCAACGAGGCCGCGACCCTCGCCATGCATGGCGGAGACATGTCCGTCTTCGATCTTGCCTCGTCGACGCTGCTTCTCACCCTCGGAGCCGCCGACATGGCGGCAGGCGCGGTGGCGCAGCGCGTGGCACGCAACGGACCGCCTCTCGATACCGCCCCGCTTCGCGCGGCCGCGGACGATCCGGGCCGCGTTCCGCCGCCGGCGCGATGGCAGGCGGCGGCGCCGGACCTGCGTCTCGGCGGACAGATCCGGCTGCGCTGGAACACCAATCCGTTCGAGACGGACGCACCCCAGCGCACCGGCCGCAACGGGGAGGGGGAGGGCAACGGCTCCGACGGCTCCGACGGGCCGTCCATCGTCACCGATCCGACCGTGGCCTCGATCGGCTTCGCCTTCGGCACCAAGTCCAATTACAACCGTATCTGGCGGGCCGGGGCGGAAAGCATCAGAAGTCACAGCATGGGCCCGATCCGCGACGCGGTCGGACAGGAGGCGATCCTGTCGAAGAGGCCGAGCGAATACGACAATATCGGCCTGTCGGACATGGGGCTCTTTCCGTTCAAGAACCAGGGCGGCGGCCAGTTCAGGGCGCCGGCGTTGTTCGAGGCGGGCGTGCAGACCGCGTTCCGCGACACGCCGGAGACGCCCTTCGCCGTCAATCCGCAGTCGGCGCGCGTCCTCGGCGAGGCCGCCGATGGCGACGGCACGGTGGTCGAGCTGACCTACAGCCTTGGCCTGAGGGAAGGGCGCACATACGACGTGCTGCCGGAGGGACGGCGCGAGTTCTTCGGCGCGAACGAGAACAGGGCCGGCTATGTGGAGCTGCCCGCGCCGGTGACCTACACGAAGCTGCTCGCGGAGCTGAAGGCCAAGCTGCCGACCATCCTGTCGAGCCAGATGCCGGGCTTCCGGCTCGGCATGGAACGGCGCCAGGAGGCGGCCTTCAAGGCGACCCTGCCGGAGGGCGCCATCGTGTCGCGCGAATTCTTCGAGGCCAACCAGTCCATGCTCGGGCGGGCCCGGGTGAGGATGCAGTTCGTGGTCGCCGATCCGGCCGATGCCGCGCGGCTCGCCTCCGGCACGCCGTCCATGGCCGATATCCGGGCCATGGCCAATGACGGCGCCATCGATCCCGGCCGGATCGTCTCCTACCTGCCGGGCCTGCGCAGCGGGCTGCGCCTGTCGGCGATCCCGGGCAAGCCGGCGGAGCAGGTCATCACCGATCTCACCGGCCGGTCGCGCCGTGTCTGGGCACCGGAGCAGTCGGTGCTCGACGTGCTCTTCAACCAGACCTACCGGATCGGCGAGCGGGCGCTGTTCAATCCGGACACCATACGCAACCGCCTGCCGAGCTGGGCCAATTTCGGGCTCAGGCAGGCGGGCTCCATGCCTGGCACCGGCAATTTCTACGAGACCATATTCGGCCGCAAGGCCGCCTTTGCCTCCGCGACGGCGCGCTATACCCTCTCGCTCGCCACGCCGCCCATCGGGATCGGCGTGCCCTTCGCGAAGACCCTGCAGCTTCCGTTCTCCGTGAGCTTCGAGCTGAGGGGCCAGTACAAGCGCAATGCGGGCGAGACCGCGCCTGCCGTCAACCGCATGAGCTGGGCGCGCCTGACGGCGACCGGCGAGGACGGGCTGCCGCTCGAGATCACGGTGCCCAGCTGGCTCGACACGGCCATCGGCTGGCCGCGCGAGACATCGTCCGTGCTCGTGCCCAAGGGCGCGCGGGCCTCCATGGAGAGCTATCTCGGCGAGCTTCAGGCGCAGGCGACGCCGGTCCAGCGCGACGGCATCGAGACGTTCCGCCGCGAGGTGCTGCCCCGGATCGAGGACCAGACCTTCCTGCCGCGCGAGACGCTCGACGAGATCGCGGTGTTCCTCGACGGCCAGACCCGGCCCGCGAGCCATCTGCCGCGGCCGGAGTTCTCCTATCTCGCCGGCAACCGGCTGCAGGGTCCGCTGGAGCGCTGGTACGCCGACCGCGGGGCCGAGGCCGCGCCGGCGGGCGGCACTCCGCTGCCGCGCTGGAATGCCGAACGCGGTCGGCTCGCAAGCGACAGGCCGGAGCGCGAACCGGGGGCGTCCGGGACATTCCGTACCGGCGACACGGACGAGACCGGCGGTGGCCGGCTGTCGCATCCCGGGCGTTGGATCGCCGCGGCGGGCCTCGTGGCCGCCGGCAGCCTTCTCCTCACCGGGGACCGGCCCTCGCAGGAGACGGCGGCGCCCGACCCCGGCGATACCGGGGCGCCCGAGCCAGACGAGCCGGACGAGTCCGCGCCGACACCGGGGGACCCGGGCACGGAACCGCCCGACGAGCCGGTGGAGGAGGAGCCTGGGCCTCAGCTTGTCGTTCTCCCCTCCGACGGGCTCAACCTGCGTTCGCAGCCCGCCGCCGATGCGCCGGCCTCGACCGTGCTGCGGCCCGGCTCCCTCGTGGAGGAGACGGGGGAGCGCGCGCGCGACGCGGCGGGCAATGAGTGGGTGCCGGTGAGCGGTTACGGCACGGATGGCGAGATCCACGAGGGATGGGTTCTCTCGACCCTTGTAGACCCCCATCCCGACGGGGCCATGGGCGAGGCCGGGCGCATCAATCCGGCGCTCGAGGGCGCGGGGCTCGACTCGGTGATCGTGGATGCCGGCGACACGATCCGGCTGATCGCCACGACGAACGAGCGCGACGTGGTGGAGACGGTCATGCTCAACATGGACCACATCCTGGATCCCGACATCGTCTTCCCCGGCGACACCGTCTATCTCCCCGAGCCGGATCCGGCAGCCACGATCCAGGTGGGCTAGATCCGCGTCTGAGGCGTTCTAGTCGGGGCTCACCGCCCGGAGCCTGGTGCCGGCCTCGCGCAGGACGGCGAGGTCCTCGCCCATATAGAAGACGAGGAAGGCGGCATAGAGCACGAGCACGAGGCAGAAGACGAGGCTCTTGATGCCGAGCGACAGGGCGAAGATGTTGAAATGCGGTGCCGCGCGCGCGAGCGCGGCGAGCACCAGGTCCGACAGCAGGAAGCTGACGATCAGCGGGAAGACGAGGGTCATGGCCATGACCAGGACGCGGTCGAGCAGGCCGATCAGGAGATCGGCGGCCTCCGCGCTGAATACCGGCGTCACGCGCAGGGGCGGCCACAGCCCGTAGCTGTCATAGACGGCGCCGAGAACGAGGCCGAGACCGCCGGCCGCGAAGAACAGCGCCAGCATGACGATGGCGAACAGCGTGCCGGTGATGCTGGTCTGCTGGGCCATGGAGGGGTCGATGAGCATGCCCGCCGTGGCGCCGCGCTGCAGGTCCAGAATGTCGCCGGCCGCCTCCGCCGCCCAGAAGGGCACGCCGAGCACCAGTCCGAGCACGATGCCGACCGCGAACTCCTTCATCAGGAGGAAGGCCGTGGTCGCGACCGTCGGGTCGGCATCGGCCAGCGTCGCGACCATCATGGGCACGAGCGGCAGGGTGAGCGCGAGCGCCACGCCGCCGCGCAGCAGCCCGGTGAGCCCGAGCCGGGTGAAGACCGGCATGATGACCATCAGCCCCGTCATTCGCGCAAGGGCGAGCGCGGCCGCGATGATGTAGACGTAGAAATCGCCGACGGAGGAGAGGAGCTGCGTGACGGTCATGGGTGCCGGCCCCTTCGTCTACCGGGTCACGGTGGGAAATTCCTCGAGCGCCATGGAGGCCTGCTCCGCGATCTGGTCGGCCATGAGCGGCCCGAGCACGATGATGATCACCAGCACCACGATGAGCTTCACCGCCTGGGGCAGGGTCTGATCCTGGATCTGGGTCAGCGCCTGGGCGAGACCGACCAGGATGCCGATCACCACGGCTGCGATGATCACCGGCGCGGACACGATCAGGACGGTCATGAGCGTGGTCTGGACCTTGGCGAGCACGAAGTCCGTGGTCATGGGCGGTCTCCCGGGGCGGTGGGTCTCATCCGTAGCTCAGGATCACGCCGTGCATGAGCCGCGACCAGCCGTCGACGGCGACGAACAGGAACAGCTTCAAGGGCACGGAGATCAGGATGGGCGAGACCATGATCATGCCGAGCGTCATCAGGATGTTGGCGACCACGAGGTCGATGATGAGGAACGGCAGATAGAGCAGGAAGCCGATCTCGAAGGCGCGGGTCAGCTCGGAGGCCACGAAGGCCGGCAGCAGCACCACGAGGTCGTCGTCGCGCAAATCCTCGCGCGCGGCCTCGGGCCAGACCCTGTTGGTGGCGGCCATGAAGAACTGGCGCTCGCCCGGCTTGGTGAAGCGGGTCAGGTGCTCCTTGAGCGGCTGGCGCAGGGCGTCGGCCGCCTCGCCGATCCCCTCCGCGGTCTCCAGGTTGATGTCGCGCGCGGAGATCTCGCCGTAGATCTGGCTCATGAGCGGGCTCGTCACATAGACGGTGAGCACCAGCGCGATGCCGTAGAGGACGAGATTGGGCGGCGTCTGCTGGACCCCCAGCGCGTTGCGGATGAGGAACAGGACCACCGAGATCTTGAGGAAGCCCGTCATCGTCACCACCGCCAGGGGGATGAGCCCGATGGCGGTGACGACGACGATGATCCCCAGAATGTTGAGCCCGCCGTCAGGCATTGTCGGCGAGCCGGGTGATGCGTATGCCCAGGCTCTCGCCGATGCGCACGATCTCGCCGCGTGCGATGCGCCGACCGTTGGCGATCACGTCCACCGCATCGCCGACCGGGCGGGAGAGCGGCAGGAGCGAGCCCGGCGCGAGCGCGCGGACATCGCTCAGGGCAAGCTCGGTCCGGCCGAGCTCGAAGGTGAGCCTGACCGGCAGGTCGTCGAGATCGGTGTCGTCCGAAATGGCGGCGGCATCCGTCGGGTCTGTCATGATCCACTCCCAGTTTGATCCGCGAAGCCGGAACGGTCCGGAGACGAGTTCGGCTCCCGCCTCTCCCGCGACGGCGGGGGCGGCGAGATGCCCGGCGACGACGGCGAGCGCCGTCGCCTCGGGCGTGCGCGCCTCCTCGGCGAGCACCACGTCGCCGGGCACGAGGCCGCGCAGCTCCGCAACGGTGAGGTCCGCCGCACCAGCGCACAGGCTGACCGGAACGGGCAGTTCCGGACCGGCGGGCCTTCCCGGCGCCAGCCTGTCGAGCAGCGCGCCAAGCCCGGCGGCGTGTTCGCACGGCAGGGCGAGGGCCGAGACCTCCGTTCGCTCGGTCCAGGCGAGCGAGAACCCGAAGCGCGGCACGTCCATGCCCTCCGGCGGTCGGTCCGCCACCGACGCGATCTCGACCGTACAGCCGAGCGCCTCCTCCAGGCGGGCGATGTCCGCGGCGAGCGCGCACTCGACCAGCAGGGCGGCATGCTCGGGCGCGAGGCTGTCGGGCGCCGCATCCGGATCGACCCGCGCTATCCACTGCGCGACGAGCGCCCGCGGCAGGCCGAGCGTGCCTTGCGCGCCGTCGACCGCGAAGGCGAGCGTGCAGCGCCCGGCGGCATCGTCGTCGGGCGGCGGCCACGCGGTCTCGATCCGCATGGGCGTGTCCGCCACGGCGATGTCGAGAGGCGGTCGGTGGCGGTAGACCGCATTGAGCGCCGCCGCCCGGCGCGGCTCGATGGCATCGGGCTTCAGCCTTGCCGGCCGTGTCCGGGCCGGCTTGGTCTTGGCTCCGTTCGCCGTCTTGGTCGTGGTTTTAGCCTTGGCCTTGGGCGAGGCGCGCCGGCTGGCTCTTGGACGTGTGGACAGGGAGGCTTGCGGCATCGCTGGGTCACGTCTCCGATGCGTCGTGCGTGCCCGGGAGGACGTCCTCGTCCTCCACGAGCTCGGCCAGGGCGGCCCGGCGATATGCGGTCCGCGAGGCGGTCTCGTCGAGCGCGCCGTCGAGCTTGGCCGCGGCACGCTCGTGCTTCAGGAGGGTTTCGCGGGCGCGGGCGAGCTCCTTCCCGCGCTCGTGCTCGGCGGCCCGTGCCTCGTCCTCCTGCCGGCGCAGGCGGGCCTGTTCCTCGCTCGCGATCTCGCCATGATCGCGGACGCGGTCGAGTTCGTGGAGCGTGACCGGACGGCCGGTGAGGGCGGCGAGCATGGCATGCTCCGTGGCGGCGGCCTCGGCTGCCTGGGCCTCGGCGGCGTCGGATGCCTCCCGCGCCGTGTGCATGGCCTGTGCAAGCGCCGCGCGCCGCCGGCCGACGGTCTCGCGCGCCCGGCGCTCGCGCAGGCGGCGCAGGTCCCGCAGGCGGGCGAGCGTGTCGCGGTCGTTCATTCGGCAAGCTCCCGCATCATGGCACGCGTGCTCTCCATCGCCTCGCTCTCGCCCGCGGCCTGGCGCAGGAAGGCGTTGATCCGGTCGATCTTGGCCACCGCCTCGTCGGCGAGCGGGTCGCTGCCCTTCTCGTATTCGCCGACACGGACGAGCAGCTCGATATCCGCATGGCGGGCCATGAGCTCGCGGATGCGGCCGGCGTCGGCGCGATGGCTCTCCGGGGCGACCGTGTCCATCAGGCGGCTGCGGCTGCGCAGGACGTCGATGGCGGGGAAGTGGTCGCGCCGGGCGAGCTCGCTGGAGAGCACCACATGGCCGTCGAGGATCGCCTGGACCTCCTCGGCGACCGGGTCGAGCGTGCCGTCGCCCTCGGTGAGCACGGTGTAGATGCCGGTGATCGAGCCCGTTTCGCCGGGCCCCGAGCGCTCCAGGAGCCGCGGCAGGGCGGCGAACAGGGAGGGCGGGAAGCCGCGCCGGGTCGGCGGTTCGCCCGAGGCCAGCCCGATCTCGCGCTGGGCGCGGGCAAAGCGCGTGATGCTGTCCATGAGCAGCAGGACATTGCGGCCGCGATCGCGGAAATACTCCGCGATGGTGGTCGCCACATAGGCGGCCTTCACGCGCTCGATGGCCGGCCGGTCCGAGGTCGCCGCGACGACCACGGCGCGCGCGCGGCCGTCTTCGCCGAGCTGGCGCTCCACGAATTCGCGCACCTCGCGCCCGCGCTCGCCGACCAGCGCGACCACGGCGACATCGGCATCGGTGCCACGCACGATATCGGCCAGGAGCGACGACTTGCCGGCACCGGGCTCGCCGAAGATGCCGATGCGCTGGCCGCGCGCGCAGGTGACGAGGCCGTCGAGCGCGCGGATGCCGAGCTGGACGGGGTCGGAGATCAGCGCGCGGGCGAGCGGCGGCGGCGGATAGGCGTTCACGGGGTAGCTGCCGTCGATCCCCTCGGGCGGCCAGGGAACGGCGTCGAGCGGATCGCCGAGCGCGCTGATGACGCGGCCGAGCAGGCCCTCGCCGACCGGCACCTGGAGGTCGCGCCCGGTCGGGATCACCTCGGTCAGGCTCGACAGGCCGGCGAGATCGCCGAGCGGGACGAGGATCGCGGCCTCGTCCGTGATGCCCACCACCTCGCCGGGCAGCCGGCGCCCGGTGCGCGGATCGACCAGATGGCAGATCTCGCCGACGCGCACCTCCTCCACGCTTGCATGGACGACGACCCCCAGAATGCGCCGCACCCGTCCGCGGCCGCCGCGTGTCGGCGCCTCCTGGAGCCCTTCGCGCAGGCGCGGCACGATGGCGGCGAGCCGGTCCTGCATGGGCGGTGCCGCGTCGGTCATCGCAAACCCTCCCGACCGCCGCCAAGGGCGGCTGCCATGGCGGCGAGCTGGGTCTCGATGCCGGCATCCACCACGGCGGCGTCGGTCGCCACGATGCAGGCGTCCGGGGCCAGCGTGTGATCGGCCTCCACATCCACCGGGAAGCCGGCTTCCGTGTCCGCGAGCATCGCGTCGAGGGCGCCGCGCACATGGTCGAGGGCGTCGGGATGCACAGTGAGCTTCACGAACTTCGCGCGGCGGATGTCGGCGACCGCGTGCCGTGCGGCGCGGGCCACGAGCTCCCCGGTCTCGAACTCGCCCAGGATGCGCCTCACGACGTCGAGCGCCAGAGTGGCCACCTCGTCCTCCAGGCCGGCCAGATAGCGGTCGACGCGCGCTGCGGTATCGGTCACCAGCCGGGCGGCCTCGGCCTTGCCTTCCGCCTTGCCATCCTCGTAGCCCTGGGCGTACTCGCTCGCATAGGCCCGGCGCGAGGCTTCCTGCATCCGGTCGTGCTCGCGCCTGGCGGCGGCGAGGAAGTCGTGACCCTCCTGCCATGCCTGCACCTCCTCGGGGCGCAGGATCCTCTTGGAGGGACCTGTGGGTAGGCGGTCGAGGCCCGAACGCTCCGTCTTCGACATGGCGCGTCCCTCAGCTTCGTGCACGCCGGACGAGGGCCGGGCCCGTCTCGGCGAAGGGCGCGTCAGGCTCGTCATCCAGCAATGCGCCGGCGACGAGCTTGAGGCGCACCCGTGCACCGACGGCGGCGGGGACCGCGCGGCACCAGGCGCCGAGGCAGCGCCAGCCGTCGACGGCGATGCGGTCGGCGATCCCGTCCAGCGGCTCGACCGGCTGTCTGGGGCCGGAGAGGTCCCGGTTGGCGATCGCGAAGGCGCACAGCTCCTCGCCGAGCTCGGCGTGCAGCGCCTCCACCTCGCGGGCCAGAACGGCGGCTGCGAGGCTTGCCGACCAGTGGATCGCGCCGGCACGCCGGGCGATCTCCGCCAGCCGGTCGGCCGGCGCGAGGGCAATGGCGCGGTCCGCCTCGTCCAGCGCGTCGGCGGAAAGCGGCGCGGCCAGACCGTAGTGCCGGGCAATGAGCGCGGACAGGCGCGGATGAAGCCGTTCCGTCCCCAGGAGCCGGGCGCAGGCCGCGCGGCTCACCGTTCCGCCGAGGCAGGCGGCGAGGCGGCCCGGCTCGGCATAGGAGGCGGGCGCGTCCATGAAGGCACGCCAGCCGGCGGCGGCGATGGCGGTATCCCCGGTCATGGCATCTTCACCGGAACCGACGGGTCGAGAATGTAGACGCGCCGGCGCTGGCGCCAGATCGCATAGCCGAGCGCGCCGGCCAGTGCGATCACGGCGGCGGCGAGGCCGTAGACCAGCCACATGGCGCGCGTCAGGCTTTCCGCGTGCAGCCACAGCCCCATGAAGGTGACGAAGCCCCCGTTGCTGCCGCTGTCGGCGGCCGGCGCTTCGACGGGAACCAGGATGACGGAGACGTTGTCGTAGGACAGCCCGGCAATACCGTTGGCCACGAGCATCTTGATCTGCGGGATCAGGTCCCGCATCGCCACGGTGTCGCGGTGGCGGATGAAGACGGATGCCGAGGAGGGGATGAGCTCCTGGCGCAGGGGATCGTTCTCCGGCAGCACCAGATGGACGCGCGCCGACAGCACGCCGTCAATGTCGGAGATGGTGCTGGACAGCTCCTGGCTCAGCCCGTGGATCATCCGGGCGCGTTCCTCCACCGGCGAGGAGACGAGGCCGTCGGACTTGAAGATGTCGCCGAGCGTGGAGAATTCGCGCTTGGGCAGTCCGGACTGGTCGAGGACCGCCATGGCGTCGGCGAAGCGGCTCTCCTGCACGGCGACGGTCATGCCGCCCTGCTCGCCGGCAATGCGCTCGGCCGGAATGTCGTGGCGCATGAGCGTGGCGACGATCTCGTTGGCCTGGCGCTGGTCGAGGCCGGTATAGAGCTCGGTCTCGTTGCAGGCCTGCAGCAGGAGGGCAAGCAGGAGGGTGGCCGCGATGCGCCAGCGTGTCCCGACCGGGGCCAATCCTGAAAGTAGAGAAGCTCTCCCTGCTGCGTTCACGGCTGCTCCATCCGGCTCTCACTGCCCTCTGAGAAGGGTGTTGGCGGCCTTCGACAGGCCGGAGGTTCCGGAGACGAGGAAGGTGGTGTTCGTCCCCGCCCAGAGAACGGAGACCAGGCGGTCGAGCACCTGGTCCATGTTCTCGCCGCCGGCTTCGCGTGTCGTGGTCTGCGCGGGATCGAGCGGATCCTGTGCCGGGCCGCCCTGCGGCGCCGTGGCGGGCTCGCTGCCGGACACCGTGGGGGAGGAGCCTCCGTCGAACACGGTCTGAATTCCGTGGGCGTAGCCTTCCAGTCCCTGGACGGCCTCGCTCAGGAGTGTCGCGGGATTGGCGAGGCGCGCCGCCTCGTTGCCGGCGGCGGGGCTGCCCTGAAGCTCGGCAAGATAGTCGAACAGATTCACGGTGACGTCGTTGGCCCCGGCCGCCTCGACGGGCGGTGTCGCGGCGGCCGGCGCGCCGGGAGGTGTCACGGGCATGGCGTGCTCCTGTACGTTTGCGTCCGGGCATGCGGACTCCGGTTGGGCCCTGCGCCTATTCCTCCTTGGCCTCGCTGAGCGCTTCGCTCATGAGCCCCTTGGCCTGGGACATGGCGGAGGTCGTCGCCCCGGCGATGGCGGCCTGGAACTGCTCGGCGAGGACCTCCTCGTCGGCGGTGTTCTGCGTATCGGTCTGCGGCGTCTGGCCGGTGCCTTCAACCTGTCCTGTCATGTCCTGTTTTCTCCTGTGTCCTCGTCGAAACGGTGGGGCGCCGGCATGTCAGGAGCCGTCGCTGCGCCCTCGGAAAACACGAACCGAGACGGCATCGCCGTCGACGACCTCCCGTGCGATGCGCGGCGATCTCGCGCGCGCCATCGCCGTGACGGTCTTGCGGATCAGCGCGATATAGGGTGGCGGTCCCGAAACGGAGACGACATCGCCGTCTTCCGGAATCCGGATCGGATAACGCTCGTCGGAGATGTCGAGCTGCTCCAGCCGCCCGGCGATGTCATCCGGCGCGTGGGGCCCCAGCTCTATCAGCTCCGTGCGGATCTCCGTCTCGGTGCTCACATGGAGCGTCGAGCCGTCGAAATACCAGACGAGGCCGTAGGCGTCGCAGATCCGGTCCAGGAACTCCCGCGCGGTGCCGAGGGGCATTCCGCCGGTCAGCCGTCCCTCGACCTTGTCGGAAACCGACACGGGGAGCCCCGTGTTGCGGCCGAGCTCGGCCAGCGCATCGGCGACCGCCTGGTCGATGACCATGTATCTGTAGGGGCCGGACGGCCAGTCGGGTTCGCCGGCGCTTGCCGGCGGCGCGGTGGCTGCCGCCAGCCCGGCCAACGCTCCCGCGACCACTGCCGCGCGGGCGATCCGCCACCTGTCCGGTGCGATTGTGTCCCGCATTGTCTGCGCCCCGTCTTGCGCGTTTGCGCTGGTTGATTCTCCGACAACTTGCGGGCTTTCCCAGAGATTTTCAGTAAAATTGAAAATAACTCTGGTTCCGCATTGGATGAATGATGGTATAACTGGAGCATTCCGTCAATCTCATGACAATTCTGGCTCATAAAATATACAATATACAATATTTAAAAGAGTTGTACTTGAGTTGTGTTGACTAATCTTCATGATTATCCGTAAATTTATTGGGCGTCACGGCGAGATCAGGGCGTGGCTGCGGGATCGGCGATATGGTTTCGGTCCCGATGTCATGCCGCCGGTGTCGCAATCGCCGGCTGTTGCGCGAGGCATTCGAGCCCCGTGACAGCCGTTCCCGCTCGACCCATTCGCCCGCCCGGCGAATCGGCGAGCAAAGACAATGAGGAGAGATCGGAATGGCGACGCCGAACGTGAATTCGGAGTCGGGCAACAACGGTGCCCAGGATCCGCACGAGAAGCAGGACCAGATGATCAACAAGCTCTGGGAGATGACGCTCCTGACGATGGATACGACGGAGCGGACGAGCGAGCCCAACGCGGTCAAGGATGCCGCCAAGGCCAGCCGCTACACGGCGTGACGGGCAGTGCGGCGCCGGCTGGCCGGCGTCGCACCTTGCCCTGTCGGGCCATCCTGAACGGCCGGTCCCGGGCGCGAGCCGACACCCGGGCAACGGGTTGCATTCCCTTGAGCGAAGATGAAGGGGCGAGTTCGATGATCCTGGCAATGGCCAATCGATTTCGGGACGAAGCATCGCGCCGCCTGTCGGCGCTTGCAGCCGAGCTTGGCGAACGCGCCGCACCATGGCTCGACATGGCGGCCGACCGGTCCCCGCCCGCACTTCAGGTGACGGACGGCATCCACAAGGGCGTGACGCTCACGCTCGACGGCACGACATACAGTATCGGCTCCAGCGCCAAGGCGGACATCGTCCTGCGGGACGAGGGCGTTGCGCCCGTGCACGCCACGCTCGGGCTGACCGGAGGAAGCGTGCGGCTGGAGACGGTGGGCGGCGATGTCGGCCTGACCAGCGGCGAGACCGTGCCGGAAGGCCATGGCTGCCGCCTGAAGCTGCCGGTGGACCTCGTCGTCGGCGAGGCCGTCATCCGCATCGCCGGAGCATCGAACCCCTCCGGAGATGCCGTGATGAAGACGTTGTCGGGCCTCGGCCGGCGTCTCGTCCGCAAGCCGGCGGTGATCGCTGCGACCTTCCTGTTCGGCGTGTTCGCCGTCTCGGTCGTCGCGCAGGGGTCGGGCCCGGACACGACGGGCGCCCAGGCTGCGCGCGAGGCCACGCCCGGCGGCGGCGACGTCGTCCGCGTCGCCTCCCTTGCCGGGCTGGAACGGCTCACCGCGCTCCATCCCTCGCGCGGCACGGGCCCGAGCGCCGGTACCGTCAAGCCGGCGAGCGCGGCCGAGGTGGCCGCCGCGCTGAGGGAACGGCTCGACGCCGCCGGCATCGCAGGCCTCAGGGTCGCGGCCGCCGACGGGCGCCTGGCGGTTTCCGGCACGCTCGCGGAGAAGAGGGCAGGCGCCTGGACGGCCGTCCAGCAATGGTTCGACCAGGCCTATGGCGGACGGATCGTGATGATCTCCAATGTCGTCACCGGCGCAGGCCAGAAGATGCCGAGGCTGGCGCTTCAGGCGATCTGGTTCGGCGAACGGCCCTATGTCATCACGCGGGACGGCTCGCGCTACTACGAGGGCGCCTTCGTCGAGGATGGCTGGGCGATCCGCAAGATCGGCGCGGAACGCCTGGTGCTCGCGAAGGACGACGCGACGGTGGCGCTGACCTATCAGTGACCGGCCGGTATGGCCGGCGCCGCGGAAGGGGCGCACATCATGCAAGACCAGAGGATCGACCGCCAGCGTCTCGACGTGGTTCTGGACCGGCTTGCCGAGCGCACGCCGGAACCGGTCACCGATATTCGCGCCGAGGAGATCGAGGCGCTGGCCCGGACGGACGAGGGCGGCACCTCCGACGTCACGGCCAATTCGCTCGGCGAGGAACTCGTCGACTTCATCATGCCGCGCATCGCCGAGCCGGGGATCTTCCAGCGCTCGGTCTCTATCCTCGAGCACCTTGCCGCCGACGTCATTCCGCGGCTGGAAGGCGGCGAGGAGTTGCGCAGCCTGGCAACGACACTGATCGAGGACGAGATCGGACGCCATCAGGACCTGCTCGAGCGGATCCATGGCGGGCTCGAGACGTGAGCGGCGGCCGCGACGATACCGTGCAGCTCCTGCATGCTCTCGGCTATCTCTACGGATGCCATGGCCAGGCCCGGCGCGGCGTCGTCCTGCTGCTGATCGCGGCGCGTCTGGCGCCGGAGGATTCCGGCGTGCTGAAGACCCTCGCCCATCTGTTCGTGACCGACGGAGAGGCGGATCGCGCGCTCACCGTGATCGCCCGGCTCGAAGCGCTCGACGGCGACGGGCATCCGGCGCTCGCCCTGCTGAAGAGCCGGGCCCTGCTCGCGGCCGGCCGCACGGGCGAGGCGCGCGATGTCTTCCGCGACTTCCAGGCCCGGCGCGGGGAGGCCTGAACCATGGCGGCTCCGATGGCGCGCTCGCTGGGGCGGCTTGCACGGCGTGGCGACCTGGTGATCGCGATCCTGATGCTGGTCGCGGTGATCATGATGATCATCCCGTTGCCGACGGCGCTGGTCGACGCGCTGATCTCGGCGAACATGGCGACCAGCGTGCTGATCCTGCTCGTCGCCTTCTATGTCGCGCAGCCGCTGGACTTCTCGTCCCTGCCGTCGGTCATTCTCATGGCCACGCTGTTCCGGCTCGCCATCACGATCACCACCTCGCGGCTGATCCTGCTGCAGGCCGATGCGGGCGAGATCGTCTCCACCTTCGGCGCCTTCGTGATCGGCGGCAGCATCGCCGTCGGCCTCGTCATCTTCCTGATTATCACCATCGCCCAGTTCGTGGTCATCACGAAGGGGGCCGAGCGCGTCGCGGAGGTTGCCGCGCGCTTCACGCTCGATGCGCTGCCCGGCAAGCAGATGAGCATCGACGCGGATCTGCGCAACGGCGATATCGACCAGGCCGAGGCGCGCCGCCTGCGCCATCGCCTGGAGCGCGAGAGCCAGCTCTACGGCGCCATGGACGGCGCGATGAAGTTCGTCAAGGGCGACGCCATCGCCGGCCTCGTCGTCATCGTGGTTAACCTTCTCGGCGGCCTTGCCATCGGCACGCTGCAGCACGGCATGTCGCTCGGCCAGGCGGCGCAGACATACTCGCTCCTGACCGTCGGCGACGGGCTTGTCGCCCAGATTCCGGCGCTGCTCGTCTCCGTCGCGGCGGGCACGGTCATCACGCGGGTCGCCTCCGACGAGGAGAGTAATCTCGGCGCGCAGATCGCCGGCCAGCTTTCGCGCGATGCCCGCGCACTGGCGCTCGCCGCGGCGATCCTGGTCGTGTTGAGCCTCGTGCCCGGCTTCCCCGCGCCCGTGTTCCTCGCAATGGCCGCGATCTTCGCCACCGGGGCCTATGTCCAGTACCGAAGCCGCGCGCCGCGCATGGCGGGTCTGCGGCCGGTGGCCGCGGAGCTCGTCGAGCATGAGGGGCGTGGCGGCCCGCCGGAGCTTGCCGAGGGGGAAGAGACCCGGGCGCTCGGGCCGCCGGCGCGCGTCATTGTGCGGATGGGGGCGGGCCTGTCGGGGGTCGTGTCGGAGGAGGCGTTCGCGCCGCTGGCCCAGCGGATCCGGCACAGGCTCCGGGACGATCTCGGCGTCGAGGTGCCCGGCATCGACATGCGCCGGGACGCGGGGCTCTGCGACCAGCGCTTCCGGATCGATCTCGAAGGGGCGCCGATCGCCGAAGCCGAGATCCCTCAGGGCAGGATCCTCGTGGAGGACGAGGCGGCCCATCTGGAGCTTGCCGGCGTGGAGCACGAGGAGGGGCCCCCGCTCGCTGGGCGGCGCAAGGCGCTGTGGGTGGACGCCGTTCACGGCGACACGCTGACTGCGGCGGGCGTGACGACGCTCGGTCCGCTCGAGGCGGTCGGCCGTGCGCTCGAGCATGCCATGCGCTCCTATGCCGGCCATTTCGTCGGCATCCAGGAGACCGGACGCCTGCTCGCCGCGATGGAGGCCGACTATGCCGATCTGGTCAAGGAGGCTCAGGGGGTGGTTCCGCTCCAGAAAATGGCGGAGATCCTGCGCCGGCTGGTCGACGAGGACGTGCCGATCCGCAATATGCGGTTGATCCTGGAGGCGCTCGTCGAATGGGGACAGCGCGAGCAGGATGTGGTTCTGCTCACCGAATATGTCCGCATGGCGCTCAAGCGTCAGATCTGCTTCCGGATGGCGGACCGCAACCGGGTCATCGCGGCCTATGTGCTGGAGCGCCCGGTGGAGGAGATGCTGCGCGCCGCCGTGCGCTCGACGTCGGCCGGCGCTTTCCTGAACATTTCCGACGACGGCGCGCGCATCCTTGTCGGCCAGATCGAGCAGGCCCTTGCCGAGACCGAGGCCGATGCGGAGCCCGTCGTGCTGGCTGCCATGGATGTGCGCCGGCATGCGCGCGCCCTGCTCGCGCGCCACGAGATCGATCTTGCGGTGCTTTCCTATCAGGAGCTCGCACCGGAGTTCTCCGTGCAGCCGCTGGCCACGATCACGAAGTCCCGCGCCGAGAGGGGCGCACAGCAGTCATCCGAGACAGTGCCGGATGCCGGAGAAGCCGCTGCCCGGGGATCGGCGGTGTGACGCGGCGAAGGCCGCCCATGAGGGAGAGCGAGACGGGATGCGGGGGAGATGCAGCGAATGACGGTGAGTGAAACGCCGGTCGGGCTTGCGGGGACGGGCCGGCACGCGGGAATGCGTGTCGCGATGGTGCTCGCGGCCCTCGCCTTCCTGTTGACCGGTTGGGGAGATGCCGCCGCGCTGGAGGCCTCGCGCCTGCCGGGGCGTCAAGCCCTCGACCTGCCGGTCGGCCAGGGGCGCATCCTGCGCTTCGACCAGCCGGTCGAATCGGTGCTGATCGCCGATCCCGAGATCGCTGATCTCCGGGTCGTCTCGCCGGACGTCGTCTATGTCTACGGCCTCAAGCCCGGCGTGACCAATCTCATCGCGATCACAGCCGACCAGCGGCTCGAGGCGTCCACCCAGTTCCGGGTCGTGGCCGATCCCCAGCCGGCCAACGACGCCCGGCGCTCCCTGCAGCCCACCTCGACGGTGGACCTCACGATCTTCGGCACGCGGATCGTGGCGAGCGGGCGCACGCGCTCGGTCGACGAGGCGGTCGACGTCGACAATGTGGCGCGCACCTTCTCGCCGGAGGGCCAGCCGCCGCTCAACAACACCACGGTGGCCGGATCCCAGCAGGTCAATATCCGCGTGCGCTTCGCGGAGGTCTCGCGCAACGAGCTGTCCTCCTTCGGTATCGACTGGGAGGTCTTCGTCAGTTCGGGCAGCTTCTCCTTTGGCATGTTCTCCACCGGCAATACCGGCGATACCGCCAATCTGGGCTTCAATGTCGGCGCTGGCGATGTGGATATCAACGTGCTGCTCGACGTCCTGCAGCGCAACGGTGTGCTCTCCATCCTTGCCGAACCGAACCTGACGGCGGTGTCGGGCCAGACGGCGAGTTTCCTCGCCGGCGGCGAGATCCCCGTGCCGATCCCGCAGGACAACGACACGATCGGGATCGAATACAAGCCGTTCGGCGTATCGCTGGTCTTCACGCCGACGCTGATCAAGAACGACCGGATCGCGCTGCGCGTGAAGCCGGAAGTCTCCTCGCTGTCGCGTGCCGGGGCCGTCGAGATCGAGGGGTTCAGCGTGCCGAGCCTCGTGGTGCGCCGGGCGGAGACCACCGTGGAGGTGGCCAGCGGGCAGACCTTCGCCATCGCCGGCATGTTCCAGCGCCAGCTCTCGCGCGATCTCGACAAGATGCCCGTGCTCGGCGACCTGCCGATCCTCGGCGCCCTGTTCCAGTCGCAGCGCTACCGGCGCGACGAGACGGAGCTCGTGATCATGATCACGCCCTATCTCGTCGAACCGGTGAGCGACCGCAACATGGTGACGCCGATCGACCGGCCGGCCAGGCCGCCCGAGCCCGAGCCGAAACCCAAGCCCAGAAAGGCCTATAGCGACCGGCCCTGGGGCTTCGTCGCCAGATGACCAGAGCCGGGGACGCTACCATGACAGACATCGCGCAACGCCATATCCTCGTCGCCGGCCTTCTGCTCGCCCTTGCCGCCTGTGCGGAGGCGCCGGAGGCCTATTCGCCCGATTACAGCTATGTGCCGACCGGCGAGACCGGAAAGCTCGGCGGCAAGGCGCTCGTGCCGGACGCCTGCCTCGCGGAGGTCTCCGACACCGAGCCGCCGGCGGCCACGCACATGACCTTCGTGCCCGAGGTCGGGCCGCACCTGCCGGCAGGATGCGCCAATGCCTTCAATCTCCAGCGCATGGTGGAGCGGCAGAACGAGCTGGTCAGGGGCCGCCGGATGGGCGAGGCGGCCGCTGCGCCCAGCGCGCGGGCGGCGCAACGCTACCTCTATGGCGAGGAGGCGCCGCTCGGTGCGGCCAACACCACCACGAACACGGGCACAGGCGCCTCCGGCGGGCCGTCCATGGGCGGCGGGACCTGAGGCTGGAAAAGGGGTGTAGAGAAAGGCGGACCCATGCGGGCGAACCCAGTGCTCATGGCAATCGCGATGGCTGTGGCGCTGTCGGGCTGCGCAACCCTGTCGGACCCGGAGGGATCGGCCGGCGCCGATCTGGGTGACAGCCAGTCGGGCAGGCTTGCGAAACTCGCCTCCGAGGTGGAGGAGCGCGGGGATACGGGCACCGCGATTGCGCTGTACGAGCGCGCCGCCACCGTGCCCGGCGCCGAGCCCGCGGCCTATATGCGCCTCGGCGAGGCCTATATGCGGACCGGCTATCCCGAACAGGCAGTCAAGGCCTTCCGGGCGGTGCTCACCAGGAAGCCCAATGACGGCGAGGCCCTCATCGGCCTTGGGTCGGCGCTTGTCGAGACGGGCGATTTCGACGCCGGAATCCGCTCGCTCGGTCAGGGCGCGGCCATTCTCGACACCGCCAGCGCCTATAACCGGCTGGGCGTCGCCCAGACGCTCGCCGGCCGGCTCGACCAGGCCACGGCGGCCTATGCGACCGCGCTCGAGCTCGACCCCGGCGATCTGGACGTGAAGGCCAATCTCGCGCTTGCCTCGGCGCTGACCGGAAACGGCCAGGAGGCGGTGAAGCTCATGCGCCAGGTGGCCGCCGCGCCGGATGCCCAGCCGCGCCACAAGCGCAATCTCATCGTGGTCTACGGCCTGCTCGGCCGGTCGGAGGAGATCCGTGCCGCGCCGCCGAGCGGGCTCACCAGCGACGAGATCGCCACCCTGCTGGCCGAGGTCCGCTCCATCCGCGCCATGGCCAGCGCGCAGGAGAAGGCCCGCGCGCTCGGCGCCATTGCGGGCTGAGCCTGCGGCATGGCACAGCAGCAGGACACAGAGGAAAAGAGCCTACCCGCCTCGTGGCACAAGCTGAGGGAGGCGCGCCGGCGCGGCCAGGTCTCGCAGAGCCGCGATTTCATCGCCGGCGCGACGCTGTGCGCCACCATGGCCTATCTGCTCTTCGCCTGGCCGCTCATATGGGACCATGTGGTGGAGGTGGTGCAGGTCGTCTCCACGCTGCAGGCGGCGCCGTTCGCGGAAGCGAGCGCACGGGCGACGCGTCATGCCATGGTCGCGCTCGTCCTCGTGACCGCGCCGCTCGCCGGCATCGTGGTGGCCGTCACACTGACCTTCGGCATCCTGGTGACCCGGGGGCTGGTGTTCTCCGCCGAGCCGGTCAAGCCGAAGTTCCAGCACATCAATCCGGCGCAGGGGGTCAAGCGGATCGCGTCGCTCAGGAACGTGATCGAATTCGCCAAGGGGCTCGCCAAGGTCGTGATTCTCGCGACGGCCTTCGCCCTGGTGCTGAGCATGTGGCTCCAGCCGCTGTTCGATGCGCCGGCCTGCGGCGAGCCCTGCCTCGGCCCTGTGCTGCTCGCGGTCGCCAAGCCGCTGGCGATCACGGCCGCGCTGGCCTTTCTCGCCATCGGGCTCATCGACCTGCCGATCCAGCGCTGGCTCTTCCTGCGCGACATGCGCATGACGCGCACCGAGCACAAGCGCGAGCGCAAGAGCTATGAGGGCGATCCTTTCATCCGCAGCGAGCTCCAGCGCCAGCGCCGGGAGGCCGTCAAGCGCACGGTCCGGGTCGGCCTGAGGAACGCCGTGCTCGCTGTCGTCCATGGCGACCGGATCGTCGGGCTGCGCTACGTGCCGGGCGAGACCCCGGCGCCGGCGGTCGTCGCGAGGGGCAAGGGTGCGGCGGGTGCTGCGATGATCGCGCAGGCCCGCGAGATGGGCATCCCTATCTTCGACGATGCCGAACTCGCCGCCCGCCTCTATCACGGCCACCGGATCGGCCGGCCGATCAGCCCGGAGACGTTCCAGCCCGTGGCCCGCCTGCTCACCCGGCTCGGCCTGGTGTGACAGCCGGCGTTTTCGGGGTGGACGACCGGGGCGGAATGGGGGACGGTTGCCACCCGGTCGACTGGCCGGGTTTCATGACGGGGAACGGCATCATGACGGTTCGTATCGGTATCGGCGGCTGGACCTACAAGCCGTGGCGCGGCACCTTCTATCCGGAAGGGCTGGCGCAGAAGCGGGAGCTGGAATTCGCCAGCCGCAAGCTCACCTCCATCGAGATCAACGGCACCTATTACGGATCGCAGAAGCCGGAAAGCTTCGCCAAATGGCACGACGAGACTCCGGAGGATTTCGTCTTCTCCGTGAAAGCGCCGCGCTATGCCACCAACCGGCGGGTGCTGTCGGAGGCCGGCGAGAGCATCGAGCGTTTCTTCACCGGCGGCCTGATGGAGCTGAAGGCGAAGCTCGGGCCGGTCAACTGGCAGTTCATGCCGACCAAGGCATTCGACCCTGCCGATTTCGAGGGCTTCCTGAAGCTTCTGCCGAAGACCGTCGAGGGGCGCACGATCCGGCACGCCGTGGAGGTGCGCCACGAAAGCTTCCGGACGCCGGATTTCGTCGCCATGGCGCGGGCCCACGGCGTGGCGGTCATATTCGCCGGCGACAGCGACTATCCGCAGATCCCCGACATCACCGCGCCGTTCGTCTATGCGCGCATCATGGGGACGCGCGAGGACGAGGCGAGGGGATATCCCGAGGACGGGCTCGACCTGTGGGCGCAGCGTGCCCGGCAGTGGAGCGAGGGCACGACGCCTGCGGGGCTCGATCCCGTCTCCCCGCAACCGGCGGGCGGCGGGCCGCGGGAGGTCTATCTCTATGTGATCTCAGGCGGCAAGGTCCGCAATCCGGCCGCCGCCATGGCGCTCATGGACCGGCTGGGCACGCCCGCGCCGGCATAGGCCTGGTTCGGACTGCCCCGGCCCGCTCCCCCACCCGGCCACCCATCAGATCATACTTGCCAAGGGCGGCCGGGTGGGGGAGCGGGCCGGGGCAGCAACCGCCGGACACAACCCCTCAGAACAGCCAGTCGGCGATGGCGTCGCGGTATTCAGTGTCGAACACCGCCTTGGTGCCTTCCAGCTTGTTGGCGCCGAGTTCGAGCACATAGATGTAGTCGGCGACGTCCGTGCCCGCGATCACGTTCTGGTCGACCATCAGGACGGTGCGTTTCTCCTCGCTGACGAGGCGGCGCAGATGGGCGTAGATCTGGCCGGCGCGCTTGGGGTCGAGGCCGACGGTCGGCTCGTCGATCAGCAGGAGGTCGGGATCGCTCATCAGGGCCAGCTCGAGCTGCATGAGCCGCTGCTGGCCGCCCGACATCAGCCCGGCGCGGCGCGCGGCGAACTCCTTCAGATAGGGCGCGCGCTCATAGGCGCGTTCGATGGCGGCGCGGGCGCGCGGCTTGTCGCGGCGGAAGGCCCAGGTCGCCATGGCGACGTTCTCCGCCACCGTCATGTCGGGGAAGATGGCATGCTTCTGGGGCACATAGGCGATGCCCGTCTCGATCAGCTCGCGCGTGGTGATGCCGGTCAGGTCGCGGTCGCCATAGCGGATCTCGCCGGTATGCGGGCGCAGCTGGCCGACGATCGTCTTGAGCAGGGTCGACTTGCCGACGCCGTTGGCACCGATGATGGTGGTCAGCATCTCCGGCCGGGCGGTGACGTTCAGCCCGCGCAGGATATCGATGTCGCGGCTGTAGCCGGCATGCAGGTCGGTGACCTCAAGCTGCATCGTGGTGATCCCCGAGATAGGCGTCCAGAACGGCGGGGTCGTTGCGCGTCTCCTCCGGCGTGCCGTCGCAGATGATGTCGCCGTAGCTCAGCGTCACCACCCGCCGGCACAGGCCGAAGATCGAGCCCATGTCGTGGCTGATCAGGACGATGGTCACGCCGGCCTCATTCCATGCGCGGATATGGTCGTGCATGAAGCGCTTGAGCTCGGGATGGACGCCGCCGAACGGCTCGTCGAGGAGGACGAGTTTTGGCGTCAGCATCATGATCCGGGCGAATTCGAGCAGCTTGGCCTGCCCGCCCGACAGGCTGGAGGCCGGGGCATGGGCCAGCCGGTCGAGCGTCAGGTCCTTCAGGATCGCATGGGCGCGCTCTTCCGCCTCCTTGCGATGCGCGCGCCAGTCCGACAGGCCGGCGACCATCATGTTGTCGAGCACGCTCAGCCGGCGGAACACCTTGGTGACCTGGAAGGACCGGCCGATGCCGAGGCGGGCGAGCTCGTGGGGGCTGCGGCCCAGGATGGGCGCGCCTTCGTAGCTGAGCGTGCCACCATTGGCGTCGTAATAGCCGCTGACGATGTTGAGCAGCGTGGTCTTTCCAGACCCGTTGGGGCCGATCAGCCCCAGCATCTCGCCGCCGTCGACGGCCATGTCGATATGGCTGAGCGCCGTCAGACCGCCGAAGCGCTTGGTCAGGCCGGAGATTTCGAGTTGCGGTGTCATTCCGGTCCACTCTTCGCGTTGCCCGATGTGCGGATGAGCCGTGCCGCGGCGGCGCCGAAGAGGCCGTTGGGCATGAGCCTCAGGACGAGGATGGTCAGGAGGCCGAAGACCACAAGGCGCCATTCGCCGAGCTCGCGCAGGGCCTCGAGAAGCACCTGCAGCGTGACGCCGCCGAGCGCGGCATAGAGCACGTTGTGAAAGCCGCCGATCACGGCCATGGCCAGCACGAAGCCCATCTCCTGCAGGGACATCATGGAGGGGGTGATGAGCTGCACGAAATGGGCGTAGAGCCCGCCGGCGAGCCCCGCAAAAGCGGTGGAGATGGCGAAGGCCAGCGCCTTCCACAGCGTGACGTTGACGCCGAGGCTCGCCGCGGCGTCCTCGTCCTCGCGGATCGACTGGAAGAACAGTCCCACGCGCGAGCGCAGGAGCCACCACATGAGCGCGAGGCAGGCCATCGTGACGGCGAGGAACAGATAATAGTAGTCGATCCGCGTGCCGCCCTCGATCAGCGGGGCGACCTGCAGGCCGAGGCTGCCCTCCGTGACCTGATGCTCCGCGGTGACGGCGATGCGCAGGATCTCGCCGAAGGCGATGGTGGTGAGGCCCAGATAGGCGCCATGCAGCCGCAATGTCAGCCGCCCGATCACGAAGCCGATCGCGCCGGCCACGACGACGCCCAGCGCGAGGCCGGCGAGGATCGGAAGGCCCAGATGCTGCACACTGAGCGCGGAGGCGTAGCCGCCAAGCCCCGCCATGGCGGCCTGTGCGAAGCTGATGCGCCCCACATAGCCCACCAGAAGCGACCAGCTCGCCGCGAGGATGGCGTAGTAGAAGCCGATGGTGACGGTGTAGATCCAGTACTCCCCGGCCCCGGCGAGCGGCAGGACCGCGAAGAAGACGAGCAGCAGGGCGGAGCCCGCCATGGCGAATGCGCGTGGCGTCATCATGCGCGCCGCTCCCGCGTGCCGAACAGGCCCTGCGGGCGCAGGAGAAGCACCGCGACGATGAGGATCAGCCCGTAGGCGTCCTTGTAGGCGAGCGCGCGGCTCGGATCGGGGATGAGCACGGTGGCGAAGCTTTCCACCTGCCCCAGGATGACGGCACCGACAATCGCGCCCGGTATGGAGCCGAGCCCGCCGAGCACGACGATGACATAGGCCTTGATGACCGGAATGACGCCCATGGGCGGCGTGACGTTGAACACCGGCCCCATCAGCGCTCCGGCGAGCCCCGCGAGTGCGGCGCCGAGCGCGAAGGCGAGCATGCCGACGCGGGAGACGGAGATGCCGAAGATCGCCGCGGCCTCGCGGTTCTGGCTGACCGCGCGCACCGCCCGGCCCGCCCAGCTATAGCGCAGGGCCATGAGCAGGGCGGCGATCAGCACCACCGCAATGCCGGCGGCGGCCAGCCGGTCGCCGCTGACGATCAGCTCGCCGATCTCGACGCGGCCGCGAAACAGCGGCTCGGGCCGGCGCGGCCAGGGGCCGAACAGGCTGTTGGCGAGGTTGAGGAGCAGGATCGACAGGGCGAAGGTGATCATGATCGCATATTCGTCCGGCCGGTCGACGCGGGCCGTATGGACCGGGCGGATCAGCAGCCACTCGATGGCGGCCCCGATCACGGCAAGCGCGAAGGCGGCGGTCACGACCGCGATCACCGGCGGCAGGCCGAGTGCGCTCACGGCGAGGAAATAGGCGTATCCGCCGAGCATGTAGAGCTCGCCATGGGCGAAATTGACGATCCGCAGGACGCCGAAGATGATCGCCAGCCCGAGGGCGGCCAGCGCATAGAACGAACTGATGATCAGGCCGTTTGCCGCCTGTTCGAGGATTGCCGGAAGGCTCATGGTAGGTGTTGTCCCCGTCCTGTCTTCTTTTGCCGCCGATCATGTGTCACGGACCCGGTGGCGGACAATCCCGCATCGACGCGAAGCCTGTCGCGATATGTCGCTCCACAAGCGTCCCAGGGTGACAGTGCGCGATGTACTAGACCGGTGCGGGCCGGGCCCGGTCATGGCTAAGCTCACTGCCACAGACCGAAGCAGGAGAGCGTCATGAGCAGGGCAGATCTTATCAGACAGGGCGTGACAGCGCTGGGGCGGGCCATGCAGGCGGGGGAGCTGTCGGGCGCCGACCTCGTCGAGGCCTGTCTGGCCGAGATCGCCGCACGCGACGGCGAGCTGCACGCCTTCGTGGAGGTCTATGGGGACGAGGCGCTGGCCAGGGCGGCGGCGCTCGATGCCGAGCGCGCGGCCGGCACGTGCCGCGGGCCGCTCCACGCCATCCCCGTCGCGGTCAAGGACCTGGCCGACATTGCCGGCCGCGTCACGGGCTTCGGCTCGCTGAGCTATTCCGCCGAGCCCGCCGACGGCACAGCCGCCTTCATCGAGGCGCTGGAGAGGGCGGGCGCGATCGTCATCGGCAAGACCCAGCTCGTCGAGTTCGCCTTCGGAAGCTGGGGCACCAACCATGTGCTCGGCACGCCGCTGAACCCGGCGGTTCACGGCCAGGCCTCGCCCGGCGGATCGTCCAGCGGCTCGGCGGTGGCGGTGGCCGCCGGCATGGTGCCGGCCGCCATCGGCTCCGATACCGGCGGGTCGGTGCGCATTCCGGCGGGGCTGTGCGGCGTGGCGGGGCTCAAGACGAGCCACGGCCTCGTCTCGCTCGAGCGGGTCGCCCCGCTCAGCCCGGCGCTCGACACGATCGGCCCGTTCTCCTGCCATCCGGAGGACATGGCGCCGCTTCTGGAGGCGCTGGGCGCCGCGCCCGGAGAGGAAGACCTGCCGCAGGACGGCGCCGGCACCGTTTACCGGCGGGTGGACGCCGCCGCGCTCGATCCCGTGGACCCGGGGATCCTTGCGCATTACGAGCGCACGCTCGAAAGCCTTGCAGAGGCGGGCGCGAGGGTCGAGCCGCTGGCGCTGCCCTGTCCGCTCGCGGAGTACCAGTCGCGCTGCGGCGCCATCATGGCCCACGACGCCTATGCCCATCTCAAGGAGATCGTGGAGGACTATCGCCGTCCGGTCGACCCTTATGTCCGCGGCCGGATCGCGGCGGGACGCGATATCGCGGAGGATGCCCATGCGGCCGCGCTCGCCCGGCGCGAGGCCGACCGCGCGGCCTTTGCGGAGGTCTTCGGTCCGCGCGACATCCTGGTGCTGCCCACGACGCCGCTGACCGCGCAGCCGCTCGCCGCGATCGACGAGCGGCAGTTCCCCATGTCGCGCTATACGAGGCTCGCCAACTATATCGATCTGTGCGCGGTCTCCGTGCCGGTCGGCTCCTCGGAGGGGGCGCCGGTGGGACTGCAGTTCGTCGCCCGGCGGGGGCGCGATTTCGCGCTCGTCGCGGAGGTCTCCTCGCGGCAGAAGGCGCTCGCGGACGCCTGAGGCGGGTCGTCCCCATCCTTCCCCGTGCAGTTCCGGCCGCGATGTGGCAGAAAGAGGGCCGGACCGCCGGCCCTTCCCTGGCCGGCGGCCGGTATCGGGGGAGGGACCGCGGCATGCAGATTCTCATCGCCAGTCTCCTGTGGGTCTCCGCGGTCGGCTGCGGCCTGATGGCGGGGCTCTATTTCGCCTTCTCGACCTTCGTCATGACGGCGTTTGCGCGGATCGACGCGCCGGCCGGCATCGCGGCCATGCGGTCGATCAACGCGACGATTCTCGGTTCGCTGTTCATGCCGCTGTTCTTCGCAACGACGCTTGCGGGCGCCGCGCTGGCCGTCCTTGCCCCCTTTGTCTGGTCGGAACCGGGCGCGGCCCTCATGCTCGCCGGCGGTCTCGTCTATGTCGCGGGCATGTTCGGCTGCACGATGGTCTTCAACGTGCCGCTCAACACCGAGCTCGACAGGGCCGATGAGTCCGGCGGGGATGTGGCCGCCGTCTGGCAGCGCTATCTGCGGGACTGGACAATGTGGAACCATGTTCGCACGGTCGCCTCGACCGTGGCTTGCGTGCTGTTCATCGCCGCGCTCCTGGCCGGACCCCCCGCAGCCGGCTGAACAGGGCTCTGCCCCCGCGACAAGGCGGTCGCTTGACGCATGGTATCGCCGCGCTGTTCATAGGGCAGGGGCGGTCCCGTCCGGACCGCCCGTCCCATGTCACCGACATGGATGCCGCCGGACGGCCCGGGACGCGAGCCCCCGAGACGGCATCCGCAAACAGGACCGGTTCCGGTCCGGCCCGTGGGAGGGCCGGCATGCGGGCCGGCAGTGGAGGAGCGGGTGAGCAAGACCCAGCGCATCGCCAGCCCGTCCCTGCGCTCCAGGATCATGAGCGCGGAGGATGCGGCCAGTCTGATCGCCGGCGGATCGACCATCGGCATGAGCGGGTTCACCGGCTCCGGCTATCCGAAGGCCGTGCCCATGGCGCTCGCCGCGCGCATCGAGGCCGAGCACGCCGCCGGCAATCCCTTCCGGGTGCGCGTGTGGACCGGCGCCTCGACCGGGCCCGAGCTCGACGGCGCGCTGGCCAAGGCGGACGGGATCGAGTTCCGGCTGCCCTACAATTCCGATCCGGTCGCCCGGGAGAAGATCAATGCGGGCGAGATGAACTATTTCGACATGCATCTCAGCCAGGTCGCGCCCATGGCGTGGCAGGGCTTTCTCGGCCCGCTCGACACCGCGGTGATCGAGGTCTCCGGCATCACCGCGGACGGCGCGCTGATCCCCTCCTCGTCGATCGGCAACAACAAGACGTGGCTCGACCAGGCCAGCCAGGTCATCCTGGAGGTGAATGGCTGGCAGAGCGAGGCGCTCAACGGGATGCACGACATCTATTACGGCACCGACCTGCCGCCGCACCGCAAGCCGATCCCGCTGGTCGCGCCCGACGACCGGATCGGCGAGCCGCATTTCCGTTGCGACCCCGACAAGATCGTCGCCATCGTGGAAACCGGCGCGCCGGACCGGAACCTGCCCTATTCTGAGCCCGACGAGGTGGCCGAGGCGATTGCCGGGCATCTGCTCGACTTCCTGGCGCACGAGGTGGCCAGGGGCCGGTTGCCGGACACCCTCCTGCCGCTGCAGTCGGGTGTCGGCAACGTCACCAATGCGGTGCTGTCGGGCCTCATGGACGCGCCCTTCGGCACCATGACAGCCTTCACCGAGGTCATCCAGGACGGCATGCTCGACCTTCTGGAGGCCGGCAAGCTGAGCATGGCGTCGGCGACCGCCTTCTCGCTGAGCCCGGAGGCCGCCGAACGGTTCAACAGGGATGCCGCACGCTTCCGGGGCAAGCTCATCCTGCGCCCGCAGGAGATCAGCAACCATCCCGAGCTCGTCCGGCGCCTGGGCTGCATCGCCATGAACGGGCTCATCGAGGCCGATATCTACGGCAATGTGAACTCGACCCATGTGATGGGCTCGCGCATCCAGAACGGCATTGGCGGCTCGGGCGATTTCGCGCGCAACGCCTATGTGTCGATCTTCATGACGCCATCGACGGCCAAGGGCGGCAAGATCTCCGCCATCGTGCCGCAGGCCGCCCATGTCGACCACATCTCGCAGGACGTCCAGGTCATCGTCACCGAGCAGGGGCTGGCCGATCTGAGGGGGCTCGCGCCCAAGCAGCGCGCGGAGCTCATCATCGCCAATTGTGCCCATCCCGACTATCGCCCCGCGCTCGCCGACTATTTCGAGCGCGCGAAGGTCTCGTCCTTCGGCAAGCATGCGCCCTGCCTCCTCGACGAGGCCCTCTCCTGGCATCGCCGCTATGTGGAGACCGGGTCGATGAAGGCGGCGTAGGGCGGCTGTTTCCCCCCGAGCGCAGCTGGCTTCAGGCGCCGGCGGACTCGTCCTCGTGGAGGGCGATCAGGTTGACGGCGCCGCCCAGCGTGGCGCGCGCGATATCGACAAGATGCCGGTGGTGGGTGAAGAACAGCACCTGCGTCTTCCCGGCAAGCTCGGCCAGAAGCCTGAAACCCGCCGCGGCGCGGTCGTCGTCGAAATTGATGAACAGGTCGTCGGCCACGAAGGGCAGCGCCTCGGCCCGGTCCAGATAGTCCTCGATGGCCGCGATCCGGAGCGCCAGATAGAGCTGGTCGGCAGTGCCCGTGCTCATGCCGGAGACGGGGACGGCCTCGCCGCCGCCCGGCCGCATGCCGGTCAGATGGGCGCTGTCCTGGTCGTCGAAGGCGACCTCGAGGCCGGAAAAGGACCCACCGGTCATCGTCTGGAAGAGCGCGCCCGCCCGCTTCAGCAGCGGGGCCTGCTTCTCGCGCCGATAGCGGTCGATGGCCCATTCGAGCAGCAGGGCGGAGGTCTTCACCCGAACATAGCGCTCCGCGATGTCGCCCAGCTCGGCGAGCGCCTCCTGCCGGTTCGCCGCGGCCTGCGCCGCCGCGTCGCCGCCGCCGACGGCCTGGAAGGCGTCGCGCGCTCTCGACCGTTCCTCCGCGGCCTCGCTCTGCCGCGCCCGCAGATCGGCTAGCTCGGTCTCGATGGAGGCGTCGCGCGCGACCACCTCGTCGATGGCGATGCCCTCGCACTCCCGCTCCAGCTCCTCGAGCGACTTGCCGTCGCCTTCCGCATGCAGCCGGTCGACAAGTTCCTGGCGCTCGTCGCCGCGCTTCCGTTTCAGCTCGGACCGCGCGATGGCATCCTTCAGCGCCTCGGCGGTCTCCACGCCGGCGGCCTGCTTCAGACGATCGACGGCGGCCGCCCGCTCCCGGCGGTCGTCCTCGAGTTTCGAAATCTCCCCCGCGAGTGCCTTCCGGTTGCCGCTCGCGGACTCGTGCTTCTCGCGAGCGAGCTCCGCGTCCGCGAGGCGTTTCTCGAGCGCGAGGACGGCCTCTTCGGCGGGCTCGCCGGCAAGATTCTCCGCCACGTCGGCCACGAGCTCGCCCACGACCGTCTCGAAATCGGCGAGGTCCCGCCTGATCTTGTCGATGCGGTCGTGCTTCAGCGTTCGGACGTCCTTGGCGGCCTCGCGCATGTCGTCGACGGTGTCGATCTGGGCGCCGACCGCCTCGGGCGCGGTGTCGGGGGCGAGCCCGATCTCGCCGAGCGCCGCCGTCCACCGCTCCCGCCAGGCCTCGAGCGCGCCGGCGGCCTCTTCGAGATCGCGCTCGTGGCGGGCGACCGCGCCGTCGGCCTTGCGGATCTCCTCCTCCAGCGCGGCCTTCCGGGCGGCCTCCGCCTCGCGGTCGCGCTGCTCCTGGGCCGCGCGCTCGAGGACGAGGCTCAGGCCGTCATTCTCCAGCGCGCCGGTCTCGACGCCGAGGGCGGCCAGTTCGCCGAGGAGCGCCTGGCGCGCCGTACCGGCCTCGTCGCGGGCCGCCTCGAGCGCGCGGGCCGCCGCGTCGCGCTCGGCAACGGCCTCCAGAACGGCCTTGCGCGCCTCCAGCCAGTCGAGCATCGCGTCCGCCGCGAGCGGGTCTGCGGGCGCGGCCTCCCACAGGGCCGCCCAGTCCGCCGACAGCCGGTCCAGCTCGTCCGCCAGCTCCGCCTCGCTGGCGCGCAACTGCTCAAGGGCCGTGTCCTGCGCCTCTATGGTCCGCTTCGTCTCCGCCAGCCGGCCCGCGGCCTCCGCATGGTCGAAGCGCCGGTCGGCGAGATCGTCCGCCCGCGCCAGGGCGGGCTCGAAGGCGGCGGCGGGGTCGTCCATATCGCCGTCGGAATTGGGATCCGCCTCCTCCGGTACGGGCTCGCCCGTCACATGCTTGCGCTTCACCAGCGCCCACAGGGTATCGCGCCTTGCGCGCGCTTCGGCGAGGTCCTCGGGCGTGACCACCTGTTCGTCGTGCAGGGTGCGCTCGAAGGCGGCCTGTGCGGCGTCCCGTTCGCGCTCGGCCGAGGCGATCTCGCGGCGCGTGTCCCGAAGGGTCTGGGTCAGCGCATGGGTCCGGTCGCGATGATCCCGCACTGTCGCGCGCGAGGGGACGGGCGCCTCGGCCAGGGCCCCTTCGTCGGCGACGGCCGGCGTGAGCGCGGACAGCCTGCGCCGGACGAGCGCCTCGCCGTCGCGGACGGCCTTCTCCGCGCCGCGGACATGGCCGTCGAGATCGCCCTGCTCGCGTATGGTCCGCACCAGCAGGGCGAGCCGCGAGACGTCGGCGGGCGCGCCCATGCCCTCAAACCGTTCCCTGAGACCGTCGCGTTCCACCCGGGCCTCCCGGAGCGCGCGGGTCCGGTTGGCGACATCGGCCTCGCGCTCGCCCTTCTGGGTGAGAAGCTCGCGCACCGCGGCGATGCCCGTGCGCGACGGGATGCGCGCGATCAGCGCCTCCGGATCGGTCTCGCTCCAGCCGAGCTCGCCGGCGGCGGCGCGCAGCGCGTCCAGCGCATGGGCGAGCTCCGCCTCGCGCTTGGGCAGATCGGCTTTTTCGCGGCGCACCTCGATCCGCCGCTCGTGGAGCTGGCGGATATCGTCGGCGCGGGCGAGCACCCTGTCGTCGATGGCGAGCCCCTCGAGTGTCTCCTCCGCCTGCCGAAGCTGCTCGCGAAGCGTGGCGATGCGCGCCGCCGCCGTCGCGTCCTCGCGCTCGGCCGCCGCCACCGTCTCGCCGGCGTCCTGCGGCAGGAGGGGTGCGTCCTCGAGCCCGGCAAGCTCCGTGTCGAGCTCCTGCCTGCGGCGCACGTCGCGGAGCACGCGGCGCACGCGGTTCAGCCGGTTGCGTTCCGCACTCGTCTCCCTGAACGCCGTGTCGATCGTCTCATAGGCGGCGTCAGCCTCCTCGAAAGTCCGCTTGAGCTCCTGCCATCTGGCGGCGGTCAGTGTTTCCTCGCGCAGGGCTGCCCGCGCCGCGTCGAGCCGGTCGCTTGCCTGGTAGAATTTGCGGTGGCCGGCCCGGCGCTTGCCCCACAGCCCCGCGGCCTCCTCCTCGAGCTCGCCGAGGCGTTCCCTCAGCCCGGCAATGCCGGCACCGGCGGCGAACAGCATCTGGCCGACATCGTCGCGGGCGTCGAGGATTTCCCGCCCGCCGGCCTGGAGGCGGATGTGGTCGAGGCTGAACATGCGCTCGAAGAACGCCCGGTCCGCGCCGGCCAGATAGGGGTCGAGCGCGCCGTCGCCGCCGGCAAGCGGGGCGCCGTCGGGGCCGAGCAGCGTGTCCTTGTTGCCCTTGCGCCGCACGAGCTCCAGCGCGTCGCCGCCCGTCTCCAGAACCGCGCCGATCCGCATGCTCGCATAGTCGTGCAGGAAATTGTGCGGCGATTTCATGGGGATGCCGAACAGCAGGTCCTCAATCGCCGTCAATGCGGTGGACTTGCCGGCCTCGTTCGGCCCGAACACGATGTGGAGGTCGCGATCTCCGGACGGCAGGTCGAACGACCTGTCGGTGAAATGCCCGTAGCGCAGGAGATCCAGCCGCCGCAACCGCATGGGGCCTATCCCTCCTCCGCGGTCAGCCGGGCGGAGAGATAGGGGGAGACCGCGCCGATGAGCGCGGCGTAGTCGCCCTCGGCGGCGGCCCGGAGCGTCCGGTCGTCGATCTCCGCGCGCACCTCATGCGGCAGGCGCCGCACGAGCTCCCCGATATCGCCCTCGATCCTCGACAGGAGCTCCCGGTCGGCGGGCGCCTCCTGCAGCATACGCTGCAGCTCGCCGACCGCATCCTCCCGTCGGGCCAGCGTCTGCGGATCGACGGTCGGTGCGGTCTCGACGACGACCTTCTCCACCCAGGCGAGACCGTCGCCGAGGCCGAGCGCGCCCGCGCGGGCCTCCGCCAGAAGGTGCTCGGCGGCGGCGACGAGCCGGACATGGAGCGCGGTGCGGCCCTCCAGGACGACGCGGCAGGCGAGGAGCCTGCCGTCGGCCTCCTCGGAGATCGCGGCGTCGAGGGCATCGCGGATCCGGTCGGTGACGGCGCCCATGCTATCGGCGCCCTCGAGCGGGACGGCGAGCACGGCCCAGCGCACCACGTCGCAGGCCACGATGTCGAGATCGGCGACTGCGCCGTCCTCGACCGTGACGAGGCATGCGCCCTTCGCGCCGGTCTCGCGCACATGCCGCCCCTGGAGATTGCCCGGGAAGACGACATATGGCCGCTCATGCAGGACGGCGCGCCCGTGCACATGGCCGAGCGCCCAGTAGTCGTATCCCCTGTTCAGGAGGTCGTCGAGCGTGCAGGGCGCATAGTTCGCATGGCCCTCCAGGCCGCCGAGCCCGGTATGGAGCACGCCGATATTGAAGGCGCCGGGGGTGGGCTCGGGATAGGACAGCGCGAGATTGTCGGTCACATCGCGCTGGCGGAAGCCCTGTCCGTGGAGCGCCACGCCGAGCGCCTCGATCGCGAAGGTCTCCGGCTTGCGCGTGCCGAAGACATGGACGTTGTCGGGCAGCTCGAGGCGCCTGGTGATCTGGCTTTCCGCGTCGTGGTTGCCGTGCAGGAGATAGACCGGGATGCCGGCGGCGTTGAGCCGGCCCATCTGGCGGGCGAAGAACAGGCCGGTCTTGTAGTCGCGCCAGTCGCCGTCATAGACGTCGCCGGCGATGACGAGGAAGTCGACGCGCTCGGCAATCGCGGTGCCGACGAGCTGGTCGAGGGCGGAGCGCGTGGCGGTGCGCACGCGCTCGACCGCCTCGCCCTCCTGTCCGGACAGCCCCCTGAGCGGGCTGTCGAGATGGATATCGGCGGCGTGCAGGAAGCGGAAGGCGCTCATCGGCAGGTCTCCGTCGTCCGCTCCGTCATCGTGGTGTCGCCTCGCGATCTGCCCATAGCCCCCGTCTTCCCGTTTCCTCCGGCCGCTCGGCGAGAATGATCGGAAAAACCGACTCTGTCATTTGCGCAGTGCATGCTGGCATAGCGGCGCAGACAACAGAGAGGTCTCCATCATGATGCGTATTACAGGATCGCCGCAGCCGCAATCGGAGCAGGGCGGCCAGGCCGTTGGCTCGCCCTCCTCTTCCCGCCGGGACAGGCAAACCCCGGCGCTGGACACGCCTCCGGTCCGCCGCGATCCTGTCATGCCCCTGTTCCAGCAGCAGGAGCAGGCGACCGCCGAACCTGGCGGCGAGGCCATGGAGACCGATGCCGTCCGGCCGGACGAGAATGCGCGGAGCCTCTCGGAGATCCTCGACGGCGTGTTGGATGCGGATGAGGAGAGCGACCTCGATCGCTGGCCCGATCCCGCGGGGGCTCTTGCAGCGTTCCGTGCCACGCCGCATGCCGTGCAGATCAATAGTATCGTGAGCGGTTTGCTGTCGCCCGACGACGACCAGCCCTCGACATCCACGGACGGGCCGGCCAGGCTCGATCCGGTCGAACGGCGGCTGTGCGCGCAACTGCATGTGGACGGCACGACCTTGAGGACGGTCCGCGACGCGCTGCGGCTGACGGATCCGAAACAGCCGGCCCACAATGTCGCCGCCGGCATCGCCCGTCATCTTCGGAAACCCGGCCACAATGTCGAGATCGCCAGGCAGCTCGGTATCGCGCCCCTGTCCGTCGGCAAGATGCGCCAGGCGCTCGGGATCAACCTGTCCTGGTCGCAGACCTCCTATGCCTATCCCGACGAGCCGGACGGTCAGGCGAGGGAAGTCAATGCGGAGCTTGCGGGATCGCTGAACCTCAGGCGGTCGGTGGTCCATGCGCTCAGGCACAATATCGGCCTGGAGAATCCGGACCTGCCGGCGCAAGAGGTGCTCGACGGGGTGACCCGGGTGCTGCGCGACTATCAACAGGACGATGCGGCCGGCCGGGTGATGGATATCGACCGCAGGACGGTCGCGCGCATGCGCGAGGCCGTGGACCGCCCGGCGAGCGCGGTATCCTCCCCCTCGCAGGGTTAGGCCGCGCCGCTCCGGTCGGCGAGGTTGAGGATGTCGACGATCTCGAAGACGAGGGCGAGCTCGTCGAGGAGTTCCTCCGCGCGCTCGCGCTCGAGGAAGCTTTTGAAGATGTGGCCGCCCTCGAACCGGTCCTCCTTGCTGCGCACCGCGATCAGGAGGTCCTGGCCGTCGAAGGCCAGCGACAGGCCGCGCGGGTTGCCGAACTGGCCGGCCAGTTCCGTCAGCCGCTCCATGAAGCGCGGTGTGAGGAGGTAGCGGGCCTCCACCTGGTCGTCGGAATAGACCTCGAACTGGCGCTCGAAGCGCACGTCCTCGAGCGTCACGCGATCGCCCTCGTGGCCCATGCCGCCGAGCTTGTTGCCGAGCCAGGTCAGGTCTGGCACGACCACGGTGCGGCCGTTGAAGCGCTTGGGAAACCTGTAGATCAGCAGGAGTCCCTGGAACACGTCGACGGTCTCGGTCTGTGTGTTCCCGTCATTGTCGCGTTCCGTCCTGGTCTTCTTGAGCCGGGCCTCGCAGAGCTCGAAGGGGACGCCGGCATGCTCGCCGGAGATCCGGTCCTCCAGTGTGCGTTTGTCATGGTCGGGGACAATGCGCGCCGCCCGGAAGCGGTCGAGCGGGAAGGAGAAGTCCTTCGCCTGGAAATCGAGGCCGAGAAAGTCGCAGGTCTTGCCGACGAGCACGTCCTTGAAGGCCCCGTGGACGCGTTTGTAGACATAGACGGCCCCGACCACCGCACCGAACAGGACGGCAAAGCCGCCGAACTGGAAGATGTCGGCGCGGAGTCCCGTCAGGCTGGACAGCGCCTCGCCGCCGAAAACGGCCAGGGGGCCGAGCGCGGCGAGGATGCATAGCGCGATCACCCCGTGGGCGCCCGCTCGGCGCCGGTCCTCGAGCTTCTCCAGCGCGGGTGCGACCTCGTGCGCATAATAGCGGTCGAACCCCTGCGCATAGGGATTGGCCTCGTCCTGCGAAACGCTCATTTCGGGGTCCCCCCTCGGTTCGTCCTGTGCGTCAGTCCGCCGGCGCGCGGCTCAGATAGGCGTCGGCATCGACCGGCTGGCGCGCGGCCTCGTCCTCGATCTCGAAGAACGGCATGGGCTCCACGCGCGCCATGGCCGCGATCAGCGAGCCCGGCGGGATCTGGATCGCGGTGTTGAGGCTCGTCACCGCGGCGTTGTAGAAGCGCCGCGCCGCCGCGATATGCCCCTCCACCTCGTTGAAGCTGCGTTGCGCCTCGAGCACGGTCTCGCTGGAGCGCAGGTCGGGATAGTTCTCCGCCACCGCGAAGAGCTGGCGCAGGCCGGATTGCAGCGCGCCTTCCGACTCCAGATGCCGTCGCACCTCCTCGCCCTTCGACGGGTCGTAGGGCTTCTGGGCGTCGTTGCGCAGCGCGGTGACGCGGGCGAGGAGGTCGCGCTCATGCGCCATGAACCGGTCGGCGAGCTTGAGCACGTTGGGCAGCAGGTCGTGGCGCTTGCGCAGCTGGACGTCGATGGAGGACAGGGCTTCCTGCGCCTTGTTCCGCCGCCGGATGAGCGTGGCGTACCAGATATAGGCGAACACGGCGGCGGCGATGAGCACGATGGCGATCAGGGATGTCGGCATGGTGTACTCCGGATGATCTTCGGGAGGCTGGCGTTGACGGGCGGCTCGGGGGATGCCGGGCGGGGAGGCGGGCTATTCCCCGGTGGCGTCGGGCAGGATCGGCCCGAGACCGACGAGGATCACCGCCACGAGATCGGCCTGCCGGTTGGTGTCCGTCTTCTGGAAGAGGTTGCGCATGTGGAAGGCGACCGTCGTGTGGGAGATGCCGAGCCGCTCGGCGATCTCTTCGCGCCGGCAGCCTTCGGTCAGGAGGAGCGCGATCTCCGCCTCCGCCGGCGTCAGCCCGAAGAGCGGGGCGAGACGGTCTCCCGATATCTGCGGGCGCCGGCCGGGATCGGACAGGAAGATGGCGACGGCCGGCTTGTCGGCGCCGGCCGGCCGGTCCGCCGAAAGCGAGCAGACATGGGCGATCATGTCCTGGCCGCCCGCGCCGCGCCCGACCGGGAGGCCGCGCCGGAAATCCTCGCCGGCGCGGGCCGCGGCGGCGGCGTCCGATATGGCCGCCCGCAGCGCGCGGGCCGCGGCCGGGTCGTCGGGTTCGACCGCGCGGGCGACCGCGAGCCCGTCCCTGTCGCGCGAGAAGGCCCGCGCCACGCCGTTGGCGAACACGACCCGGCCGTCCATGTCCACCAGAACGACGCCGAGCGCGATGAGGTCGAGCGCGCGGGCCGTGGCGCGACTCCAGGCCGCGTCGCCATCCGGCAGGGCGGAGATGGCGCGGCGCAGATCCTCCATCTCGCGGTCGGATTTCGCCCTCATCCGTGCGACCTGTCGCAGGCGCGCGTCTATGGAGGCGAGCATCAGGTCGAAATCGACGGGCTTGACCAGATAGTCGTCGACGCCGGCGACCTTGGCGGAGATCATCTCCTCGCGCTCGCCGAGTGCGGTGAGGAATATGAAGGGGACGTCGGCGAGGTCCGGCCGCCTCGTGCGGAACGAGCGCAGGAGCTCGTAGCCCCCGATGCGCGGCATGGTGATGTCGCACAGGATGAGCGCCGGCGCCGTCGTCTCCAGGATCGAGAGCGCCTCGAGTCCGTCGGCGGCGAGCACCGGCTCGTAGCCGGCGGCCGCGAGTTCCGCGCCGATATCGGCGAGAAGGTCGGGCTCGTCCTCCACGCACAATATGACCGGCTTGTTCTCGTCGCGCATGGTCGGTCTCGAGCCGGATCGCCGCGTGATCTGTATCTCGCTTCGCATCAAATCCGTCCGGTTGTCCGAATTCAAGAGGCTTGCCGCGCCCCCGTGTCCGATCAGGCTGTGCCGGTCCGCTCGACCTCCGGCCGCCCCCGGGATGGCAGTCCCGGGGGCGGCCGGCCGGAAGAGAGAGAGCAGATGCCGCAACAATCGGACAGATCTCCCCTAGCATGGCCCTCGATGCGCCGCCCCCTCCGTTCGAACGGGGCGCTCGTCCGTCCGGCCGGTCTAAGCAGGCGGGGCAAACGGTTGGAGGAGCAAGCCGCCAATGTGGGATTTCTCGATTACGCGGGCGCTCGGCCTGATGGGCAAGACCCTGCCATTCGTGCTTCTGAGGCTCGCCGTCTATTTCGCCATCACGCTGGCCTATATCCTCGTCACCGGGCTGGGCGCCGGGATCGGCTGGGGCGTCGGCGGGTTCGGCGACCCGGACTTCCAGGCCAGCACTACCTTCTGGGGCGGTCTGATCGGCTTCGGCGCGGTCGGCGCGGTGATGTATCTCCTGCGCAGCTATCTGCTCTACATGGTGAAGGCCGGCCATATCGCCGTGCTGGTGGAGCTTCTCGACGGCCGGCAGATGCCGGAGGGCCGGTCGCAGATCGCGCATGCCCGGGCGGTCGTCACCGAACGGTTCGGGCAGGCCAATGTGCTGTTCGGCATAGACCAGCTCATCGCCGGCGTGTTGCGCGCGATCACGGGGCTGGTGCGCGGCATTGTCGGCATGCTGCCGATCCCCGGCGGCCAGCAGGTCGTGGCCGTGCTGCACGCCTTCCTGCGTATTGCCATCGGTTTCATCGACGAGGTAATCCTTGCCTATGCGATCCGCACCGGTTCGACCAATGCCTGGGAATCGGCGCGCGTCGGCCTCGTCCTCTATGGGCAGAACTACAAGCCCATGCTGAAGAATGCCGCCTGGCTCGCGCTGATCGTCTACGGCCTGTCCTTCGTGGTATTCCTGGTCATGCTCGCCCCGGCGGCGCTCGCGGTCTACCTTATTCCCGGCGCGTGGTCGGCGGGCGGTCTCGTCTTCGCGCTGCTGTTCGCCTGGAGCGTGAAGGTGGCGCTGCTGGAGCCCTTCGCCATCGCCTGCATGATGGAGGTTTATTTCCGCACCATCGAGGGGCAGGCGCCCGATCCGGCCTGGGACGCGAAGCTCGAGCAGCTCTCCGGCAAGTTCCGCAGCCTGAAGGAGCAGGCGCTGTCGCATGTGACGCCCGGTCGCGAGAGCACCGGCACGGCGGCCTCGGCCGGCTAGGGGGCGGTCCAGGCTAACCGGATTCCGGAACCGACAACGAGGAGAACCGACAATGAAGCGCGCAATTTCCGCCATTGCCGCTGTCTGCTTCACGGCGATCACCGCGGGCAGCGCCCAGGCGGTCGACGATGTCATGGTCGTGTTCGATGGCTCCAACTCCATGTGGGGTCAGATCGACGGCACGGCGAAGATCGAGATCGCCCGCGATGCCATGGAAAGCCTGATGGGCGACTGGACGGACAAGACCAATCTCGGCCTCATGGCCTACGGCCATCGCCGGGAGGGGGATTGCACCGATATCGAGACGCTCATCGCGCCCGGCCGCGTCGACCGGGCGGCATTCCTGTCGAGGGTCCGCGCGATCGTGCCGCGGGGCAAGACGCCCCTGACATCGGCCATCGAGCAGGCCGCCGAGGAGCTCGCCTATCGCGACAATCCGGCGACGGTGGTCGTCATCTCCGATGGGATCGAGAGTTGCAACCGGAACCCCTGCGCGCTCGCCGACAAGCTGGAGCGCAGCGGGATCGGCTTCACCGCCCATGTCATCGGCTTCGGGCTCGGCAGCGCGGAGGAGCAGGCCTCGCTCGCCTGTATCGCGGAGCGCACTGGCGGCCGGTTCATCGCGGCGGGCAATGCCGGCGAGCTCAACGAGGCGCTGGGCGAGGTGAGCAGCGCGGTTGCCAGCGCGCCGGAGCCGGAACCCGAGCCCGAGCCGGCGGAGGTCGGGGTCATGGCCCCGGAGACGGCGACGGTCGGCAGCAATGTCGATGTGAGCTGGAGCGAGACACTGGCGGGGCGCGATATCGTGACCATCGTCCCCAAGGGTGCCGAGGACAGGGAGGTCGAGAACCATCTGCGTGTGCGCGATGCCACCTCGGGCTCGCTGCGTGTGCCTGCCGAACCCGGTCTCTACGAGGTGCGCTATGTGCGCGACGAGGGCCGCACGGTCGCGGGGCGCGCGACCCTGGAGGCCGTCGAGGCCGAGGTCGCCGTAACGGCGCCTGAGACGGCGGTCGTCGGGTCCTCCGTTCCGGTGAGCTGGGGCAGTGCGGTTGCCGGGCGGGACATGGTGACCATCGTTCCGGCTGGCGCGAAGGAGGGCACGGTGGAGAACCATCTGCGCGTGCGCGAGGCGTCGGAGGGCACGCTGCGGGCGCCGTCGAAGCCGGGTCTGTACGAGGTGCGCTACGTGCTGGACGAGGGCCGGCGGACATTGGCCACAGCCCCAGTCGAGCTGACCGAGGCGCAGGCGACGGTCTCCGCCCCTGAGACGGCGGTCGTCGGGTCCTCCGTTCCTGTGAGCTGGGGCAGTGCGGTTGCCGGGCGGGACATGGTGACCATCGTTCCGGCTGGCGCGAAGGAGGGCACGGTGGAGAATCATCTGCGCGTGCGCGAGGCGTCGGAAGGCACGCTGCGGGCTCCGTCGAAGCCGGGTCTGTACGAGGTGCGCTACGTGCTGGACGAGGGCCGGCGGACATTGGCCACAGCCCCAGTCGAGCTGACCGAGGCGCAGGCGACGGTCTCCGCCCCTGAGACGGCGATCGTCGGATCCTCCGTTCCTGTGAGCTGGGGCAATGCGGTTGCCGGGCGGGACATGGTGACCATCGTTCCGGCTGGCGCGAAGGAGGGCACGGTGGAGAACCATCTGCGCGTGCGCGAGGCGTCGGAGGGCACGCTGCGGGCGCCGTCGAAGCCGGGTCTCTACGAGGTGCGCTATGTGCTGGACGAGGGCCGGCGCACGCTCGCCTCGGCCGGCATCGAGCTCACCGAGCCGTCGATTTCGCTGACGGCGACGGAAACGGTGCGCGCCAAAGGCGACATCGAGGTTCGCTGGGACGGCGAGGCGCCGAGCGGACGCGATATCGTGACCATCGTTCCCGCCGGCACCGCGGAGCGCGAGGTGAAGACCCACAAGCGGGTCCGGGACCACGACGCCGTCACGCTGAAGGCGCCGGAGGAGACGGGCCTCTACGAGGTGCGCTACGTGCTGGACGAGGGGCGCCGCACGCTCGCGCGCACAACCGTGGAGGTGGTGGCGGAGACCGCGCCGCTCGATACGGGCGGCTCTCTCGACGTGCCGGAGCGGGCCGCGCCCGGCGAGACGGTCGAGGTTTCGTGGACGTCGTCCTCCACGAGCGGCCGCCAGCGTGTCGCGCTCGCCGAGAGCAACCAGGCGGATTTCACCTGGATCGAGGCCAAGGCGGCCGGCGACGGGCCGCCGCTGTCTTTCACCATGCCCGACAAGCCCGGCTTCTACGAGGTCCGGCTGCTCGATCTCGCCGGGCCGAAGGTGTTGAGCCGCGCCATGATCGAGGTCCGCTGACGCGCGGGAGACCGGCCTCCCGGCTTGGGAGCGGCCGGTCTCCCCTCGTTGCCCGGAGAGACCGCGCTATGGACAAAGCCGATCCCGTTTGCTGTTCTCCGGTGTGGGGACAATGGTTGCGGCTGGGGGATCGATGCGGCATTGCGGGCGCATTTCGCGGCGGGGACTGATCGGCGGCATTTTCGTGCTTGTGCTCGCGGTGGCGGGCGCAAGCGCAAGCAGCGGGGCGGAGCTTCCCGCGCCGTCCGGGGACCCGATCCTCACCGTCGGGGGTGCGATCTCCAACACCAATGACGGGGACGAGGCCGCCTTCGACCGGGAGATGCTGCTGGCGCTTCCCCGGCATTCGCTCGATACGCATACATCGGTCACCGACGGTGTCCAGCATTTCGAGGGCTTCCTGATGCGCGACCTGCTCGCCCGCGTCGGCGCGCAGGGCGAGACGGTGACCGCGCATGCCCTGAACGACTATGTCATCGACATTCCCATGAGCGATTTCGAGCGTTTCGACGTGCTTGTCGCCATGACGATGAACGGCCGGCGCCTCACCGCGCGCGACAAGGGGCCGCTCTGGATCGTCTATCCGCGCGACCGGGCCGCGGAGCTGCAGGACATCCGCTACGACTATCGCTGGGTGTGGCAGCTCGACAGCCTGCTGGTCCGATGAGGGCGGACCGCAAGACGCTGGCCGGCTACATGCTGGCGGGCGGCGCGATCCTCGCCTTCGCCGTCCTCCTCGGCTTTGCGCTGGTGCGGCTGTGGGAGACCGAGGCGGAGACGCGCCGCAGCATCGCCGACAACATGCTGTGGGCCATCGCACAGGCCCATTCGGCCGCCCTCATGCTCGACAACGCGGTCGCGCGCAGGGTCGGGGCGGTTCCGGGCGATGCCGACATCGCGCTGCGCTACGACATCCTGCTCAGCCGCCTGACCCTGCTGTCGCAGGGCCCTCAGGCGCGCTACATGGAGGAACTCGGCTTCGCCGGGCCGCTATCGGCGCATGAGACGGCCGTGCGCGGGCTCGAGGATGCGCTCCGGGGCCTGAAACGGGGCGACCGGATGCCGGCGGGCCGTGTCCACGAGGTGCTCCGCCCCCTCGTCGCCGATCTCGGGCGCGCCGCGAACCGGTCCATGGTCAGGCAATGGGACGCGACGGGCGCGCGGCGCGACGCGATCAACGCGGCGGTCACGCAGGTCATCGTGTCGATTGTGGCGATCCTCGTGCTCGGCGCGATCATCTGCCTGATCATGGTGCGCGCACTCCTGACCGGATACAGGACGCAGCAGGCGCTGCGCCGCGAGCAGGACATGCGCGAGGCCTATCGCAGCTTCGTCGATCTGGTCTCCCACCAGTTCCGCACCCCGCTCGCCGTGATCGACTCCTCCATGCAGCGCATATTGCGTCAGGGCGAGGCCATGCCGGCCGACGAGATCGCGCGGCGCGCCGGCCGGGTGCGCGAGGCGGTCGGCGGACTCGCCCGGCTCATCGAGACGACGCTGGAGGGCATGCGCCTCGACGACGGGGAGCCGGAGCCCCGCAAGGAGCCTTGCGACGTGGCCGCGGCGATCCGCAACGTCGCGGCCAGGCAAGGGGAGCTCACCCCGGATCGGCAGGTGGACCTCAGGCTGGCCGCCGACCTGCCGCGCGGCCTCGTCACGGACCCGGTGCTGCTGGAGCAGATCCTCGCGAACCTCCTGTCCAACGCGGTCAAGTACTCGCCGGAAAGCGAGCCCGTGGGCGTCGTCGCCCGTGTCGAGCAGGACCGCGTCGCGATCTCCGTGCACGACAACGGCATCGGTATCGGCGAGGACGAGCAGGGGCTGGTCTTCGGCCGGTTCTTCCGCTCCAAGGCCGCCTCCGGCATTCCCGGCACCGGGTTGGGGCTCAATGTGTCGAGCCGGCTCGCGCGGCTTCTGGGCGGGACGCTGGAGCTGAGCTCGCGCCAGGGCGTCGGCTCGACCTTCACGCTGCGCCTGCCCCTCGTGGTCAGCACGGAGACGGATGCCGCCTGACGCGGCGATCCGTCCGGTGCGGTCAGCCTTCCGGCACGAGCCTCGCATTGCCCGTCAATTCCGGCGGGATCGTCACGGACCGGCGGGTGGCATGGTCGAGCAGAACGCCGACCACCCGGCCCGTGGCATGGAGCCGGCCGGTGACCGCATCCTCGATCTGATGGCCGAAATGAAGGGTCTTGGTGCCGAAGGACAGGCAGCCGGTCGTCTGTCTCAGAACGGTGCCGGGGCAGGGGTCGGCCAGGATGGCGAGCTTCAGCTCCAGTGCGACCCGGCCGAGGCCGCGTTCGCGCAGCGCCTCGGAGGTGGCGCCGATCAGCGACCAGCTCGACTGGCCGCCGCAGGCGAACGAGCCGACGATCCGTTCGGCCCGCAAATGCCCCGCATGGTCGAGATGCGACGGCTCGGCCACGGTGACGCAGGAGGTCAGGGCGCGCCCGTCCGCGACGAGCGCGGCGGCGTCTCCGAGCCGGCCCGCCGGCCCCTCGGGCAGGCCGCGCGGCAGGGCATGTCCGAACTCTTCGGCGGGCGCTGCCGCGAGATCGGCCGGCGCGTCGGGCAGGGGCTCCAGACTGGTGCTCGACAGGACGCCGTCCTCGCTGCGGATGAGCTCGTGGAGCAGGAAGACCGCGCCCTTGCCGTCGCGCACCGGCAGCGTGCGGACATGGCCCCTGTCGTCCAGCAGGAGCTCGCGGTGGAAGCGCGTATGCGCCCGGCGCAGTGCCGGGCTCTTCAGCCCGTGCAGCAGGCGGAAATGGTGGCCCGCCTCCCGGAAGCGCTGGTGAAAGAACTGGATATTCAGATGGTCGTTGGAATCGCACTCCCATTTCTGGACGACGGAGACATGCGTTTCCAGGAAATCCGGTGTCTTCGGCATGGTCCGCTCACCCCCGCGTCTCGTGGCGGAGCCGAAGACCCGGGACCGGGCGGCCCGCGCCAGCGGCGCGTTTCCTCTTCGCGATAGTCACTGTGTCCTCCATTGCGTTTCCTCTATTCCTCCATGGCAGGCCGCGACGGTCTTGCCGGCCATGCGGCGCCTCCCATTCGGTCGCGCGTTTCGGTAGGATGTGCGGACAGTACGCCCGGCCGGACGGTATCCTTCCGGACATCATTTGGAAATCGGTCTTAGCAGATTCCGGCGCGCCTTGCCGGCCGCACGGAGCGCCAAGGGAGGGAGCGGGCGGCGTCCGGCATCCCGCATTGAGGAAAGGGAGAGCACATGACAGGTGAGGAGAACGGTCTGGCAATCGACCGGGTGGCCATTCTGGGAGCGGGGACGATGGGTCACGCGCTGGCGCTGGTCCATGCGCTGGCCGGCTGCGAGGTGCGGCTGTTCGATGTCGACCGGGCGGTGCTTGACGGCGCGCGCGAGCTGATCGACGGGGCGCTGCGGACCCTGATCGAGGATGGCGGGGAGACGACCGATCCCGGCGCGATCCATGGCCGTATCCATCTCACCCCCGATCTTGCGGAGACCGTCGGCGACGCCGATCTCGTCATCGAGGCGATCATCGAGGATGCGGACGCCAAGCGCGTGCTGTTCGAAAAGCTCGATGCCCTCGCGCCCGACGGCGCCATCTTCGCGAGCAACACCTCCTATCTCGACGTCTTTCCGCTGATGCCCGAGGCGCGGGCCGGGACCTCGGTGGTCACGCACTGGTACACACCGCCCTATCTCATCGATCTTGTCGACCTCGTTCCAGGGCCCGGATGCCGCCCGGGACTGATCGAGGGGCTGGCCGATTTCTACCGGCGGGCGGGGAAGGCGCCGCTCGTCTTCGCGCAGATGGTGCCGGGCTATGTGGCCAACCGCCTCCAGGCCGCGCTCAATCTGGAAATCCTGCGCATCGTGGAGGAAGGCTGGGCGAGCCCGCGCGACGTCGATTTCGCCATCCGCCATGGGCTTGCCGAGCGGCTGCTCGTCATGGGGCACATGCGCAAGATGGACTTCACCGGGCTCGACATGGTCCGCCGAGGGCTTGCCGCCGGCAGCTACCGTCCGCCCGTGCCGACGGGAAAGAGCCCCGTGATCGAGGCGGAGATCGCCCGTGGCCGGATCGGCGTGCGGGCCGGTGCGGGGTTCTACGATTATGGCGATGCGAGCCCCGAGGCGCTCTTCCGGGCGCGCGACCGCAAGCTTCTCGCATTGCGCCGCTTCCTGAAGGAACAGTCGGACTGGGACGATATGGGCTGAGCCGCGCGTTTGTTCCATCCCGCGAAAACGGCGTTTCTTTACACCGGCGGGCGGCCTTGGTTTGCTTTGCCTGCCGCGGGCAATTCCGCATGCGGCGAGAGATGAGGACCGATGCCGATGACGCGTGCGCCGACTGCCTTTGAGACCCTGATCGGCGGGCTCGACCCGGCAGTGCTTCCCGCCTCGCCGCCGGGGACAGATCCGCGCTATTGCCGCGACTGGTCGGGCGATTATGCGGGCGCCCCGGCAACGGTCCTGCGGCCGGGAACCGCCGCGGAGGCCGCCGGGATCGTCCGCCGCTGCGCCGAGCTCGGCCTGTCGGTCGTCCCTCATGGCGGTCATACCGGCCTGGTTGGCGGGGCGACGCCCTCCATGGCGGGCGACGAGGTGGTGGTGAGCCTTGAGCGGATGACCCGCGTCCGGGCACTCGACCCGCAGAATTTCAGCATGGTCGTGGAGGCCGGCTGCATCCTCGAACAGGTGCAGGAGGCCGCGCGGGAGGCCGACCTCTATTTCCCGCTGGCGCTCGGCGCGCAGGGAAGCTGCCAGATCGGCGGCAACGCCTCCACCAATGCGGGCGGCCTCAATGTGCTGCGCTACGGCATGATGCGCGACCTCGTTCTGGGGCTGGAGGGCGTGCTGCCCGACGGGCGGATCTGGGACGGGCTGAAGGTCTTGCGCAAGAACAATGTCGGCTACGACCTGAAGCAGCTCTTCGTCGGTGCGGAAGGCACGCTCGGCCTTGTCACCGCCGTCGCCCTGAAGCTCTTCCCGCGGCCGACGCAGGTGGAGACCGCGCTGGTCGCCGTCGATAGCGTCGCCGCCGCCATGGCGCTCTACGCCACCGCGCGGCGCGGGCTCAGCGATCTCCTGTCGGCCTTCGAGCTGATCCCGCAAAGGGGCATCGCGCTCGCCCTGGACGTCATGCCGGGGCTGCGCGCGCCATTCGCGACGGACGCGCCGGCCTATGTGCTGATGGAGGCCTCGGCCTGCGGGGCGGTCGACCTGAAGGGGCTCTTCGAGGGCTTTCTGGGCGAGATGCTGGAGACGGGGCGCATCGCCGATGGCGCGCTCGCGGCGAGCTCGGCACAGGCGGCCGATTTCTGGCGCATGCGCGAGGGCATGATCGAGGCGCAGGCCCGCCATGGCCGCCATCTGCGCACCGATATCTCCGTGCCGATCTCGGCCATCCCCGATTTCATCGCGGAGACGGACCGGCGGCTCGGCGCGCTCACGCCGGGCTCGGAGCTGCTCGCCTATGGCCATGTGGGCGACGGCAATATCCACTACAACGTCCTGCCGCCCAGGGACCTCGACGAGGCGGAGACCGTGGCGCTGATCCGCCAGTGCGAGGAGGAGATCTTCGCCGTGACGGACAGCTTTTCGGGCTCGATCAGCGCCGAGCACGGGATCGGACTGTCGAAGCGTGCGGCCTTCCTCGACCGCATCTCGCCTCTTCACCGCGACATGCTGGAGCGGATCAAGACGGCCTTCGACCCTGCCGGAACGATGAATCCGGGCCGTATCCTGCCGAAATCCGGGTGACGTCCGGGCCCGGAAGGGGCGGGGCTCAGTCGGAGAGCGGGCCGTGATAGTCCGCGACGGGCACGAGGAGCGCGTGCGAGATCCCGCGGGCGGCCTCCTTGAGCGCCTCGATGGCCTCCTGGCGCAGGTCGCCGGTGAACCGCCGTTCGGGGGCCGACAGGCTGAGCGCTGCGAGCGGTTCGTCGCGATCGCACAATATGGGCACGCCGATGCATACGGCGTCCTCCTCGTTCTCGCCGATATCGAGTGCGTGGCCGTCGCGCCTGACCGTCTCCAGTTCGAGGCGCAGCCGGTCCGCCTCCGTGATCGTCCGGTAGGTGCGCTCCTGCAATGCGCCGGCGAGCTCCGCCTCGCGCGCCTGCGGTGCCATGAAGGCGAGGAACGCCTTGCCGAGCGCGGTCGAATGCAGCGGATGGCGGCTGCCGATGCGGGCTTCCATGCGCAATGTGCGGCGCGATTCGACGATGTCGATATAGACGATCCGGTGATCGGAGAGGATGGCGAGATTGATGGTCTCGTTGAAGCGCGCGCTCAGCCCCTTCATGAAGGGCAGCGCGCTCTCGCGCAGGCGCTGCATGCTCCGGTCGGTGCGCGCGAGGTTGCGGAACCGCATGCCGACGCGATAGCGGTCATGGTCGAGATCGTAGTCGAGGAAATCGGAGGCGGCGAGAGTCTGCAGATAGCGGAATGCCGTCGTCTTGGGAATGTCGAGCGCGGTGGCGACCTCGGTCAGCGAGATGTCGTGGCCCTGTTCGCCGACGAAGCTCAGGACCTTCAGCGCCCGATAGACGGGCCCCACGACGTACTGGTTGGCATTCGGTGCTGCCGTCATGCTCTGCTCTCCCTCCCGGTCCCCGGCGGCGGTCTCGTCGCCTGCCTGTCACCATTGTTCCATGCTGTGAAACCCCGGTTCCTTTACAAGGAAAACCGGTTCTGGTGTCCTGAATCAAGAAATTAATCAAGATCAGGCGATCTTCCTGGCGGTTTTTCTGGAGGGTTTGGCGGATTTTCCGCCAATGGTCCCGCTTGTTCGGAATTTTCCAGTTGAGATCGTTCGGATCGAAAGAACAAGTTGCCGATAATCTGACCCCCCGTGCCGCCGGGAGCAGCCGGCCGGACCGGGCAACGGAACCACATGTGAAACGGGATAGGGCGGGCATGGCCAGCACTGCGTTCGATTTCGAGACCCTGAAGACAATCCTCTATAGCTCGGTCATTTCTGATGTTCTGGACGGGCTGGGCTACCGCGACCAGGCAATGCTGCCCTTCATGCGCCCGCTCGACGACGATCACGTCCTGTTCGGCCGGGCGCGGACCGGATTGTTCATGAACACTTACGCGGTGGCGGAGGGCGAGAACCCCTACGAGGTCGAGATCGCGCTGATCGACGATCTCGGGACGGACGACATCGTGGTCCTGGGGTGCGGCGGTCCGACCACGCGGATCGCGCCGTGGGGCGAGCTGCTCACCACGGCGGCGCTCGCCCGCGGCGCCACGGGCTGCGTGACCGACGGCCTCGTGCGCGACGTGCGGCAGGTGCGCGCGCTCGATTTCCCGGTCGTCCATGGCGGCATCGGACCGCTCGATTCCAAGGGGCGCGGCAAGATGATGGCCCGCGACATCCCCATCGAATGCGGCGGCGCGCGTGTCGAGCCGGGCGACCTGATCTTCGCGGATGTGGATGGCGTGGTGGTCATCCCGTCGGACGTCGCGGAGGAGGCGGTGAGCGCCGCGCGCGCGAAGATCGAGGGCGAGGACAAGACGCGCGAGGAGCTCCGGCGCGGACTGACACTGGGGGAAGTCTACGAGAAGTACGGCGTCCTGTGACGCGATCACTGATCGAGGAGGGAGACAACGATGACGACATTCGGGAGAAGCATCTTCATTGCCGGCGTGCTGGCACTCGGCATCGCACTGCCGGGAGCGGGCGCCCAGGCCGCGGACTTCACCATCCGGGCAAGCCATGGCGAGGCGGCCGACAGCGCGCTGCACAAGGGCTGGCAGGTCTTCGAGGCCTATGTGGAGGGCGCGAGCGCCGGCCGCATCGACGTCGAGATCTCGCCGGCGGGCCAGCTCGGCTCGATGGTGGACGCGCTGGAGCAGACCAAGGTGGGCGCGATCCAGGTGGCCCATGGCGACGAGCAGACGCTCTCGCGTTTCTACAAGCCCATGATGATCCTCGCCACGCCCTATCTGTTCGGTAACGATCAGGAGGGGATGGCCTTCGTCTCGGGCGACTTCTTCATGAAGGTCCGCGAGGAGATGGCGGCCGAATCGGGCCTGCGGCTCCTGTCGGCGGCATCCTACGGGTTCCGCAACTTCACCAATAACAAGCACCCGATCAAGTCGGCCGCGGACATGGAGGGCCTGCGCATGCGCGTGCCGCCGAGCCCGATGTCGCTGGAGATGGTGAAGGCGATGGGCGGCTCGCCGACGCCGGTCCCGTGGGAGGAGCTCTATGGCGCCATGCAGACGGGCGTCGTGGACGGCCAGGAGAACCCGACAGGCGTGATCCTCGACTATTCCTTCTACCAGGTTCAGAAGTACCTCATTGTCGACAACCACCAGCTCGGCCTCAACACGATGGTCATGAACGAGGCCTTCTTCCAGAGCCTGCCGGTGGAGTTGCGCGAGGTCGTCATGACCGGGGCGCAGATGGCGGCCGAGACGGAATATGGCGAGCGCAACTATCAGGCGCGGGTGAGCGCCATCGATGCGCTGCGCGAGAAGGGCATGGAGATCCATTTCCCCTCGCCGGACGAGGTCGCGACCTTCCGCGACGCCGTGAAGGAGCCGATCCGCGCCTATCTCGAAAGCGAGCTCGACGCGGATTTCGTGGCGGCCGTCTATGACGAGATAGACCGCATGAGAGAGGCGTCGAAGGCTGCGGTACAGTAGGTCTTCCGGACCGCCAACGCGACGGCATCCCCGGGCCTGTCCGCCCGGGATGCCCCATCCGGAGACACCGCACCCATGAAACGCATTCTCTCATGCCTCGACCGGGCGGTCGACGCGGTGCTGATCTCGGCGCTCGCCGTCATCATCGCCGTCATGGTCCTTCAGGTGGCGATGCGGTATTTCTTCCATGCCGCATTGCCCTGGCCGGAGGAGCTGGCGCAGTTCCTCCTCGTCGCCCTGTCGCTGCTTGGAACCTACCGGGCGGTCGGCGCCAATCTGCATGTCGCCGTCGATGCCATTCCGCGCCGCTGGCACGGGCGGACATTGCGAGCCCTCCAGGCTGCGGGGCTCGTTGCGGCGGGCCTGTTCCTCGGCTATATCGCCTGGGGCGGCTGGCATCTGGCCATGAGCGCATGGACCCAGCCCTCCACGGCGCTGCGCCTGCCCATGGCGCTGCCCTATCTGGTCATTCCCCTGTCCTGCGGCCTGTGCGCCGCCGCGCTCCTGGCGAAGGCGTGGTCCCGGCTTGCGGGCGACGACGAGGCCGAGGGCGCGGACGGGGAGGCCCGGTCATGAGCGCCGTCGCGCTTGGGGCGCTGCTCGTCTTTCTGCTCGCCGTCCGCGTGCCCATTGCCTTCGGCATCGGGATTGTCGCCTTTGCGGGGTTGTGGATGGCGGGGCTCGGCAATCCGGCCATCGCGGCGCAGCGCATCTTCGCAGGCATGAACAGCTATGCCCTGCTCGCGCTGCCGCTGTTCATCGTGGCCGGCAACATCCTGGTCGCGGGCGGCGTGATCCAGCGGCTGGTCGAGTTCGCCGATGTCGTCGTGGGCCGGGTGCGCGGCGGCCTTGCCCATGTCAACGTCATGGCGAACCTCATGATGTCGGGCGTCTCGGGGTCCGCGACGGCGGATACCGCCGCGCTCGGCGCGGTCATGGTGCCGATGATGCGGGCGCGCGGCTATACGGTCGATTTCGCCGCCGCGCTTACCATATCGGGCGCGATCATGGCCCCGATCCTGCCGCCGAGCCTGATCATGGTGATCTACGCCATTCCGACCAGGCTCTCCATCGGCGCGATGTTCATGGCGGGCATCCTTCCCGCATTGCTGATCGCGGCGCTCCTCGTCCTCTATGTCGCCTTTGCGTGCCGCAACCATCCCAAGGTCGTCCGCGAGGCGGGACAGGACGCGGGCCTGCTGCGCACCTTGGTGGGCGCGATCCCGGTGCTCCTGTCGCCGGTCATCGTCGTTGGCGGCGTGCGCGGCGGGCTGTTCACCGCGACCGAGGCGGCGGCGGTGCTGGCCTTCTATGCGCTGCTGCTGACGGGCGTCTTCTACCGCACCCTGTCGGCGGCCTCGCTCGTCCGGGTCCTGCGGGAAAGCGCGCTCACCACGGCGACGATCATGATCATCGTGGCGACCTCGAGCTTCTTCGCGTGGTTCCTCGCCATCGAGAACGTTCCCAACGCCGCGCGCGACCTGTTCCTGGCCATCGCGCAGGACAAGGTGCAGTTCCTGCTGATCATCAATGTGTTCCTGCTGGTCGTCGGCTGCCTCGTCGACACGGTGCCGGCCATCCTGATCTTCGTGCCGATCCTCCAGCCGGCGGCGGTCGAGTTCGGTGTCGATCCGATCCATTTCGCGATCATCGTGATCGTCAATCTGATGGTCGGGCTCAATACGCCGCCGATCGGCACGAACCTGTTCGTGATCTCGCGGATCGCCGACCGGTCGATGGGGGCCGTCTCCCGGGCGCTTCTGCCGTTCTTCCTGGTGAAGCTCGCCGCGCTGGCCATCATCACCTATGTGCCCATGCTCTCGCTCTGGCTTCCGGACATCTCCGGCATGCTGGACTGAGGCGGGCACGCCGTGCCGGCCGGCGCGGTCAGCCGTCGCCGTTCCCGCCTGCGGGCGCGGCGGAATACAGGTTGGCCTCGCCGAGCAGGGCGTCGAACAGCTTGTCGGCAAAGCGCCGGCGCGGATTGTTCTTCAGAGTCAGCAGGCCGAGGCGGCGCGTGGCGGCGGGGGCGCCGAACTCGTAGACCTTGACGGCCTCGGGCAGGGCGATGGGGCCGTGCCGTTCGGGCACGATGGACACGCCGAGCCCGGAGGCGACAAGCGAAATCACGCCTTCCAGCGTGTCGACCTCCATTTGCGAGGTCACCGTGAAGCCGAGTTCGCGCAGCTTGGCCTCCACCTGGTTGGCGACGCGCGCCATGGGGCTGAAGCGCACATAGGGGTTCTGCTCCAGGATCTCGCGGAAGCTTTCACCCCGGGCCGTCTCGTGGGCGATCAGGACGAGCCGCTCCTCGCAGAAGACGCGGAATTCGGCATCGGGGATCAGCGTATCCGGCTCGGTGACCACGGCGACGTCGATGCGCCCGCCGCGCACCCCGGCCTCCAGCTCGTGGGTAAGGCCGGTAATGAGCCGGATGCTCAGCTCCGGTGCCGTCTCGCGCAGCGCGATGAGGGCCGAGGGCAGCAGGCCGGACACGGCGGTGTGGACGGCGCCGATCTTCAGCAGGCCGCTGTCGGCGGAGCGCTTCAGGCTCTCGCTGAGCTGCTCCCAGCTCACGATGACGTCGCGGGCGCGCTCGACGAAGTCGCGGCCCTCGGGGGTGAGGACCGGCGGCCGGCGCGTGCGGTCGAACAGGGCGAGCCCGACATCCTCCTCCAGGGCGCGCATCTGGATGCTGACGCTGGAGACCGACAGCCCGCGCGCGGCGGCGGCTTCCGCGAAGCTGCCATGGTCGGCGACCGAAATCAGCGTGTAGAGCGTTTTGACATCCATGGCCTGACGATCACCGGATCACGGGAGAAATCCCTCGATTCCCCTCAAAACCAGATTAACACCGAGAATGCAAAGCCCAGCGAGCACGAGCGTCCGGAACCGCTCCGCATGGGCGCGTGCGCCGATCCGGTGGCCGACCGCCATGGCGGCCAGCGTCGGCGCCACGCACCACAGCGCGACAAGGAAGCGCGGAAGCGTGATCATGCCCGCCGCCCAGAAGGAGGCGGAGACCAGGATGCCGGTCAGGATGAAGAGCAGGCCGAGGGCGGACAGGAAGAACTCGCGGTCCGCCTTGAGCCCGACGAGATACATGATGAAGACCGGGCCGTTCGTGGTGGTCAGCGCGCCGATGACGCCGGCGAGCGTGCCGACGCCGAAGCCGATCCCCTTCTCGCGCGCCTTCGGGATCGAGATCGTCGGATTGATCGCGGTGAGCGCGGTGAAGGCGATGACGAACAGGCCGAGGAACAGGACGAGAAGGTCGTTGTCGACGGAGGTGACGAATGTCGCGCCCACCGCCACGCCGAGCGCCACGCCGGCCAGCACGAAGCGCAGCCGCGAGACCGTGTGGCGGATCGACGTCGCATGGAGGATCTGGCGGATGTTCACCAGCGGCAGGACGACGGCGTTGATCGCAAGCGCCTCCTCCACGGAGATGACGAGCGGCAGCACCGACATGGTTGCGAGCGGCAGCCCGAAGCCCACCGTGCCCTTGAACAGGCCGCCCATGAGGAAGATGGCGGTGATTACCGCGATGTCGGCGACGGAATAGTCCGCCAGGAGAGACGTCAGCACGGCCTGGGCCCGGTTGTTGGGGAGGATCTCCGGCACCGCTGCGGACAGGGTGTCCGCCGGCCGGGGCGGTCATGTCTCCAGGACCCGCCCCGGATCGGGGTGCCGGTCATCCTCGTTGGACTGTCTTCCCGGTTCTTTGCACCGGCGGGACGGGGGTGTTCAAGGCCCCCTTGACGATCAGGGCCACAGAAATCGCGGTCAGTGCCCAGAAGAACCACGTGATCGGGCTGCGCACGAAGATCTCCGGCGAGCCGCCGGACATGACCAGCGACTGGCGGAAATTGTTCTCCAGCAGCGGGCCGAGGATGAAACCGATCAGGAACGGGGCGGGTGGAATCCTCGTCAGCATCATCGCATAGCCGAGCGCGCCCGTCGCGAACATCACGGCGATATCGAAGACGGAGTTGTTCACCGCATAGACGCCGTAGACGCAGAGCACCAGAACGCCGGGCAGGAGCAGCGATTTCGGAACATCGGCGATGTAGCGGAAGGCGCGGATGGCGGCCCCGCCGATGGCGAACAGCAGGAAGGAGCTCAGGATCAGGCCGACGAAGAGCGCATAGACGATGTCGGCATTGGTGGCGAACATCATCGGGCCCGGTTGCAGGCCGTGGATCATGAAGGCGCCGATGATGATGGCCGTGATCACGTCGCCCGGCACGCCGAGCGCCAGAAGCGGGATCAGGGTCGCGCCGGCCACACCGTTGTTGCCGGCCTCCGCCGCGGCGACGCCCTCGATCTCCCCCTTGCCGAACGTTTCGCGCTTGGGCGAGGTGCGCCGCGCCTCGGCATAGGAGAGGAAGGCGGACGGCGCCGCCCCGATGCCGGGGATGGAGCCGAGCACGACGCCAATCAGGCTGCCGCGGAAGATGGTCTTCAGGCAGCGGCGCACCTCCGCGAGCGTCACGCTGCGGGCGCCGAGGGACTGCACCTTGGCGGCGAGCGCACGCGGCTGGCGCACGAAGGCGAAGATCTCCGGCAGGGCGAACAGGCCGATGAGGACGGCGATGAAGTTGAGGCCGCCCATCAGGTCCGACGATCCGAAGGTGAAGCGGTTCGTGCCATAGATGAGGTCGAGCCCGACGGTCGCGAGCAGGAGCCCCAGAATGGCGCTGACCGTGCCTTTCAGCATGCTGTCGCCGGAGACGCCGGCGATGATGGTCAGCGAGAACAGGATCAGCGTGAAGAACTCCGGTGGCCCGAAGCTGAGTGCGAAGGAGGCGAGCCAGCCGGCGAAGAACAGCAGGGCGAGATTGGAGACGAAGTCGGCGATGCAGGAGGCATAGAGCGCCATGCCGAGCGCCTTGCCGGCCTCGCCGCGCTCGGCCATGGGGTAGCCGTCGAGCGAGGTCGCCGAGGAGGCCGGCGTGCCGGGCGTGCGGATGAGGATGGCGGGGATGGACCCGCCGAAGATCCCGCCCTTGTACACGCCGAGCAGCATGAGGATGCCGAAGATCGGATCCAGCGAGAAGGTGAAGGGCAGGGCGATCGCGACCGCCATGGTCGCCGACATGCCCGGAATGGCGCCGGCGATCACGCCGATGGCGATGCCGAGGGCGAGGAACAGGAGGCTTTCCCACTGGGCGACGAGCGCGAGCCCCATGGAGAGCTGGTCGAGGAAGCTCATGGCAGCCTCACGATCTGGCCCTGCGGGATGGCGACGCCCGCGACGTGGTTGAAGAACCCGTAGAGGGCGAGCGGCAGGACGAAGGCGCAGACGAGGCCGAGGACCGGATGCGGCGCGCGGGTGATCGCGATCAGCGCGGCGAAGGCGAGCGCGGAGGTCCAGACCATGCCGAGGAGCGGGATGGCCAGGAAATAGACCACGAGCAGGAGGGCGAAGGCGGCAATGCGCCCGGTGCTGTCGGTGGCGAAACCGTCTCCGGATTCGGTCTCGGGTGAGGCCGCCTCCTCCCCGTCTGGCAGCATCCAGGCGCGGCAGGTCATGACGGCGCCCGAAAGGGCGAGCAGCCAGCCGAGAATGGTCGGCCAGAAGGTCGGGGAGAGGAACAGCGAGCGGGCGCTTTTCGGGGAGACGATCCCGTAGGGGATGGCGATGGCCAGCAGAAGGCCGGCGAGGCCCATTACGAGAAGGCCGAGGAAAAGCTCATGCGTGCGTGTCGACATGGCGTCCGGTCCGGTGATGCGGCGTTGGGGTGGCGGAGGGCGCGGCCTGGGGACAATCCCCCGCGGCCGCGCCCGTCCGTGTTCACTCGACGCGCATGCCCAGATCGTCGACGAGCTTGCGGAACACCTCGTACTGGCCCTTGACGAAGGCCACCGAGTCCTCCGGCGACATCAGCCGCACCTGCGAGCCCGCCTTGGCCATGAAGGACTGGAACTTCTCGTCCTCGACGGCCTTTGCGAGCCACTCGCCCCAGACGGCTGCGGCCTCGTCGGACAGGTCGTCCGGGCCGGCGATGCCGGTCCAGCCGACGAGCTGTTCGAGCTCGGGATGGCCGAGCGAGGTCGCGGTCGGCGCGTCGAAGCCCTCGAGCGGCTCCGCCGTCGTGACCAGGATCGGCTTGAGCTGGCCATTGGCAATGAAGCTCGCCAGCGCGGAGGAATTGGTGCACACGAAGGTCGCGTTGCCGGCGAGGACGGCGGTCGCGGCCTGGCCGCCGCCATTCATGGGCAGGTGCACGGCCTGGGTGAGCGGATCCTCGATGCCGAAGGATTTGAGCACCATGGCGGCCGCGATATGGAGCAGGGTGCCGACGCCGGAGGAGCTGTAGGTCACCGTGCCGGGCTCAGCCTCGATCCGGGCGACGAGATCGTCCATGGAGGCGATGTCCGACTGGGCGTTGACCGCGCAGACGACCGGGTTGATCTCGTAGACGCCGACGAAGCGGAAATCGTCGAGCGTGTAGGGCAGGGTGGCCTTCATGGCCGGGTTCACCGTATGCGAGCCGACCCGGGCGGCGAGCAGCGTATAGCCGTCGCCGTCGGCCTTCGCGACAGAGACCGAACCGGTCGCGCCGCCCGCGCCCGTCCGGTTGACGAGCAGGATCGGCTCGTCGACGACCGGCGAGAGCGCGTTGGCGAGCGCGCGGGCCGAAAGGTCGGTCGCGCCGCCCGCCCCATAGGGGATGACGAGCTGGATCGCCTGCTCGGGATATTCGGCCCGGACAGGCAGGACGGCGGCCATCAGCGCGCCGACGACCGCTCCCATGCGAAGTAGTTTCATGTCTGTTTCCTCCCTCTGTTCAAAGCGTTTTTCGTTGTGGCGGGCTTGATCGCCTTCTTCTTGTCTTGCCGGCCCGCGCGACGATCACATCACCTCTTTCTTGCGATCGTCGGTTTCGCCGTAGCGGTGAAGCGCCGGCGGTTTCAGTCCGTCATAGAGCGCGGAGAGGCGCCGGTTGACGGCCTCTCCGTGCTGGGCGAAGAGCGAGTTGCCCTCAAGGTCGCTGTCGACGATGAAGGGGCCGAAGCGCTCCACCTCGAACAGCCACATGGCCTGTGCGATGCCGAGCTCGTCGAGCCAGAAGACATCGCGCACCGACTTGATGCCGCGGCCGAGCAGCGCGCCCGTGCCGTAGCCGACCGTGGTGAGATAGACGGCGCTATGGGGCACGAGGACGGACTTGTAGTCGTCGCTCGCCATGCCGCCCTTGCCGATGACGATGCGGGTGCCGGTCCGGTCGAGCCAGTCCGACATCCATTTGGAGAAGCGGAAGCTCGCCGTCGCCGTCACGCCGCCGATGCGGTAGGTGCCGTCGCCGTCGAGCGCGGCGGCGGGCGAGCAGTGGAAGTTGACGTTGCTGATGGAGGAGAGGTCGGCCGGCAGCGGCTCGCCGTCCTCCAGGATGCGTTTGTAGACCCCTTCGCGCGCCGTATAGACGATGCCGTCGAGGAAGACGACGGAGCCGAGCTCCAGCCTGGCGATATCGTCCGGCGTGGCCGGAAGGCTCAGCCGGAATTGCTTAAGGGTTCCGCTGGCGTCTGCCATTCGACGGTCTCCCTGCGAAGATAGGGGGTGAACCATTGGGGATCGGTGCGGTAGGCGACCGTCCCGTCGGCGTGGATGCGCGCGGTGGCGCGCCGCGAGCTGAGGCAGAAGGTGTGCACGCTCATGGGCATGCCGCCCGTATGGGTGTGGCCGACCTCGATATGGCAGTCCACGACCATGGACGAACCGATGAAGCCCATCGCGCCCATGCCGATATCGTTGCCGAGCGCCTTCAGCTCCAGCTCCAGCTCGGTGATCTTCGGGTCGGGATTGCGGTCGCCCACCGTGCGCAGGCAGGCGGCCTGCTTGCCGAGCTGCATGCAGGTGTCCTTCGATCCGCCGAGCCCGACGCCGACAATGGCCGGCTGGCAGGCGAGCCCACGCTTGCCGAAGGCGACGAGCGTGTCGAGATAGAAGCGCTTGATGCCGTCGATCCCGTCGCCGGGAAACAGCATGCGGTAGTCGGTGCCGAACAGGCCGCCCTTGTGCACGGTGGTGATGTCGATCCAGTCGGCGCCGGGCTCGAAGCTCCACTCGATCTCCGGCGCGTTGATGCCGACATTGTTGTTGTTGTCGGTGCGCCAGAGCGGGTGGACGCGGTTCGGCCTGAGCGGGACGTCATGGGTCGCGCGCGCCGTCGCGCAACGCAGCGCGCGCTCGATGCCGACGAACCCCTTCTCCGCCGCCGCCTCGTTGCCGACCTTGACGTAATAGCGCGGCAGCCCCGTATCGGCGCACATCGGCCGGCGGTCCTCGGTGGCCGCCTCCCAGTTCTCCACCATGGACTGCAGGACGAAGGCGGAAAGGTCGCCCTTCTCGAGGTCGATCATCCCCTTGATGCCGGACAGATAGTCCTCGGGGATATCGATGGCGGCCTTCTCCATGACCCTGTAGGCCGCCTCCTCTATGGTGCTGTTGGCTATCATGGTCCTCGTATGTCCCTGCCTTATGCGGCGACCGTCCCGTCGTCGCTCACGAGCGTCTCGCCGGGGCGCACGACGTCGAAGGAGACGGGAACCATGTCGAGCGCCAGCTGGTCTCCGGCCATGGAGACCTGGGTGTAGCGCGTGGTCTCGAGCGGTCCCGTCTCGGGGAAGTCCTCGCGGAAATGCGCGCCGCGGCTGTCCTCGCGGGCGAGCGCGGCGGCCGCGATGGTTTTCGAGACCGCGATCAGGCTCTCCAGATTGAGCCAGTCGTGCCAGGTGAGGTTGAAGGCGCGCTCGCCGTCGGCCAGTCCCGTCCGGAGAAGCTCGCCTGCGTGGTCGGCGAGCCTTGCCTGGCCGCGGGCGATGCCTTCAGCGGTGCGCATGACGCCGACATCGTCCCACATTGTGTGCGACAGGCGCTCGCGCAGGTCGAACAGGTCGCCGGCCTTCAGTGCGAAGGGGCGTTCGGCCCGGGCGATGCCGGCGTCGATCGCGGTCTCGTCCGGGTCGCGCAGCGGTGCGCCGGCGGCGATGAAGGCGGCCATGCTGTCGCCGGCGATGCCGCCGAAGACGGTGGAGTTGGCGACCCCGTTGCCGCCGAGCCTGTTGGCCCCGTGCACGCCACCGCAATCCTCGCCCGCCGCGAACAGGCCCGGGGAGGCGGTCGATCCGTCGATCCCGAACTCGATGCCGCCCATGAGGTAATGCGCGGTGGGCACGACCTCCACGAGGCCGCCGGCAAGATCGAAGCCGCTGTCGGCGCAGCGCTTGACCATGCCCGGAAAGGTTTTGGCCACGTGGTCGGGCCCCAGATGGCTCATCTTGATGTAGACGCCGTCCATCGGGCTCGTGCGGCCGGCGCGCATCTCCGCATAGATCGCGCGGGAGACCACGTCACGCGTGGCGCGCTCGCCGCGCGGATCGTAGCGGTCCATGAAGCGCTCGCCGTCGCCATTGAGGAGATGGCCGCCGGCGCCGCGAAGCCCCTCCTCCAGAACGGTGCCGGTCATGCGGGTCTTCGGGCCGCCGAGCAGGCCCGTCGGGTGGAACTGCACCATCTCCATGTCGCGCAGCTTCAGCCCGTAGCGCAGCGCCATGGCGAGCCCGTCGCAGGTCTTGTCGCCGGAGGGTGTGTGGTAGAGATACATGGTCGGCCCGGCGCCCGTGGCGAGCATCACCGCGCGGGCCTGGACGAGGCGGTAGGTGCCCTCGCGCATGTCGATCAGGAGCACGCCCGCAATGCCGCTGCCGTCGCGCGCGGGGACGAGCTCGATGGCGCGGTGCTCCTCGAGCTTGTGCACGCCGCGCTGCCAGACCTGCTCCATCAGCCGGTTGATGATCTCGATGCCGGTCAGGTCGGACTTGTGAACCGTGCGGTCGAAGGTCTGGCCGGCGAAGGCCTTCTGGTGGAGCGAGCCGTCGGGGTTGCGGTCGAAGAAGCAGCCGACCTCGTTCTCCAGCTCCCGGATGCGCTCCACCGCGCCCTCGCAGAGCCGCCAGGCGAGATCCTGGCGCGGCAGCCACTTGCCGCCGTGGATCGTGTCCATGAAATGGCGCTCCACGGAATCGCCCGGCGCCAGCGCCACATTGTAGCCGCCCTGGACCATGCGAGTGCAGCCGCATTTGCCGACGAGGCCCTTGACCGCGAGCGTGACGTCGAGATCGGGATTGGCCTGCTTGGCGTGAAGAGCGGCAAACAGCCCCGCGCCGCCCGTGCCGAGGATCAGGATATCGGTCGTCGTGCGCTCAACCTGCATCGAACCCGAACGCTCCCATCAGAAAGATCAGCCCGACCGCCACGGCGCCGCCCGCGCCCCAGCCGATCCAGCCGGTGCGCAGATCGTCGTCGCGCCGCCATGGCAGAAGCTCCAGGGCGAGCAGCCTCACCCCGAAGAAGAGATGGACGGAAAGGAGCACCACGAGCCCCCATTCGGCCGCCTTGACGAGCGGCATGTCCGCATAGGCGAGGAAGCCGTCGAAGGCCTCGCGCCCCTCGAGCGCCAGACCCAGCGCGAGGAAATGCAGCGGCAGGAAGATTGCGAGCGCGAGGCCGGACAGCCGGTGCCCGACAAAGGCGACGTAGCTTGCGTGATGCCGTGGCGCCGATCTCATGCCGCCCACCCCGAGATCGCGATGACCGCGCGGATGCCGAGGCCGGCGAGCGCGAGGCCGAAGACGAGGCAGAGCCCGTCGACGAGGCGCGGCGAAAGGCCCGTCCATTCGCGCAGGATGTTGCGCAGGCCGATCGGCGCATGGATCGCGGCGGCCGCCACGAAGAGGAGATAGAAGAGCGGCCAGAGCGCGCTGGCGCCGGTGCGCGCAAGGATTTCCTGTGCCGTCAGCCCGCCGCGCACCGCATAGACGATGACGGCGAGATGGATCAGGACCATGGGCGCGAGCACCATGGCGGTGATCCGCTGAAGGGCGAACAGGCGCGCTTCGGTCACGGTGCCCTCCGGTTCAGCAGGTCGAGGAGGCTCATGCGCTTGAGGCCCGCGATGGAGCGTGTCGGGCTGATGCCGATGGGGCAGTGGGTCGTGCAGTTGCCCTGGGCGTGGCACGAGCTGCAGCCGCCCTGTGCCGTCGCCTTGTCGAGCGTGCCGCGCCGGTCGGCGTGGCGTTCGTCGTTGACGAGTGTCCAGGCGCGGTTGAGGGCTGCCGGGCCGACATAGTCGTCGGTCCACGACACCACGTCGCAGGCCGCATAGCAGACCCCGCAATTGATGCATTCGATGCCGGCATCGGCGTGTCTGCGCGTCTTGCTCGCCGGGTCGACCGGGATCGGCGGGTCGTGCCGCGTGGCGGTGCCCTCGAAGCGGCCGCCGGCCCTGTGCCACTTGTCGAAGAAGGCCGACATGTCGCAGGCGAGATCCTTGATCGGCGGCATGTTGCGCAAGGGTTCGATGGTGATCTCGCCGTTCTCCACCACGCGCTTCACATGGGTCCGGCAGGTCCAGCGCGGGCGGCCGTTGACCGTCATGGCGCAGGAGCCGCACACGCCCACGCGACAGGCGAAGCGGTAGGCGAGCGCGGGTTCGTGATAGCGCTGGATCTCGGACACGACGTCGAGCACCGTCTGGTTCTCGCGATGCGGCACCTCATAGGTGACGAAACGGCCCCGGCGGTCGCCGCGCCAGACGCGCGCCCGGATCGTCGCCTCGTCGTGGGGCGTCTCCGTCCGGGGGGCGGCCTCGGGAGCCATGTCGCGGGGTGTGTCGTCCATCGTCGGCAATCCTCAATGCGCGCTGGCGGCAGGTTTGCCGGTGCGCGTGAACAGCGGTGCGGGTGCGCCCTCGATCCCGACATTGACGCAGGCCGGGACGGCCGCCGTCGCGGCATCGGCGAGCGCGTCGGGAAGAGCCGCGGCATCGGTGACGAGCGTACCCTCGCAGCCGAGCGCCCGGGCGACGGCGTCGTAGCGGGCATCGGCGGTGAGCTCGCAGCCGATCAGGCGGTCGGCGCCATAGTCGCGAAGCTGGATCTGGTATTCGGCGTTCCAGCGGCTGTCATTGCCGATCAGCGCGATGAAGGGCGCGTCCTCGCGCAGCGCCGTCTCGAACTCGGCCAGGTGGAAGCCCACCGTGCCGTCGCCCATCATGGCGACGACGGTCGCGCCGGGGCGCGCGATCTTCGCCGCGATCGCGTAGCAGAGCCCGGATCCGATGGCGCCCGACATGCCGTTGACGATGCGCGTGCCGGCGGTGCAATAGCCTTGCGCCCATTGCCCGAACTCCCCGCCGTCGCAGACGAGGACGGCGTCTTGCGCCGCGTCGAGCACGCGCTGGACGGCCCGGCAGACGGCGACGGGATGGATGGCCGCGCCCGAGGCCGGCTCGTCGCCGCGCCATGCAAGGCTCCGGGCGACCGTTTCGGCCCAGTCGGCCCGTGCGGCGAGCGGTGTGCCCGCGGCGAGCGTTTCCGCCGCGGCGCGGGTGTCGGTGCAGGCGGCAAGCACGATCCGCTCGCCGGCCAGCCGCCATGCGCGATCGAGCGCGTCCGTCTCCGGGTCGATCACGACGAGTTTCGCGTCTTCGGCGAGCGCCGCGCCGCCGAGGAACCCGGTGGTGAAATCGGGCGTCTTGCCGAGCAGCACCACGAGATCGGCCCTGGAAAGCTCTTCGGCGAAGGCGCCGAGTGCCGGATCGCGCAGGCCGCGCGGGCTTTCCATGGGGACGACCGGTGCGGCGAGCCGCTGCGACAGTCTCGTGGCGAGGTCGCCGGCGCGGCTTGGGGACAGGGACGGGCCGGCGAGCACGACCGGCCGCCGGGCCTCCGCGACGAGGGTCGCGATCCGGTCCGCCATGCCGGGGTCCAGGGGCTGGCGCTGCGGCACGAAATCCCCCGCACCGGGCAGGACGGCGGAGCCCGTCTGCGCACACAGCACGTCGAAGGCCAGCGCCATATGGACCGGGCCGGGCCGGCCGGCGCGTGCCGCGCGTATGGCGCTCGCCGCTTCCAAGCCGAGATCGCGGGCGCGAAGCGGCCTCAGGGCGCGTTTCGCCAGCGGGCCGGAGATCGTCGTCTGGGCCAGTTCCTGGAAGGCGCCCATGCCGTCCTGGGCGACGGGGGAATCGCCGCTCAGCAGGAGGACGGGGCTTTCCGACAGGCGTGCGGAATAGAGCGGGGACAACGCGTTGAGGAAGCCGGGGGCGGCCGTGACGAGGGCGACGCCGACCTCTCCGGTGAGCTGGGCATAGGCGTCCGCCATGGCGACGGCCGCCGCCTCGTGGCGCACATGGACGATCCGCAGCCCCGCGTCGATGCAGGCATCGTAGACGGGCATGATCTGGTTGCCCGACAGGCTGAAGATCGTGCGCACCCCGGCCCTTGCGAGGGTCTCGGTCAGAAGCTGCGCACCGGTCCCCGATCTCTGGATTTCGCGTTCCACCCTGCTGCGCTCTCTTGCATGACGCCGTTGGGGGAACGATCCGTTTAGATTTGTTATTTGTCAAATAAAAAAATTATTGATTTATATTTCTTGAAGTTAATGTGGCAACACCCGTGGCCAAACGCAAGCCGCGCGGTGACGTGCACCGGAGCGGCCCGGCGCCGGCGGTATCGTCGCATGTCGGACAGGAAGGGCGCGCCTTCGCTATGGCCCGCGCGCCCGCAAATCCGTGCCTCACCGGGCAGCGGACAGGATGGACAGGGCGGCCGCCCTGTCGAAGGGCACGGGGTTGCCCGTCGCGCTGGGGTCTTCCACTGCCATGTCCGCGATACTGGCGGGATCCTCGACGGTCACGCCGATCGCGCCGAGCGTGTCGGGGATGTCGAGCGAGCGGCGCAGGGCGACCACCCAGTCGAGAACGGCCTGCGGCTCGTCGCCGAGGCCGATGCGGGGAGCGAGGCCCGCCATGCGGCCGGCGATGGCCGGCCAGTTGTGGCGCAGCACATGCGGGAGCAGGACGGCGTTCAGGAGCCCGTGATGGGCGTCGTAGACAGCGCCCAGCGGATGGGACAGCGCATGGACGCCGCCGAGCCCCTTCTGGAGCGCGATGCAGGCCATGCCCGAGGCCGCCAGCATGTCGGCCCGCGCGGCCATGTCGGTGCCGTCGCGATAGGCGGCCGGCAGGGCGGTGGAAATCATGGCGAGCGCCTGCACGGCGAGGCCGTCCGCCATCGGGTGGTAGCCCGGCGCGGAGAAGGCCTCGAGCGCATGGCTGAGCGCATCCATGCCGGTTGCCGCGGTGAGCCCCGCCGGCAGGCCCACCGTCAGCGCCGGGTCCATGATCACCAGCCGGGGCAGCATATCGGGGTGGAACACGATAACCTTGCGATGCGTGTCGAGCCGGGTGATGACCGAGGCGCGGCCGAATTCGGACCCCGTGCCCGCCGTGGTGGGGATGGCGATCACGGGCGCGATGGCGTCGCGGCGCGCCTTGCGCCAGTTGTCGCCGATATCCTCGAAGGTCCAGATCGGGGCGTCCTGTCCGGCCATGAAGGCCACGGCCTTGCCGGCGTCGAGCGCGGAGCCGCCGCCAATGGCGATCACGCAGTCGTGCCGGCCCTCGCGAAAGGCCGCGACGCCGGCCTTCACATTGGCGTCCGTCGGATTGGGCTTCACGTCGCAGAAGAGTGCATGGGCGAGCCCCGCGCCGGACAGCGCGGCGGCGAGCGACGTCACCATGTCGTGGCCGGCAAGCCCCGTATCGGTCACGATGAGCGGAGCCTGCGCGCCGATCTCGGCGAGGGCGGAGGCGATCTCGTTCACGCGCCCTGCACCGAAGCGGACCGGTGTCGGAAAACCCCAATTGGCAGTCGGTGCATCCTCGGTCATGTCGGATCTCTCTCCCGGATTGTCTCGACTACGGCTTCCGGCGGGAAGCACGCCTCGACGGATTTCGCGATACCGAGCGCCACTGCGTCGCGGAAACGGGGTGCGACGATCTGGAGCCCGACGGGCAGGCCCTCCGACAGACCGATGGGCACGGAGACGGCGGGGCAGGCGCTGACGAGATTGAACGGGCAGGCGAGGTCGAGGCCGGCGAACCGGCCGTCGGGCGCGGTCGTCTCGAAATCCGCGTCGCTCATGGTGACCGGCGGTGCGGTGGTCGCGCAGGTCGGGCAGATCAGCGCGTCATAGTGCTCGAAGACCTCTGCGAGGTCGCGCCAGAGCCGCTCGCGCACGGCGCCGAGGCGGGCAAGCGCGACCGCGTCGCAGTCCCGTCCCGTTTCCATGAGAGCGACAAGGGCCGGGTCCATGCGGTCGCGATGGGTGTCGAGCGCGGAACCCCAGTTGGCCGCGAGCGCGACCGCCCATTGCATCAGCCAGGCATCGTTGATGTCCCGCGTCCAGCCGAGCGGCACCGGCTCCACGGTCATGCCGTGGCCGCGCAGGCGTTCCGCGGCCCGTTCGACCTGGCGGACGACGCCGGGATCCACCGCGTAATAGCCGAGATCGACGCTGAGCGCGATGCGCGTGCCGGGCGGTGCCGGGGGGACCGGACTTGCGGGTACGTCCGGGCGGCTTTGCGAGAAATAGTCGCCGGCGTCCGGCCCAGCCGTGGCCGCAAGGAACAGCGCGGCATCGTCGACGCAAGCCGCGAGCGGCCCGAAATGCGACATGAGGTCGGGGCCGCAGGGCAGGATGTCCATCGGGATCAGGCCGAGGCTCGGCTTGACCCCCACCACGCCGGACAGAGCGGCCGGAATGCGCACCGAGCCGCCCATGTCGGAGCCCTCGGCCAGCGGCACGCAGCCCGTCGCCACCGCAACCGCCGAGCCGCCCGACGAGCCGCCCGGGGTGCGCGCCGGATCGTGCGGGTTCCGCGTCACGCCCCAGCGCGGGCTCTGCGTGAAGCTCGAATAGGCGAACTCCGGCGTGGTCGTCCGGGCGACGAGGATGGCGCCGGCCCGTTTCAGGCGGGCAATGACGGCCGGGTCGCGGTCGGCCAGCCGGTCGTCGGTACTCCATGAGCCGCGGGTGCAGGCCAGGCCCGCCGTCGGCGTGAAGTCCTTGATCGCCACGGGCACGCCGGCAAGCGGCATGGCTCCGCCCCCGCCGGCGGCAAGCCGCTCCTCCACATGGCGGGCGGCGGCAAGCGCCCCCTCCCGGTCGATCGCCGTGAAGGCGTTGAGCGGCGCGATGGCCTCCGCGCGCTCCAGCGCCGTCTCGACCAGATCGCGGGGGTCGAGACGGCCGGCGCGGACGCCCGTCGCCATGTCGTGGGCGGTGAGGGGCGGCAGGCCCGTCATTGCGGCTACTCGCTCTTGACCGGTATCGCCCTGCGCGCTGCGGCGCGGCGCCTGAAGAAGTCGGCAAGGCCCAGCAGCAGAAGGGCCGGCAGGAAGGTCAGCGTGGCGAGCGCCGGATAGATCGGCGAGGAGCCGACGGCGATGCCGCTGAAGACGAAGGTCGGCAGCGTGCGCGCCGTGCCGGACAGGCTGTAGGTGATGTAGAAATTGCCCCAGGACAGCAGGAAGGAGAAGATCCCCGCGGAAACGACGCCCGGCCAGATCAGCGGCAGGGTGACCTCGCGGAATACCTCCCAGCCCGTCGCCCCGGCATCGCGGGCGGCATCCTCCAGCGTATCGTCGAAGCCGTGAACCTGCACCGCGATGATGATGAGGGCGAAGGGCGTGATGTAGACCACATGGCCGACGATCGCCGTCCACAGCGAGGGCGAGAAATCGAGCCAGGATCCGAGCACGGAGAACCACAGGAGCATCACCACGCCGAGAAGAAGCTGGGGAAAGAGCAGCGGCGCGAAGGTCAGCGCCTGGAATGCCCGCTGGAAGCGGAAGCGCCACCGTATCCACGCAATGGCGCCGCCAATGCCGAAGAGTGTCGCGAACACGGTGGAGACGAAGGCCAGAAGGGCGGAATTCGTGAGCGCGGGCCAGAAGTCCTTCGATGCGAACAACTCGCCATACCAGCGCAGCGAGAAGGAGGTGATCGGAAAGCTCAGGAACCGGCTCTCTGTGAAGGAGAACACGATGAGCGTCGCGATGGGGACGTAGAAGAACACGAGCACCGCCGCGACGGACCCGTAGAGCAGGATGTTGGCGAGATGGGTTTCCAGCCGGTGCATGCTCATCGCGTGGCCTCCCTGCGGCCGGACAGGCGCATGAGAACGAGCGCGGCGAGTCCCAGCGTGCCCGCGCCTATGGTGATGACGACCAGCGTCAGCGCCGCGCCGAGCGGCCAGTTCACCCGCGTCTCGAAGGACTGTCGGATGAGTTCGGCGGCCATCGGGGACGTTCCGCCGCCCATCACCTTCGGCTCCAGGAACACGCCGAGGCTCAGGACGAAGACGAGCACGCCGCCGGCGAAGATGCCTGGCCGGGCGAGCGGCAGCGTCACCTCCAGGAAGGTCCGTGTCTTCGAGGCCCCCGCATCGTAGGCCGCGAGCACGAGATCGCGGTCGATGCGCACAAGCGACAGGTAGATGGTGAAGATCGTGTAGGGCAGGAGGTTGTAGACCATGCCGAGAAGCGTCGCGCTCGGCGTGAAGAGGATATCGGTCGCCGCGGGGCCGAGGCCGACGGCGTCCAGAGCGCCGTTCAGCACGCCGCTGCGGTCGAGGAACAGCACCCAGCCGAAGGTCTTCAGCACGGCATCTGTCAGGAAGGCGAAGACGATCAGCACCGTGATGTGATGCTCGAGCGTGGAGACACGGTGGGCCATGGCATAGGCGACCGGCAGGCCGAGCGCGATGCACAGGGCGACGCAGGCTGCCGCCATCGTGATGGTCTGCGCCATGATCGACCAGTAGTGGACATGGGTGAAGACGTCGACCCAGGTGTCGAGATCCCATGTCCAGACCAGCCTGTAGTACCGCGTGCTCTGGAAGCTGAGCACGGCGGTGAGGCCGAGGGGCACCAGGAAGAACACCATCAGCACGGTCGTCAGCGGCAGGGTGGCGGCCTGGAGGCCGCGGTCGCGCCACGATCTGGGCTTCACCTCCATGGGCCTACTCCGTCGCGAGAATGAAGACGTCGGCCAGGGCGAAGCCGAGACGCACGCGCTCGCCGACATCGGCGGGCGGGGTTGCAGTCCCCTGGACTTCCGCGATCACCGGATCGGCGATGCCGTCGACGGCGACCCGATACTGGATCGACGCGCCCTTGATGAAGAATTCGTCGACCGTGCCCTCCATGGTGCACTCGCCGGGCTCCTGTTCGGCGCCCTCGAGCGCGATCATCTCCGGGCGGATCATGAGGACGGCGCGGCCGGGCGAGAGCCCGTCGGCGATCTGCCGGGCGGCGATCTCGGGCGCCGCGCAGCGGATGGCGCCATTGGCGAAGGCATGTGCTGACCCACGCCGCTCGAGATCGACGGCGATGAGGTTGGTCTCGCCGATGAAGCCCGCCACGAAGGTGTCGCTCGGCCGGTAATAGATGTCCGATGGCGTGCCGATCTGGAGGATGCGCCCGGCGCGCATCACGCAGATGCGGTCGGCGAGCATCATCGCCTCCTCAAGATCGTGGGTGACGTGGACGAAGCTCGTGCCGACGGACCGGTGGAGACGCTTGATCTCGGCCTGGAGCGATTTCTTCAGCTTCACGTCGAGCGCGGAGAGCGGCTCGTCGAGCAGGAGCACGCTCGGATTGGAGATCATGGAGCGGGCGAGCGCCACGCGCTGCTGCTCGCCGCCGGAGAGCTGGGCGGGATAGCGGTCGCGATAGGCCTCGCTCAGATGCATGAGGCCCATGATCTCGCGCACGCGCCGGTCCGTCTCGGCCCGGTCGGTGCGGGCGAGCTTCAACGGAAAGGCGATATTGTCGCCGACCGTCTTGTGCGGGAACAGGGCGAGCTTCTGGAACACCATGCGGGTCGGGCGCTGCGAGGAGGGCACGCCGATCATGCTGCGCCCGTCTATGGCGAGCGTGCCGGCGCTCGCCTCCTCGAAGCCCGCGAGGATCTTCAGAAGCGAGGTCTTGCCGCAGCCCGACGGGCCGACAAGAGCCACGAACTCGCCCGCGCCCACGGTCAGGGAGACGTTCCTCAGGGCCTGGTGGGCGTCGTAGAACTTGTCGATGCCACGCGCATCGATAATGGGGGTGTTGTCGCTCACGGCTCGATGGCTTCCCATGCGGACAGATCACGAAATGGGCACCCGGCACGGGGCGCGCGCGGCGCGGCCCCATGCCGGACCCCGTGGATGGCGAAGATCAGCGCGCCGCGGCGAGCTCTTCCTGGAAGATCGCCAGCATCTCGTCGACATTGGGAGCGATGTCGTGGAACTGGCTCTTGTCCCAGGCTTCCCACATATAGTCCATCTGCAGGACGTTCTTCTGTTCGGCCGTGAACAGGTCTTCCGCCTTGCTGTTCGGCACGAGATTGCAGGTCGCCTCGGTCCAGGCGAGGTCGACGGCGACCTCCGGAGAGACCATGTGGCGCACCAGGTCCTTGGCGAGCTCCGGATTGTCGGACCCCTTCAGCATGCCGGTGGCCTCCATCCAGATGATGCCCTGCTTGAGGCCGTCCTTCGGCTCGGGAACGATCGACTGGATATAGTCGTGCCCGTCCTTGCGCAGCGCGGAGGTGCAATAGGTGCCGCCGCCGATCAGTGCGCGGAAGGAGCCGTCGAGCAGGCCCTTCTGTGCGACCGACAGGTCGCCGACCAGTGCGCGGGTGTTCTTGAACAGCGCGCGCAGCACCTTGCGGATCTCGGCAAGCTCGGCCTCGTCCAGCTCCTTGTAGGGATTGATGCCGGCATAGAGCGCCATGGGCATGATCGGCCAGTCGCCCCAGTCGAGCACGCAGATCTTGTCGCGATAGGCGGGATCGAAGCACGGCGCGTAGCTCGACCAGGTCTCCAGCTTGTCGAACTTGGTGTTCACCGTCGGCCCGACCCAGCCCCAGCGCGTGGGCAGGCCGGTCGTCTTGCCTTCCCACTGCAGAGGCGCGAACGGGGCCTGGAACTGCGGGTAGAAGCTCTCATAGGCGTCGGCGAACTCCGCATCGTCGATGAACTCGCAGATGTCGGCCGGCCCCATGCGCGCGATCCACGGGCTGTCGCTCGACACGACGTCGAAATCGCGATAGCCGCCAGCGGCCAGCTTGGCGAAGCCGCCTGCGCTGTCGGTGATGAGGTCGATCGCGATCTCCGCATCGTGCGCCTGCTCGAAGGGCTGGATGATGGACGGCTTGTCATAGCCCTCCCAGCACATGTAGCGCATCGAGGTGGCCGCGCTGGCGCGCCGGGGCATCGCCGAGCCGAGAAGGCCCGTCGCGGCCGCGGCCGCCGTTCCCTTCAGCACCGTGCGCCGCGTCGGATGCGCGGGCTTGCGCGTTCCGGTTGTCTTGATCATCTCCGTCTCCCCTGATTGTCGTCCGGTTTCAGTTGTGCAGCCATGTCCCGGGCACTCGCCGCCGGGCCGTCAAACGACCTCGAGATAGCGGTTCAGCTCCCATGTGCTGACATGCCTGCGATACGCCCCCTCCTCGATACGGCGGGCCTGAACCACCGTGTCGATATACGTGTCGCCGAAGATCGCGCGCGCCGCGCGCGAGGTAGACAGCCGCTCCGCCGCCTCGCCGAGCGTGGCTGGAAACGCCGCGCCGGCATCCGGCGGCGTGGCATAGCAGTCGTCGTCGCGCGGCGATGGCGGTGCGATCTCGTTCTCGATGCCCCACAGCCCCGCGCCGAGACACATGGCGAGAGCGGCGTGGGGGTTGGTGTCCGCGCTCGGCACGCGGAACTCGATGCGCGTGGCCTCCGCCGTGTCGTTGATCACGCGCACTGCCGCCGTCCGGTTCTGCACCCCCCAGGCAGCATAGGTCGGCGCCCAGGCGCCGGGCACCATGCGCTTGTAGGCGTTGACCGTGTGGCTGCACAGCGCCAGCAGCTCCGGCATCAGCGTGACGAGCCCGCCGACGAAATGGCGCGCAAGCGTGCTGAGCCCGTCCGGCGCGGAGGTGTCGGCGAAGGCCGGCGCGCCGTCGGCCGCCCCGCTGAACGAGATGTGGAGATGGCCGGACTGGCCCGGCATGGCCTCGCCCATCTTGGAGAGGAAGGCCGCCATCAGGCCGTGACGCAGGAAATAGGCCTTGGCGAAGCTCTTGAACAGGGCGGCATTGTCGGCCCCGCGCATGCCCCCCGCATGTTGCAGCGGGGCCTCGAAACAGCCCGGTCCGAGCTCGGTATGGATGGAATCGAGCCCGATGCCGAGCGTGGCCATGCAGGCCTCAAGCCCCGTGAGAAGATCGCCGTGGAGTGCGGCGGTCTGGAGCGAGTAGGTCCGGTTTCCCGCGGCGAAATGGTCGAGGTCGCGAAACGCCTTGGCGCGCAGGCTTTCCGGCGTCTCGTCGAGCACCATGAACTCGAACTCGAAGGCGGAGTTGACCGTAAAGCCGAGGCCGTGCGCCCTGTCGAGCAGGCGGGCGAGCTGGTTGCGCGCGCTGCGTTCGCCGAAGGGCATGGCGAAATCGGCGATGCAGACTGCCTCGCGGTCGGCGAAGGGATAGCTGCGCACGGATGCGGTATCGAGGAAGGCGGGGCGGTCGATGAACGCGCCGCCGCCATAGGGGCGCTCGGCAGTATCCCAGTTGTAGAGCACGTCGCAGAACTGATAGCCGTTCCGGGCGAGCTTCGCGGCCTTGGCGGCATCCACCCGCTTGTGGCGGAAGACACCGTCGGCGTCGAACACGCCGAGATGAACGTGCTCCGCCTCGAGGTCTGTCAGAATATCTTCAAAGCCTGCGCGATCTTGGGTATCGTTTATCGTTATGCCCATCGATACGGACAAGTGCCTCCGCTTTTTCCTCTTCCCCATTGTGGCAACAGGGTATGGGGATGTGCGTCTCTCGCGGAATATCCCCAAAGGTGTATGCGCTGCCGGCTATGCCGCCGGCCCTGGCAAGAATGCCGGCGCGTCTCGATGACGGTTGTGGACGATCCCCGCTTCGCCGCCTGGAACACAGCACTCGCGCGCGCGGCAATGGCGCTGGGGACGCCGGAATTTCCCCTGAGGTTCGACCAGGCGGTGCGCTGCCTCGTGCCGTTCGACAACTCGATGCTGTTCGCCTACCGCGGCAACGGGCGCCCGATAGGCGTCTATGACGATCTCGCGCCGGGCGAGGCCTCCGTCATCGTCGACGACTATGTCATCGGGCCCTATGTGCTCGATCCCTTCTTCTCCGAGGTCACGCGCGGGCGGGTCTCGGGGCTGGCGACGCTGAACGATCTCGCGCCCGACCATTTCTACGAGAGCGAATACTTCCACCAGCATTATGCGCGGACCAAGATCGTGGACGAGGCCGGCATCTTCATGGGGCTGCCCGGCGGGGTCACGGCCGTGCACAGCGTGACGCGGCGCCATGGCAGCGCCCCTTTCGAGCGTTCCGAGATCGTGCTCCTGTCGCAGGCCGCACCGCTGCTGAGCGCCTTCGGTCAGCGCCACTGGTCGGACCTCCATCACCGGTTCGACGAGATGGACGGCAGCAATGGCGATGTGCGCGACGCCCCGGCCCACCCGCTGGAAACCGCGCTCAACGCCATCGGGCAGGGCATCCTGACAGAGCGGCAATCGGAGATCGTCACCTATATCCTGAAGGGCCACTCCACGGAATCCATCGCGCTCCATCTCGACATCAGCATCGGCACGGCGAAGGTCCACCGGCGCAACGTCTATTCCAAGCTCGGCATCTCCTCGCAGTCGGAGCTCTTCTCCATCTTCCTGGAACATCTGCGCAGCATCATCCCGCACCAGTGAGCGGGCGACCGGGGGTGATTGGCCGGAGGCGGTGCGAGGAAGATTGCGCCGGCGGCTTCGATATTTCATATGTTATAGCAAGGTACCGCGATAGGCTGTATGAGTCGCGGCCCACAAGGAAGGGTTTTACGGGACGGAATTCGTGTCGAACGCATTGAAGAAATTTGCACCTGTCGAGCGGACGGAGACACTGGGCAGCCGCGTGCGCGAGGAACTGCGTTCCGCGATCATGGCGGGCCGCTTCGAGCCCGGCGAGAAGCTCACGCTGCGCGCTGTCGCGGATGCGCTAGAGGTCAGCCTGACGCCGGCACGCGAGGCGCTCTACAACCTCGTCTCCGAGGGGGCGCTGGAGGTGGGCCCCAACGGCTCGGTCTACGTTCCCAAGCTGGACGACGCGCGAATCGGCGAGCTGACCAAAATCCGCATCTCGCTGGAGGGGCTCGCGGCCAAGGAGGCAGCCGCCAATCTCGACGAGGAGGCGATCGGCCGGATCGTCGCGGACAATGACGCCATGATCGAGGCCAACAGAAAGGGCGACTACCAGCGCGTGATCACGCTCAACTGGAAGGTCCATTTCGGCATCTACGAGGCCGCGCGCATGCCGATGCTGACCCGGATGATCGAGAGCTGCTGGCTGATGACCGGCTCCTATCTCAACGTGATGTATCCGACATTCGGCGAGGTGGACGAGGGAATCCGCAACCATGTCGCCATCATCGAGGCGGTGAAGGCGCGCGACGGCAAGGCCATGAGCCAGGCCGTGTGCCGCGATATCCGCTACGCCGCCAACGCGCTCCAGGCGATGATCCGCGCCGATGGGGACGGCAAGGCCAAGCGCCCGCGCTGAGGCGCCGCTCCGACACATTTCCTATCGACTATCTGTGGCTATGCGGGTGCGGCGCTAAACCGGACCCGATCGGGCCCCACGATCTGCCGCCTTGTGTATCCTTGCCGCTCATGCCTGAGAGGAACGGGCCGGGGCCGCTACAGACATGGGCATCCCGGCCCGGTCGGGGGCACGCATATAGGCGCTTGCGGGGCGTTTCGTTGTTTGTTATCTGTTATAACAGAATAAACGTCCTGCCGAGATGCCCCATGAGGAACGCCCCATCCGTCGACGACCAGCTTGAGATGTTCCGCAAGATGGTCGTCGTGCGACATATGGAAGAGACACTCGGCGAGCTCCACAAGGCCGGCAAGACGCGCGGGCCGATCCACCGCTGCGACGGGCAGGAGGCCGTCGGTGTCGGTGCGACCGCCATGCTCGCCGACACCGACTACATCACCAGCACCCACCGCGGTCATGCCCACTATATCGGCAAGGGGCTCGATCCCTATCGCGTCGTCGCGGAGATCCTCGGGCGCGAGACCGGCTATTGCGAGGGCCGCGCCGGGCACATGATCGTCGCCGATGCCGCCAAGGGCATGATCGGCGGCAACGCCATCGTGGGGGCGGGCATTCCGGCGGCGACCGGCATGGCCTGCTCGATCCGGCTGACGGGCCGGGACGCGGTGGCCATGTGCCTGTTCGGCGACGGCGCCGCCCAGACCGGCATCTGCCATGAATCCATGAACATTGCGAGCCTGTGGAAGCTGCCCGTCATCTTCCTTCTGGAGCACAATCAGTACGGCCTCACCGTTCATTCGAGCCGTCAGTCCTCGGTCGAGGATCTTTCCGTGCGTGCCGAGGGCTACGGCATGCCGGGCGTGCTGATCGATGGCAACGATGCAGTCGCGGTCTATGGCGCGGTGGCCGAGGCGGTGGCGCGGGCGAAGCGCGGCGAGGGGCCGACGCTGATCGAGGCGAAGACCTACCGCTTCGATGGCTTCTCCACGAGCGATATGGGCGGATATCAGCCGGACGGGGAGATCGCCGAATGGCGCGCGCGGGACCCGATCCCGCGACTGCGCGCCGCGCTTGAGGGCCATATCGGCGAGGAGCGCCTCTCGGCGGTCGAGGCGGAGGCGCACAAGGAGGTGGACGATGCCTTCGCGCAGGCGCTCGCCGATCCGCTGCCGGGCTTTGCCGGCCATCCCGCAAGCCGCCCCTACAGCGAGGTGTCGTGATGGCGAAGCTGCGCTATGCCGAGGCGCTGAACCAGGCGCTGTGCGAGGAGATGGAGCGCGACCCCGCCGTCTGGCTCCTCGGCGAGGACATCGGCGTCTATGGCGGCGTGTTCAAGGTGACGCGCGACCTGATGGAGAGGTTCGGGGAGGAGCGCGTCCGCGACACGCCGATCTCCGAACAGGCGCTCACCGCCATGACGGTGAGCGCCGCCATGACCGGCACGCGCCCCGTGCTGGAAATCATGTATGCGGACTTCCTGCCGCTGACCGTCGACGCGCTCGCCAACCAAGCCTCGATCTACAACTATATCTGGGCGGGTCAGGTGGAGCTGCCCTTCGTGCTGCGCACGCAAGGCGGCGGCGGGGCGGGGGCCGGTGCGCAGCATTCCAAGAGCCTCGATGCGTTCGTCGCCCACATTCCGGGGCTGAAGGTCGTCGCGCCCGCAAGCCCGGCGGACGCCAAGGGGCTGCTCAAGGCGGCGATCCGCGACCCCCATCCGGTGATCTTCCTGGAGCACAAGCTGCTCTACAACATGCGCGGCGAGGTGCCCGACGGCGAGCATGTGGCCGAGATCGGCCGGGCGGCCGTCCTGCGCGAGGGCCGCGATGTTTCCGTCTTCGCCACTTCGCGCATGGTGCACGAGGCGCTGAAGGCCGCCGAGGCGCTGAGCGCCGAGGGCATCGAGGCGGAAATCGTCGATCTGCGGACACTGCGCCCGCTCGATCTTTCTGCCATCGTCGCCTCGGTGGAGAAGACCAATCACGCCGTCGTCGTCAATGAGGGCTGGACCTTCTGCGGCTACGGGGCGGAGCTGTCGGCGACGATCATGGACCATGCCTTCGACGCGCTCGATGCGCCGGTCGAGCGTGTCGGCACGCTCGACATGCCGATCCCCTATAGCGAGCCTCTCGAGATGGCCGTGCTTCCCGATGCCGGGCGCATCGCGCAGGCCTGTCGAAGGGCGGTGGCCTGACGCCATGGCAAGGGACGTCACAATCACCGGCGCCGGCGGCGAGTACATGGACTCGGTCACTGTGGTCGAGTGGTGCGCGGGCGTCGGCGACACGGTCAGGGCCGGCGACACGATTGCCGTCGTGGAAACGGCGAAGGCGGCCAGCGACGTCGAGGCGCCCTGCGACGGGACGCTGGCGGAGATCGTCGCCGATGTCGGCGACGAGCTCGAGATCGGCGCCGTGCTCGGTCGCATCGACGATGGAACCGGAGTTGCGGAGGAGGCGCCGGCAGCCAGCGCCGTGCCCGCGGACCCGCCGCCCGAGGCCGCCGCCGCGCCGATCCGCCGGGTCCGTGACGGCCGTGTCGTCGCAAGCCCGCTCGCGCGCCGCATCGCGGCGCAGGAGGGCGTGGATCTGACGACCGTCGAGGGCACCGGCCCGCGCGGGCGCATCAAGCGCCGCGATGTCGAGCGCGCGCTGCGCGAGGCGCCGGCCGTCGCGCGGCAGGCGGTGCCCGGAGGCGGCAGAGCCGAGCGGCTCTTCGTCCAGACGCGGCAGGAGGGCGGGCCGGACCCGGTGGTCTTCCTGCACGGCCTTGCCGCCGATCTCGCCGTCTGGAACGGCCTCCTCGCGAAGCTCGGCCCGTCGGTTTCCACAATCGGGATCGATCTGCCGGGCCATGGCCGGTCGCCGCGGCTGAAGGCCATGGGCTCGCCGGCCGCCCTGGCCGACGCGGTGGCCGAAACGCTTCTGGCGGAGGGGGTGTCCCGTTGCCATATCGTCGGCCATTCGCTCGGCGGCGCGGTTGCGCTGGCGCTTGCCGACAGCGGGGCGCTGGCCGTGCGCTCGCTGACCCTTCTCGCCCCTGCGGGCCTCGGCCCGGAGATCGACGGGGCCGTGCTTCACGGACTCGCCCGTGCGACGCGGATCGAAAGCCTTGGCGCCTGGCTCGGCGCGCTGTTCTCAACGCCCGCCAGCGTGCCTGAGGGCTATGCGCAGGCGGTAATGCGCCGGCGCGGGGACGATGCGCTCCGCGATTATCAGGCAGCCCTTGCGGAAGAGCTCTTTCCCGACGGCACGCAGGGCTTCGACATGCGGCCGGCCCTTGAGCGGTTCGCCGGCCCGGTCCGGCTGATCTGGGGCGAGAGCGACCGGATCCTGCCGATCCGGCAGACGAGGGGGCTTGCCCCCCATGTCGCGCTGCACCGTGTCGCGCATGTGGGCCATATGCCCCAGATCGAGCGGCCCGACCTCGTCGCGCGGCTCATCGGGGAGACCGTGCGGTCCGCCGGGAGCCTGAGAGACAATGACGGCGGGAGGTGACATCCGCACCGAACCGGTTGAAACAGGTCACGGAACAGGGAGGACGGCCATGGGTCGGCATGAGGGAAGACGGGTTCTCGTCACGGGTGCGGCCAGCGGCATCGGCAGCGCCACGGCGCGGTATTTCGCAGCCGAGGGCGCGAAGCTGTGCCTGGCGGATCGCGATGGCGACGGGCTTGGGGAAACGCGCCGGGCGATGCCCGCGGGCGCGCAGATCGTAGCACTCGAGGGCTCCGTCACCGACCCCGCCTTCGCAGACGAGATGGCGAGCCGGACGGTCGAGGCCTTTGGCGGCATCGACTGCGTCGTCACCTCCGCCGGCATCGTGAAGGTGGAGCCGGCGCTCGAGGTCCCGCCGGAAACCTTCCGGGACCATCTGGAGATCAATGTGGTGGGAAGCTGGCTCGCCGCGCAGGCCGCCGCGCGCGTCATGACGGAGCGGGGCGGGGGCGCGATCGTCTTCATCGGCTCCGTCTACGGTGCGGGCGGCGCGCCGAAGCGCACCGCCTATTGCGCCTCCAAGGGGGCGATCCACAATCTCACCCAGAGCCTCGCCGTCGAATGGGGGCCGCTCGGCATCCGTGTCAACTGCGTCGCGCCCACGGGTGTTCGCACGCCGATGGTGCAGTCGCTCATCGATCAGGGCATCTACAATCTCGACGGTGTGCGCGCACGCACGCCGCTCGGCCGGCTGGCCGAGCCGGAGGAGGTGGCCGCAGCATGCGGCTTCCTCGCCAGCGACGAGGCCTCGATGGTCACCGGCCACGTCCTTCCCGTCGACGGCGGATGGATCGCGAATGGCTATCCGACGCAGTGACGATCCGAAAGGGAGAAGACGGTGAGCGGTGAGCTGATTTTCCGGGTCGAGGGCGAGGACCATCCCATCGAGCTCGCGGACGGGTTCGCGCCGGAGACGCTGCGCGCGGTGACCGGCCTCGTGCCGGCCGCCATCGACATCCACTGCGCCAAGATCGCCGGGTGCCACATCATGTGGCCGGTTCCATTCCTTGCCCGCTTGGAGGCCGCGCAGGACGTGCTCTCCATGCCGCCGGGCGCGTTCTTCTACTGGCCGGAGCGACAGTATCTGGAGATCACCTACGACGCGCTTCAGGCGGAGGCTGCGGAGGTGAACTATCTCGGCCGGCTGAAGCACGATCCGGCCTGGCTGCGGGACTATGCCGAGCGCCAGCGCCGCGAGCAGGGGCGCGCGGTCTTCACCGCCGAACTCCTGCCGGGGCCGGGGCTTCAGCCTGCGCACCGGCCGGAGCCCGCCCCGGTGGCGGAGCCGCTGGCGACGGTCCGGCGGGCGCGGATCGCCGCCTGGGAGGCGGAGCCGGAGGAGATTGCGGAGCTTCTCGGCCGACGTGGCCAGATGATCCCCTTCGGCCCCCTTCACATGGCGGAGGGCGAGATGCGCAAGCTGCACGAGCTCCTCTGGCGCCTCTGGGAGGGGCGCGGCGAGACGCGCAGCGACGCCGACAAGCGCAAGATCGCGGTCTTCGCGCTCAAGGCGGCGATCTCGCGCGTTGCCGGGTTCTGCCATCTCCTGGAGACCGGCGCGGTCCTGGAGGCGGGCATTGCCTGCCTTGAGGACGGGGCGTGCGAGACCGATGCGGCCCTTGAGGACCTCATACTCTATTGCGGGCGCATCGCCGCCTGGCTCGACCTCCATATCTGCTGGTGGCCGATGAACGAAACCACGCTTGGCGCCCTCGGTGCGACTGACACTGAGGGGCGTGAATCCTGACAAGGTCCTGACAGGGAGAAAGACCGATGGTTGCCAAACGCGAGAACATCTCTTCGGGTTCGAAATTCGAGGAGGCCTTCGGCTATTCGAGGGCGGTCAAGGTCGGCGACATGCTGTTCATTTCCGGCACGATCGGCATGGACTACACGACCGGCACCGTGCCGGAGGATCCGGCCGCCCAGGTGCGCCAGATCATCGCGAATTTCGAACCGGCGCTTCGCGAGGCCGGCGCGTCGCTGAAGGATATCGTGCAGATCACGACCTATGTGACGACCCCGGAGATCTTTCAGGAGGTCGGCCCCGAGCTCGGCAGGATCTTCGGCGACGTGCGCCCGACCAATGCCGCGCTCGTCGTCGCCTTCCCGGTGCCGGATGTGAAGGTGGAGATTGCGGCGACCGCCGTGATCGGCTGCGGGACGTGACCGCAAGACCCCCATCCCGCAAGGGCGACGGGGATATGCCTTGATATGGAGAAGACGGGCGAGGCGCGCTTGCAAGGGAGGCATCCCATGCGCATCAAGTGGGTTCATCCGACCAGTCCTGCACCGGTCATGCGGCCTCTCTGGGAGCGCATGGAGGCCGCTCAGACGGCGATCGCGCGGCCCGATCTGACGCTCGAATTCGCGTTCCCCGCCCTGTCTGCGAATTTCGGGCGGTCCTTCTATGCGGAGCATCTCAACGCGGTGGGCATGGTGGAAGCCGCCCTCGCGGCGGAAGCGGAGGGCTGCGACGGCGTCGTTCTCGGCTGCTGGAACGATCCCCTGTGGCAGGCGCGCGAGGTTCTCGGCATTCCCGTCGCCTCGGTCGGCGAGCAGACCATGCTCGCCGCCCTCGCCATGGGGGCGAGGTTCGCCGTCGTCACGGTGGCCGACAAGGTGGCCCCAGCATCGAGGCCGACCTCAATGCCTACGGGCTTGCCGCCCGGGCCATTGCGCGCCCCGTCCGCGCGATCGAACCGGCGTCCGACGCCGATCTCATCCTCGAGGCGCTCGACGATCCCCACAAGACCTTCATCCCCCGCTTCGAGACGGTGGCGCGGGCCTGCATCGACGACGGTGCGGAGGTGATCCTCGTCGGCTGCGGATATTACGGGCCGATCCTGAGGACGGCGGGCTACACCGAGATCCCCGGGACGGGCGTTCCCGTGGTCGACTGTTCGGCCGTGGCGCTCAAGCAGGCGGAATGCATGGCCGATCTTGCGCTGACAACGGGGCTCGTGAAGAGCGAGCGGTGCTATTTCCGCCCGCCGCCGCGCGATGCCCTCGACACGGTCCGCCAGTCGCTGGGCATAGCGGGGAGCGGATCCCGCCGTAAGGAGGCCGGGGCATGAAGGCGACAGACCGCATAGACCCCGGCATGGACGGGGTTATCTGGGCGAGCACGGCGCGCGAACCGCGCAAGCCCCATGCGCCGCTCGACGCCGACCGCGAGGCGGATCTCGCTGTCATCGGCGCCGGCTATTGCGGCCTGTCCGTCGCGCTCGGGGCGGCCAGGCGCGGGCTGGACGTCGTGGTGCTGGAGGCCGGCAGTGTCGGCAACGGAGCGTCGGGCCGCAATGGTGGCTTCGCGGTGCCGCACTTTCCCGGCGCCATGACGCCGAGCCATGTCTCGGCCCTTCTCGGCAAGCGCAAGGGCGAGGCGCTGACCGCGCTCGTCGGCGAGGGCCCGTCGCGGGTCATGGACGAGATCGCACGCTACCAGATCGCTTGCGACGCCGAGCAGAATGGCTGGATCCAGCCGGCCCATTCGCAAAAGGCGCTCGCGCTGGTGCGCAAGGTCTACGAGGACTGGCGGGCCTTCGGCGCCGATGTCGAGTGGCTCGACCGCGACGCCGTGCAGGGCACGCTCGGCGCACCGTGCTATCTGGGCGGCTGGCGCCGGGCGAACGGTGCGATGGTCAACCCCTACGCGCTGGCGCTGGGGCTGGCGCGGGCGGCCGTCAACGAGGGCGCGGCCATCCACGAGCGCTCCGCGGCGACCGCCATCGGCCGGGACGGGCGCCGAGCCGTGGTGGAGGCCAACGGCCATCGGGTGCGTGCGCGCAAGGTCGTCATGGCGACCAATGGCTATACCGATGCGCTCGCCGGCGCGGTCGACCGGTCGGTCATTCCGGTCCATCTCTTCCACACGGTGACGACGCCGCTGTCGGCAGAGCAGAGCGGGGCGATCATGCGCGACCGGATCTGCTTCACCGATATCCGGAAATCCGGCGGTTTCGGGCGTTTCGACCGGGATGGGCGGCTCATCTCCGGTGGCGCGGTCTTCGCGCTCGGCAATGGCCGGCGCATCGGCACCGCCCATGTGAAGCGGCGCATGGCCGAGCTCTTCCCCGGCCTCGGGCCCGTGGAGGTGGAGACCTACTGGGAGGGTTATTGCGCGCTCACGCCGGAATTCCTGCCGCGCGTGCAGGTGCTCGACCGCGATGTCTACTCGATCCTCGGCTTCTCGACCCGGGGCGTGTCGCTCGCCCAGAATATCGGCCGGGTCTTCGCGGAATTCGTGGCGGAGAGCCGCACGCTCGACGATGTCCCGCTCGAGGTGACGGAGGGGACGAGGACCGTTCCCTGGCAAGGCGTCAAGCGCTTCGCCGGGCGCTGCATCTTTCCCGTCTACAAGGCGATGGACCGGTACGGGCTGACCTGAGGGCGGCCCAGGGAGGAGAGGGGGTCTCATGACGTTGGGCAATGGTCTGACCGCGCTTGTCACCGGAGGCACGGGCGGCATCGGCGCGCAGCTGGTCCGGCGCCTGTGTGCCGACGGCGTGGAGGTGATCGCCGGCTCCATCGAGCGAGAGAAGTTCGATGCGCTGGCCGGCGAGACCGGCTGCGAGGCGATCTATCTCGACGTCACCGACAGGCAGGGCCTGCTCGACGCGCTGGCAGACCGGGAGATCGACATCGTGGTCGCCTGCGCTGGCGCGCTCGGGCTGTCGGGCAAGACCTACGAGCTTGCCGGCGATGCGGGCCGCACGGTGGCGGAGGTGAACATTCTCGGCCTGCAGAACACGCTGGAGGCGACGGTGCCCGGCATGGTCGCCCGCAACAGGGGCCATGTGGTGACCATCGGCTCGGTGGCGGGGCTCTATCCCTCGCTCGGCCAGCCGGTCTATTCGGCCACGAAGGCTGCGGTCCACAATATGACGCTCAATCTGCGCATGGAGCTCTACGGGACCGACATCCGGGTCTCCGAGGTGCGCCCGGGACGGGTGGCGAGCGGTATGCACCGGGAGATGTTCGGCGGCGACGAGGCGAGGGCGGCCGAGCTGCTCTACGATCCCTATGAGTGCCTGAGCTGCGACGACGTCGCCGGCTGCATCCACTGGATCCTGTCGGCACCGCCCCATGTCGACGTCACCCAGATCGAGATCATGCCGACCCACCATGTGATCGGCGGGGTGCGATTCCATTCGCGGGGCGCGCAGGGCTGACGGCTGACAGCCGCCGCCCGCTCCGGCTCAATGCGCGAGAATCTGGCTCAGGAACCGCTTTGTGCGGTCGTTTCCGGGTGACGTGAAGAAGCTGGAGGGCGGGGCTTCCTCGACGATCTCGCCATCGGCCATGAACACGACGCGGTCGGCGACCTCGCGGGCAAAGCCCATTTCGTGGGTGACGCAGATCATCGTCATGCCGTCCCGGGCGAGCCCGACCATGACGTCGAGGACCTCCGCGATCATCTCCGGGTCGAGCGCGGAGGTCGGCTCGTCGAACAGCATGATCTCCGGCTTCATGCAGAGCGCGCGCGCGATGGCGACGCGCTGCTGCTGGCCGCCGGAGAGCTCGCCGGGAAACTTCTCCGCCTGCTCGGGGATCTTCACGCGCGTGAGATAGGCCATCGCGGCCTCCTCCGCCTCCACGCGCGAGGCCTTGCGCACGAGCATCGGCGCGAGCGTCAGGTTCTCCAGGACAGTGAGATGCGGGAACAGGTTGAAGGTCTGGAACACCATGCCGACCTCGCGGCGGATCTCCTCGATATTGGAGATGTCGTCATTGAGCTCGGTGCCGAGCACGGTGATGGTGCCGCTCTGGTGTTCCTCCAGGCGGTTGAGGCAGCGGATCATGGTGGACTTGCCGGAGCCCGACGGGCCGCACACGACGATGCGCTCGCCCTTGGCGACCGTCAGGTCGACATTCTTGAGCGCATGGTAGGTGCCGTAGTACTTGTTCACACTCTCCAGCCTGACGGCCGTGTCTGCCGGGCGGGTGGTCATGGGCCCTGTTCAGCCTCCCTAGTTCTTGCCGACGCGCATCACCCGCTCCAGATAGGCGCCGTAGCGCGACAGGCTGAAGGCGAAGGTGAAATAGATCAGCGCGATGAACACATAGACCTCGATATAGGCGAAGCGCCAGTCGCCGGTCCCGTAGGCCGCGTTGCCGGAGGCCATGACCTCGAAGAAGCCGACGATGATGACGAGCGAGGTCTCCTTGAAGGTGATGACGAACTGGCTGATCGTCGGCGGCAGGGCGTTGCGGAAGGCCTGCGGCAGCATGATGCGGCTGACGCGGTGCCAGTAGCTCAGCCCCAGCGCCTTCGCGGCCTCGTCCTGACCCGGCGGGATCGCCTGGATGCCGCCGCGGATGATCTCCGCCTGATAGGCGGCGAAGAACAGCGCGAAACCGAAGATGACGCGGTAGAGCTTGTCGCCCTGGAGCCAGCCCGGCAGCACGAAGGGCAGGACGACGGCCGCGGTGAACAGGATGGTGACGAGCGGCAGCGAGCGCACGGCGTCGATGACGAGGCTCATGGTCCGCGCGATCACCGGCAGTTCGGAGCGCCGCATCAGGGCGAAGACGATGGCGAGCGGCATGCCGACGAGGACGCCGGCGGAGAAGATGAAGACGGTGAGCGACAGCCCGCCCCACTTCGCCTCCGAGACGGGCGCGAGGCCGAACAGGCCGCCGCGCATGAGGATATAGAAGGACGCCATGCCGGCGATCCAGAGGGTGGCGAGGCGTGCCGCGCGCCAGAAGACCGGCATGCACGATGCGATGGCGACCGCGACGATAACGATGCAGGCCGTCGCCGAGCGCCAGTGGAGCTCATGCGGGTAGAGCCCGAACAGGATGAGCCGCCAGCGCGCGTCGATGATCGCCCAGCAGGCTCCCGAGGCCTCGCGGCAGGCCTCCGGTCCGCCGGCGGAGGAGAAGACCGCGTTCAGGACGGCCCAGTCGAGCAGGTGCCAGCCGATCGCAACGATGAGGATGGCGCCCGCGAGCGACATGGCGGCATGGAGCCTGGAGGCGAAGAACGTCTCGCGCAGCCAGTCCCATGCGGCGGGCCTCGCCGTTTCCTGCTGGTCGATGTGGCTGGTGGCGGTCATCTCTGTGCGGCGGCGGCCCCTAGTTGATGTTCTGGCCCTTCAGGGCGATGGACCGGTTGATCCGGTTGAGCACGCTCGACAGCGTGTAGTTGATGGTCAGGAAGCCGGCCATGAGGATGCCGATCAGCTCCATGGTCTGGCCGCTCTGGGTGATCGACACCGCGACCACCATGAAGAAGTCGGCGAACCCGACCGCGATGCCGAGCGTCGTCGCCTTGAGCAGCCACACATACTGGTTGGTCAGCGTTGGCAGGATGGCCCGTATGGCCAGCGGCAGGCGGACCTTGGCGAAGACGTCCCATCCGCTGAGCCCCAGGGACTGTGCCGCCTCGATCTGGCCACGCCGGACCGCGAGGAAGCCCGCGCGGAAGATCTCGGCGAGATAGGCTCCGCCATAGATGGCGATGGCGGTGGCCATGGCGGCAAGCTCCGGGGAAACATTGATGCCGCCCTTGAAATTGAGCCCCTTGAGCTCCGGCAGGGACAGGAGCTGGGTGTCGGGGATGCGCCCGGCGACCAACACGGCCATGACGGCGAGCGCGCCGATGCCGGCGACGGTCCATGACAGCCGCCGGCGCGCCGCTGGTTTCTTGCGCGAGAACCGCCGGCCATGGGCGATCCACAGGGCGAGGACGATGGCCGCGATCCCCGAGACGATGGCGATGAAGGCCGAAAGCCCGGTGACGTTCAGCCCGGGCAGGAACAGGCCGCGCGCGGACAGGAACGCCGTTCCCGCGACGTCGTAGGCTTCGCGCGGGCGCGGCAGATGGGTGTAGACGGCGTACCAGAAGAACACCTGGAGGATGATCGGGATATTGCGGAACGTGTCGACATAGATCGTTCCCAGAGCGTTCATGACGCCGTTCCGCGTCGTGCGCAGGACGGCGACGAGGAGGCCGACAAGGGTCGACAGGGTGAGCGAGATCGCGGCGAGGAACAGCGTGTTGAGCGCCCCGATGAGGAGCGCCTTCCAGTAGGGGTCGCCGAAACCGTAGGGGATGAGCGAGAAGCTGATCGGCCAGCCGGTGGAGCGGAACAGGAAGCCGAAGCCAGAGGTCATGCCCTGGGCCTGCATCGTCTGGCTCGCGGTCACGGCGCCGAATATGACGATGCCGGCGAGCGCGCCGACGAACAGGGCCTGGATGATCCAGTTCCGGGTCTTGCGGAGCTTCAGAACGGCGAGCATTGACCGGCCTTTCGATGGCTGCGCCCCTCAAGGGACGGTATCCGGCACCGGCCGCCCATGGGGGGCGGCCGGCGCCAGCGCGTCAATCCAGCACCAGAGGATAGAACACGCCGCCATCCTTGTAGGTGGCGTTGATGCTGCGGTCGAGCTTGTAGGGCGAGTCCTCGCCCACATTGCGCCGCCAGACCTCGGCGAAATTGCCGAACTTCTTGATCACATTGTAGGCCCAGTCGTCCTCAAGCCCGAGCTGGGCGCCGATGCCGGGCGTCGCGCCGAGCAGCTTGGCGACGGCGGGGCTCGGCGGGTTGGCCTTCATCTCGTCGACATTCTCGCTGGTCACGCCGTTGACCTCGGCCAGCCAGAGCGCGTTGGCGACCCAATTGGCGATATCGACGAAATTGTCGTCGCCCTGGCGCATGCCCATGGCGACCGGCTCGGCGTTCATGACGTCGGGCAGGATCACATGGTCGTCCGGATTGTCGGCCTTCAGGCGCACGGTCGCGAGCACGACGTCCCACTGCGCATAGGCATCGCAGCGCCCCGACAGATAGGCGGCGTCGGTCTCCTCGGTCTTCTCGATGGCCAGGAAGTCCGCCTGGATGCCGGTCGCGGCGGCATATTCGGCCACATAGCGCTCGATGGTCGTGCCGGCGGGCACGCAGATCGTGCCGCCGTCGAGATCGGCGATGCTCTCCGCGCCGAGCTCCTTGCGCGTGAGCATGCGGATCGGGGCCAGCACATAGGGCCGGCTGAACTGGACACCGAGATCGGTGTCGCGGTTGAAGGTCCAGCCCGTCGCCTTGACGATGATGTCGATGTCGCCCGACTGGAGGGCCGGGAAGCGTTGCGCCCAGCCGGTCGGCACGATCTTGAGATGGCCCTCGTCGTCGCCGAAGATGGCGGTCGCGAGCGCCCGGCACAGATCGATGTCGAAGCCGTGCCAGTTGCCCTGGTCGTCGACCTCGGCGAAGCCGAGATAGGATCCGTTGTGGCCGGTGCACAGGAGATGGCCGCGATCCTTGATCGTGGCCAGCGTCTCTCCCGTCTCGGCCTGTGCGGGCCCGCTCAGTGCGGCCGCGCCCCACAGGGCGAGCGTGAGCGCGCCTGCCATTATGCGTTTGAACATGGTTTCAACCTCCCCTCGGTTGGTGTCCGGCCCGGTGCCGTCTGCGCGATATGCTCAGGCGGCGGCGTGCGAGGTCGGACGCTAAGGATTGCAACACGCCTCTCATCGATTTGTTATAAGATATAACAAATCAAACTGCGCGGCAATAAGAGCCGGAGCCGGCGGTTCGGCCTCCCGGAAACGGCGGCTTCCTGCGGGAAATCCACCGGCCTGCCCCGGCGTCGGTCGCGATGCGCGGATCGCGGTCATGACGAGAAATAGATGATCTCGATCGCGCTCAGAACGTCATGGGGCTCCTCGTCATAGGCCTCCGTCTCCACCGTGTCGCGGTCGTCTGCCTCCAGCGAGATCGCCCATCGTCCCGGATGCGGGTTGAGCTTGCAGTCGGGGAAATGCATGTGGTGGTGCCAGCCGATGCCGCGCTCGTGGAGATCGCGCACGCGCGCGACGAGGGGGGATGGCGGCGCGGCCTGCGCGCCGGCGGAACTCGGCGCCTCGTCGAGAACGGCGTCGCCATGCAGGAGCTTCAGGAGCTCCAGATTGGGCTCGCGGGGGCGCTCCGTGGAGAAGGCGACATGGATCTCGTCGCCGGTATTGTCCTCGATGACGAAGGCATAGAGGCCGGGCTTGGGGTTCAGCCGGCAATCGGGGGCGAGAACGTGGATGTGCCACGACCTCTTCTCCTCATGCAGCCGGCGGCCAAGCGCGGTGCAGTCGGCGATCGGGATCTCCCTGTAGGCGAATGCGGGGTCGGTCATCGTCTGTCCTCCGGTGGGCATGCTGGGGCGGAAAGGCCTGGTGTCTCGTTTGTTATATCGAATAACATATAATGGATCGGGTCGGGAATCCGGCACAGCGGCGGGTTGCCGGAGACCGGCGGTGCAAGTGGTATCGTTCTTGCGAGGGCGGGCCGGATGGTGTGCAATGCTGCCGCCCGGCAGGCACGCCGTGCCGCAAAAGGCGCCAGATGCCCATTGCGAGGCCCGCCGGGGTGGCGAGGGAGAACAGGAATGGAGGGGGGCGCCAGACCATGACGCAGCCAGCAGAAGAGATCGTGGACGAGGCCGGCGATATTGCCCTGGCGGTTCGGGGGCTCACCGTCGACCTGCCGGGCGACATGGAACGGTCCCATGCCGTCAGGGACATTTCGTTCGATCTCAGGGCCGGCGAGATCCTCTGCATCATCGGCGAGTCCGGCTCGGGCAAGTCGGTCACGGCCAATGCGGTGATGGGCCTGCTGCCGTCGGCGCTGACGATCGCCGGCGGACGCATCCTCTTCAAGGGAATGGACCTGCTCGAGACCGACGAGGGCACGCTGCGCGACCTTCGCGGACGGGCCGTCTCCATCGTCTTCCAGGATCCGCTCTCCGCGCTCAATCCGCTGATGACGGTCGGCGATCAGATCGCGGAGGCCATGGAGGCGCACAAGGTGGGCACGCCCGCGAGCCGCGCCCGGAAGGTTCTGGAACTGCTCGACGAGGTGGGGCTCCCGGAGCCGGCGCTCATCCAGCACCAGTATCCGTTCCGCCTGTCGGGCGGGCAGCGCCAGCGTGTCATGATCGCCATGGCGCTCGCGCTCGGGCCGGACATCCTGATCGCCGACGAGCCGACCACCGCACTCGACGTGACGACCCAGGCCCAGATCCTCGACCTCATCCGCCGCCTCCAGCAGCGCAAGAAGATGAGCGTGATGTTCATCACGCACGATTTCGGCGTGGTCGCGGAGATCGCCGACCGCGTGGTCGTCATGGAGAAGGGCGTGATCGTGGAGCAGGGCGAGGCCGCCGAGGTCCTCAACCATCCGCGCCATCCCTATACGAAAAAGCTCGTCGCGGCGGTGCCGCGCGTGGCCGGGGACGACCAGCCGGAGCCCGGGGAGGCGCCGGTGGTTCTCGATGTGCAGCATCTGTGCAAGACCTATCACACGACCGGCAACTTCTTCTCCAGGGGCCGTGTCGTGCAGGCGGTCGACGATGTGAGCTTCACTGTGCGCAAGGGCATGACGCTCGGCATTGTCGGCGAGTCCGGCTCCGGCAAGTCCTCGCTGGGGCGCGTGCTCGTCAAGCTGCTCGACAGCGACGGCGGCCGGATCATGTTCGACGGCCGCGATATCGCGCCTCTCTCCGACAACGAGTTCCGCCCGTTGCGACCCCATGTCCAGATGATCTTCCAGGATCCCTATGCCTCGCTCAATCCGCGCCACACGGTCGGGCGCATCCTGACGGTCGGGCCGATGGCGCACGGGCAGTCCGCCCGGGAGGCAAAGGCGAAGGCGCTGCGGTTGCTGAAGCTCGTCGGTCTCGACGAGGGGGCCTATGACCGGTTTCCGCACGAATTCTCCGGCGGGCAGAGGCAGCGCATCGGCATTGCGCGCGCGCTCATGTTCGATCCCGTCCTGCTGGTCGCCGACGAGGCGGTCTCCGCCCTCGATGTGTCCATCCAGGCGCAGATCCTCCAGCTCCTGGCGAAGATCCAGGAGGAGATGGAGGTCGCGATGATCTTCATCACGCACGATTTGCGGGTCGCCAGCCAGATCTGCGACGAGGTCGCGGTCATGTACAAGGGGCGGATCGTCGAATACGGACCGCCCTCGCACATCTTCCGAGCGCCCGCCGACGACTACACGAAGCGGCTCGTTGCCGCGATCCCGGGCAGGGAATGGGAGCCGGCTGCCTAGGAAACGAGCATCTTCGAGGCCTGACCATTTTTGGAGCCGCTGTCGCGAGAAAATAGTTGCGTTTGTCCACTATCGGGCCAATCATTGCCGGCAAGCGGGGATCGCGCCCGGACGGGCGGCCTGCCTGCGAGCCGGAAGGGAGACGCCGGATGCCGTGCCGGAGGGCAGATCTGTGAGCGGCAAGGGAACGCCGCCGACCTCCATCAGGGATGTCGATCTCGACGTCCTCGAGGATACGCTGAGCTTCTATATCAGGAGCATCAACCTGGCCATGTCGCGCGATCTCGACCATCGCCTGGAGGGCATGGACGTCGCGCGCGGTACGGGAAAGATCACCACGCTCCTGCTCGTCGACAGCCATCCCGGGATCCGGCCGTCCGTCATAGCCCAGCTCATTTTGAAGGACCGGTCCGCCATGGGCCGGCTCGTCGACTTCCTGGAAGAACACGGCCTCCTGAGGCGCGAGGTTTCCGCCGCCGACACCCGCGCGCAGGAGCTCTACGTCACCGACAGGGGGGCGGAGCTCGCCCGGCGCGTGCGCGGCATCGTCACCCGGCAGTCGAGCGATTTCTTCGCCGGCATCTCCGAGGAGGACCAGAAGACCGTGCTCGACATTCTGAGAAAGCGATACCGGCAGATCGTCGGGCTCGTATGACCGGCCCGGGCGGCCGAAGAGAAAAGAGGGAGAGACATGACCGGAACGAGAGTGGCCATGATATCGGGCGCCAATCGCGGGATCGGCGCGGCCATCGCGAAGCGCCTGGCGGATGACGGGTGGCTGCTCTCGCTCGGCATGCGCAGCCCCGCCATGCCGGACTGGGCGGCGCGCGACCGTGTCCATCTCTTCGCCTATGACGCGCGCAACGCGCAGGCCGAAGCGGCCTGGGCCGCGGAGGCGCAGGCCGCCTTCGGGCGCATCGACGCCGTGGTCGCCAATGCCGGGATCGTGATCCCGAAGACGGTGATCGAGGCGACCGACGCCGATGTGGACGATCTCATGGCGGTCAATGTCAAGGCGCCGCGCCGGCTGGCGGCGGCCGCCTGGGAGGCTCTGGCGGAAAGCGGCAGGGGGCGGGTCATCGTGATCGCGTCCCTGTCGGGCAAGCGGGTGAAGTCGCCGACCTCGGGCCTGTATTCCATGTCCAAATTCGCCGCCGTTGCCCTGACCCACGGCATTCGCCAGGCCGGCTGGGACCTCGGCATCCGCGCCACTGCCATCTGCCCGAGCTTCGTGGCCACCGACATGGCGCGCGGCCTGACCGACCGCGCCGACAGCGCCATGACCGACCCGGACGACCTCGCGCGTGCCGCATCCATGCTGCTCGACCTGCCCAACGAGGCGAGCGTCGCGGAATTCACCGTCAACTGCCAGTTGGAGGAGTGCTACTAGCCATGCCCGGACCTCGCGTCGTTCCCGTCCACGGGGATGAGGATCTGCCCAGCCGGGTGGATGCCGTCGTGATCGGCGGCGGGATCGTCGGCTGTTCCACGGCCCTGGAGCTTGCCGAGCGCGGTGTCAGCGTCGCCTTGTGCGAGAAGGGCGGCATCGGCCAGGAGCAGTCGAGCCGCAACTGGGGCTGGGTGCGGATCTCCAGGCGCGACCCCCGCGAGGTGCCGCTGATGGCGGAAGCCCTGCGCATCTGGCCGGAGCTCGACCGCCGCACAGGCCGCGATACCGGCTACAGGCGCGCAGGCATCGTGTTCACTTGTGCAGACGACGCCGAATATGAGCGCCATGAGAGCTGGCCGCGGAACCTGCAGGGCTACCAGATCGAGGCGCGGATGCTCACGCCCGCGGAGTTCCGGTCGCTCGTTCCGGGCGCGGAGATGGATATCAAGGGCGCGCTCTACACGCCCGCCGACGGCCGCGCGGAGCCGCAGAAGGCCGCGCCGGCCATCGCCGAGGCCGCCCGCGACAAGGGCGCGGCCATCCTTACAGAATGCGCGGTGCGCGGCATCGAGACCTCCGGCGGCAGGGTCTCCGGCGTCATCACCGAGCGCGGCGCCATCGCGTGCAGCTCCGTCATTCTCGCGGGCGGCGCCTGGTCCAACCTGTTCTGCGGCCTCTACGGGCTCGATCTGCCGCAGCTCAAGGTCATGAATTCCGTCCTGAGGACGAAGCCGCTTGAAGGCGGGCCCGAACAGGCGGTCTGGGCGAACGGCTTTGCCGTGCGCAAGCGCCAGGACGGCGGCTACACCGTGGCCTCGGGCCACGAGAACGTGGTCGATATCGTTCCGAAGTCCTTCCGCTATGCCATGAACTTCCTGCCGGCCCTCAGGCAGGAATGGCGCTCGCTCAACTTCCGCCTCTCCGGCCGCTTCCTCGACGAGGCGCGCATTCCGGGCCGCTGGCGCATGGACGAGGCGAGCCCCTTCGAATATTGCCGCGTGCTCGACCCGAAGCCGTCGGAGAGGCTCTCCAACAGGGCGCTCGCCAACCTGAAGCGCGCCTTCCCGGCCTTCGAGGCCGCCGAGATCGCGCAGCGCTGGGCGGGCTATATCGACGTGACGCCCGATGCGGTGCCGGTGATTTCCGCCGTCGACACCATTCCAGGCTTCCATATCGCGACCGGCTTTTCCGGCCACGGCTTCGGTATCGGGCCGGCGGCGGGCCGGCTCATGGCCGATATCGTCACTGGCCGGCCGCCGGTGGTCGATCCGCACGATTTCCGCTTTTCCCGGTTCTCCGACGGTTCGGAGATCCGGCCGATCAGCGGTTTCTGAAATCCGCCCGCGAAAGAAGGCGGATCGTCAACAGGGGGCACTGGACAAGTGGAGAGGAGGTTGAGATGTCGAAAAACACCGTAAAAGGCGGGGTCGGGCCGACCCGGCGTCAGGCATTGACCATGATGGGGCTCGCCGGCGCGTCCGGTCTCGTGATGCCCGGTCTCCTGGGGAAGGGACAGGCCTTCGCGGCGCCGCCGGACAAGCCGACCGGCCAGGTGATCATCGGGTTCTCGCAGGAGCCCACGGTCTTCAATCCGCACATGCCTCATATCGAGGTCGATGAGGGCATCCATTTCAGCGTCTTCGATCCGCTCTTCGCGGTGAACCCGGAGGGCAAGTTCACCCCGGCGCTCGCCGCGGAGGTGCCCACCGTGGCGAATGGCGGTATCTCCGAGGACGGCCTGAACTGGCGCGTGAAGCTGCGCGACGACGTGACCTGGCACGACGGCACGCCGTTCACCGCTGAGGACGTGAAGTTCACGCTGGAGCTTCTGGTCGATCCGCAGTTCCGCAGCTGGCGGCGGACCGGGCACGATCTCGTCCGCGACATCGAGGTGGTCTCGCCGACCGAGATCACATGGCGCATGGAGAAGCCTTACGCGCCCTATCCCTCGATCCTGGCGGCGACCTTCATCGTGCCGAAGCACATTCTGGAGCCGGAGGCCGACAGGAACAACGCGCCCTTCAACAATGCGCCCGTCGGGACCGGCCCGTTCAAATGGGTGGAGCGTGTCGCCGGCGACCATATCGAGCTTGCCGCCAACGAGGACTATTTCGGCGAAGGGCCCTATCTGGAACGCATCATCTACAAATATATCCCCGATCTGACGGTCCTCTACACGCAGTTCAAGACCGGGGATATCGACGTGATCGGCCTGCAGTGGATCACGCCGGACCACTATGAGGAGGCCAAGGAGCTTCCGGGCAAGGCAGTGGCGGTGGTGCCGTCGGCGACGGTGGAATCGGTCACCTTCAACATGGAACGCCCGCAGTTCAAGGAACTGGCCGTACGTCAGGCGCTCTACCACGCGATCGACAAGGAAACGATCATCGACGCGCTCTATTACGGCCTGCCGGCGCCCACCGAAACCTACATGCCGCAGCAGTCCTTCTACTACAATCCGGACCTGCCCAAGCACGAGTACAGCATCGAGAAGGCCAATGCGCTGCTCGACGAGGCGGGCTGGATGCCGGGCGACGACGGCATCCGCGAGAAGGACGGTGTGCGTCTGTCGTTCTCCAACTCCACGACCGCGGGCAACCATATCCGCGAGCAGGTGCAGCAGTTCATGCAGCAGTCCTTCAAGGAGATCGGTGTGGAGATGACGATCTCCAACCTGCCGCCGGCGGTCATGTGGGGCGAGTACTGGATGATGTCGCAGTTCGACAGCGTCGTGGTCGGCATCAACTTCCTGACCGGCGCCGATCCCGACACGTCGGACTATTTCCGGTCCACCTCCATCGCCGCGCAGGGCGGTGCGGGGCAGAACACCTGGCAGTACGCCAATCCGGAAGTGGACAAGCTCCTGGCGGAGGGCGGACGGCTGTTCGTGCCGGAGAAGCGCAAGGAGGTCTACCTGAAGATCCAGGAGATCATGCGCCACGACCTGCCCTTCCTGCCCATGTTCCAGTACGCCACGGTGCGTGGCCACAAGGAGGGCGTCGAGGGCGTCACGCCCAATGTGAACGTCCGCATCGATTCCTGGAATGTGGGAACCTGGCACTGGGCGTAACGGCCCCAATCGGGGCCCGGCTCGCGCCGGGCCCCGTCATGTCCTTGGGAGACGACAGCCATGCTGCGCTATCTCCTCGCGCGCCTGTGGCAGAGCCTCGTGCTGTTGCTGCTGGTCTCGATCATCGGTTTCGCGGTGCTCAATCTCGCCCCCGGCGGGCCGCTCTCGCAATATGCGCTGACGCCCGGAATGACCCAGGCCGAGCTTGAGCGCATCGCGCACCAGATGGGCCTCGACCGGCCCCTGCCCGTCCAGTATCTCGACTGGTTCTGGAACCTCCTGCAAGGCGACTGGGGGCGCTCCTACCGCGACAACAGGCCGGTGCTGGAGGTGATTGGCGGCCACCTCTTCGCCACGCTCCTGCTCATGGGCTCGTCGACGGCGCTGTCCATCGCCATCGGAACCTGGGTGGGCGTGAAGGGCGCGACGAAGCGCTATTCCATGTTCGACTACGCCGCGACGGTGGGTGCCATGGTGGCCCTGTCGATCCCGACCTTCTGGTTCGGCCTCGTCGCCATCTACATCTTCTCGCTCAAGCTCGGCTGGCTGCCGGCGGGCAACATGTACACCATCGGCGACGGCTCGCTCGGCGACTACGCCATCCATCTCATCATGCCGACGGTGGTGCTCGCGCTCGTCAATGTGGCGGTGTGGAGCCGTTATATGCGCACCGCCACGCTCGACGTCATCAACCAGGATTTCGTGCGAACGGCCAAGGCCAAGGGGCTCGCCTGGCGCCGCGTGCTCTTCAAGCACGTCATCCGCAACGCGCTCCTGCCCATGATCACGCTCGCCGGGCTGCAGATCCCGACCATCCTGTCCGGCGCGCTCGTCACCGAGACGGTCTTCACATGGCCGGGTATGGGCCGGCTGTTCCTCGACAGTCTCGGCTACAACGACTACCCGGTGGTCATGGGGCTGCTCATGTTCTCCGCGATCCTCGTGCTGATCGGCAATCTCCTTGCCGACCTGCTCGTCGCCGTCGCCGATCCGCGCATCAGGCTTGGTTAGGGAGGAAGCGATGTCGACCCCGTTGTCACAGACCGCACAGGCCGAGCGGACCCGTTGGTGGCAGAGCAGGACGGTGCGCCGCTTCGCCCGCCACAGGCTCGCCGTGCTGGGCGTGGTCCTCATCACGCTCTTGACGCTTGCCTGCGTGATCGGGCCCCATCTCCTGCCCTTCGACGAGCTCTATATCGATCTGAGGGCGCGTTTTGCGCCGCCGCTCACCGGTTCGCACATTCTCGGCACCGATCCGCTCGGGCGGGATATCGCGGCGCGTCTGTTCATGGCGGGGCGCATCTCGCTGCTCGTGGGCTTCGCGGCCATGCTGCTGTCGACGGCCATCGGCACGGCCATCGGCATCGTGGCCGGTTATTATGGCGGGCGCATCGGGGCCGCGCTCATGCGCTTCGTCGACGCCTTCCTGTCGTTTCCGAGCATCTTCCTGCTGCTCGCGCTCGCCGCCTTCATCAAGCCGAGCCCGATCATGATCACGGTCATCATCGCGGTGACGAGCTGGATGGAGATCGCGCGCATCGTGGAGGCGGAGGTGCGGTCCTTGCGCGAGCGCGACTTCATGCTGGCTGGCCGCATGCTGGGGCTGAGCAGCCGCACCATGATGCTTCACGAGCTCTTGCCCAACGCCATCGGCCCGATCATCGTGGCCGCTACCCTCACCGTCGCACGCGCGATCCTGCTGGAGGCCTATGTGAGCTTCCTCGGCTACGGCATCCAGCCGCCGCTGCCGAGCTGGGGCAACATGCTGAACGGCGCCCAGCAATATCTCGCCAGCGCACCGTGGCTCGCCATTGTGCCGGGCGTGACGATCACCCTGGCCGTGACCAGTTTCAACTTCATCGGCGACGGCCTGCGCGATGCGCTGGACGCGCGCAGCGACCTTCATTGAGGAGTGCCGGGGCATGCCCAAGTTCTCACCCTTCGAGGAGACGCTCTGGTACGCCACCGCGGCGCCGCCCGCCGATACCGCACCGCTTCAGGGCACCGTGCGCGCCGATGTGTGCGTGGTGGGCGGCGGCTATACCGGCCTTACCACCGCGCTCGAACTCGCCCGGGCCGGCGTGCGGACCGTTCTCCTGGAGGCGCAGGAGATCGGCTTCGGCGGATCGGGCCGCAATGCCGGCCATTGCACACCGACCTTTACCCATTACAGCCTGGCCGAGCTCTCCGGGGTTCTGGGCGAGCCGTGGGCGCAGCGGCTGATCGCGCGCCAGACGCAGGCCAACAGGCGCGTTGCCGACATGGTCGCGCGTTACGACATCGACTGCGAGTGGCAGCAGAACGGCTATGTCATGGCCGCGCACACGCCGACGGCCCTTCCGGGGCTGGAGGCCAAGATGGCCGAATACAACGCCGTCGGCGCGGACACCCGCATGCTCGACCGGGCGGAAGCGGAGGCGATGACCGGCAGTCCGCGTTTCCATGGGGCCTGGTTTCATGCCGAGGGCGGACATCTCAATCCGCTGGGCTATGCGCGCGGGCTCGCCCGGGCGGTGATGGCGGAGGGTGGCATCGTCCATACCGGCTCGCCGGTGCGCGGCGTGACGGCGCGGGGCGGTGCCTGGGCTGTGGAGGCCGGCGAGGGCACGGTCGTGGCCGACAAGGTGATCTTCGCGACGGGCGCCTATACGGTCGGCGGCTGGCCGGGGCTCGACCGGACCTTCCGCATCATGCGCGTCTTCGTCGCCGCGACCGAGCCGCTGACGCCGGAGGAGCGTAAATCCGTCCTGCCGCACAACACCACCATCCATGACGGGCGTGGCGACATCTATGTCTACAAGTACAATGCGGAAGGCCGCATCGTCGCCTCGATGTTCCCCATGGGCCGGCGCGGGCGCGACCTCGCCTTTACGCGCCGGGTGATGACCGACCGGCTGCGCTGGCTCCATCCCCAGATCGCCCGCGATCCCGAATGGGAGTATCTCTGGTTCGGCGAGCTCGACATGCAGCGGCGCACCGTGCCGCGCTTCTACAGCCTTGCGCCGGGTGTCGTGGCGGTTACCGGCCTGTCGGGGCGCGGCGTTCCGACCGGCAGCATGCTCGGCGGCATTCTTGCGGAATGGGCGCGGGACGTGCCGGAGAAGGACCTGGCGCTCAGGCTCGAGCCCCTCGCGCCGGCACAATTCTACATGTCCTTCGCCCCGCAGATGATGCTGCGTTACTACCGCGTCCGGGACTGGGCGAAGACGAAGCTCGCCGGCGCCGCCCTGCCGCCCCATGCGTGAGGGACGTCAGCGCGCGTCCGGGACGCCGGCTCCGGCCATCGCAAGCGGTGGTGTGTCGCCGGTCGAGGGGGGCGTGCCGTGGACTCCGGCGTCGACGGGAAGGGCGGGGGGCGTCGCCCAGGCCGTGCCCGTATGGATCTCGGTCTCGAAACGCCGGAACACGACCCGGGCATAGCGGATCGATCCGCCCTTCGGCAGGCGCGTGAGGAGATGCACGTCGACGGGTGCATCGGTCGGTTCGGCAAGGCGTGCGTTCAGCCGGTGACCTTTGAGCGGCACGTCGAGCTCCTCCCAATCGCTGATCCCCAGCGCGCCCTCGCCGCGTTCGGCCGCATCCACGTCCGAGCCGTGCGGCATCACCACGAGGCGGGCTCCGAGCCCCCTGGTCTGGCAGCGCGTGTCGTCGATGACCGCCTCGCAGGAGACGGCGGTGAGGCCGGCGGTCGGCGGCAGCGCGAAGGCGGCGGCCGATGGCGTGGTGCGGAGCGGCCGGAGCAGGATCTCGCCGGGTTCCGAATAGCCGAAGCAGGGGAAGCCGGCCGTGATCTCGCGGGTGAGCCGCACGCCGGCGAGGACATCGTCCGCAACGGCGATGACGGGATTGACGGATGCCGCCTGCGATCCGGACAGGCTCTCCGCCGCCCGCTGACCCGGATATCCGCCCCATATCCTGAAGGCGAGCATGCGGGCGGGCGATGCGGGGTCGCCGGGCTGGCCCGGCCCGGACAGGCGGTATTCCCTCAGAAGACCCGTCGGGCAGATCGACAGGCGCGCGGGCTCGCCGCCGTCGCACGACACGGTGAGATCGAGCGCGCGCAGGGAGCGGCTGGAGGCCTGCTCCAGCCGCAATGGCAGCCAGCCGGCTTTCAGCGTTTCCGCGGGCAGGACCCATCGGGCGAGTGTCAGGCCGGAATCGGCGCTGGTCAGCGCAATGCGCAACGTGGCGGATCCGGGATGCGTCACGAAGAGATCGACGCCCGCAAGGCCGCGGGCCGAGACGGGCAGGCGCTGGACCAGCGCGGCCGCGCCATCGCGCGGTGCGTCCGGGCCGTCGGCGCGGGGGGCGGCGATGTCGCCCTCCGGTGGCGGGCTCTTCACGACGAGACGCGGCGGCGACAGGCGCAGATTGTCGATCAGCTCCTCGATCTCGGGCGGAATGCGCACCTCCTCCTCCAGGCATTGGCGCAGCGTGGCGAGATCGCGGTTGAGGAGCGCATTGTCGTGCTCCAGCCCGTCCGCCCTGGCCAGTGCGGCGTCGAGAAGCGTGCGGTCGAGAGCGGCCCTGTCGTCGCGTATGACGGCGGGCAGCGACGCCTCGCCCCCGGCCCGCGCCCACCACGCCAGGAGCGCGTCGACCATGCCGGCCTCTCCCGGGGCCGGAAGCCAGAGTGCCCACACATTGGCCGGCGGGATCTCGAGCGGCAACGTGCCGGTCCGATCCGACGGGGGATCGCACGGGTCGTGGATGACGGCCGTGCCGTCCGGCGCGGGGCGGAGGGCCAGCCAGCGCAGACGCCCGCCATGGGGCTCGGGGACTGTCGCGCCCGGTTGCGGCGTGAAGACCATCGCCTTGGGCGTCGCCTCGTAAAGGGCGGTGAAGATCGCTCGGTCGGTGTGCAGCATCACATCAGGGCCGGTTCGTCTGTTGCGTTGGTCGTTTCCTGGGGCTCCGCCCGGTCGGGCGCGGGCAGCAGGCGGAGCTTGCCGTGTGGAATCCCGAGCGCGCGGCAGAGATGCCACATGCGCTCCTCCGTCACGATGACGCCGTCATAGGCGGCCTCGAAGGCGGTGCAGCCATGGACCATGTCGCTTGGTGTGCGGCGGTCGTCGCCATGTCCGAGATAGGCCCAGGTCTTCACCTTGAATGTCCTGAGGCGCCCCATCACGGTGTGCGCCAGATCGCCGTCCACCGATATGACGAGCTGGTGGTTGGCGAGCGTGGCAAGCGTGTCGTCGGCCTCGTATCCTCCGGGCCGCGGTGCGCTGGTCGCGAAATATCGCCGGCGCTCCATCGGCGCGAGCGTCGGCTGGAGGCAGTCGAGGGGAAGGCCGACGATCTCCGCAAACCCGTCGAGGGCGTCGGCGGGGCCGCCGATCTCCTGGCCGAGCACGACGAGGTCCACCGTCCAGCCCTCGCTCTTGAGGTTGCGGCACAGGCTTGAGGCCGCGGCGAGAGTGCGCTCTCCGCCCGTTTCCACCACGAGGGCGGCCCGGCGCCCATTGTCCTGTGCGGTGCAGGGCAGAAGCGAGGGCAGGCCGAAGAGGTGGGGGTAGACATCGCCCGGCGAGGCGGGGCGGGCGCGGTAGCGGTCGTGCGGGGCCTGCCTCCACAGGTTCCTGTACTGGCGGGCCGCCGTGTCGAGCAGGGCATGCTGGAGATCGGCGAGGGCGCCCGCCGCGTCGCAGTCGGCGAGCGGCGCGGTTTCGAGGCCCGCTATCGCGGCCTCCAGGAAGAGGCCGTGGAGAAGCTTGTGCGACTGGGCGGCAAGCCCCTGGAGGGCATGGTCCGATGTGACGCTGGCGAGCAGGGCGCCGGCGTCCGCCGCCACGATATGGACGTCGCCGGTCGGCGTGATGGGCGAGGCCTGGTCGGCGCCGACGGGAATGCGCGTGCTCGTCCAGCCGAACCGCTGGCCCGGCGCCGGCTCGCGGAATGTCACGGTGACGAGGGCCGCGCGCCTGAGGGCACATTCCAGCATCCACAATGTGCCCGTCAGCATGCGCAGCCCGGCGAGCGCGCCGAACAGCGCCTCGTCCATGACGGCGAGATGGCCGGGGCACCGGCCGTATCCGGGCCTCTCCATGGCGTGCAGCAGGCGTTCCAGATAGGCCTCCCGATCGACGATCTCGCGGCTGCCTGCCGTGACCATGAGGCTCACCCGGTCGGTGTCGGGGTGATAGACGGCGTAGCGCGCGCTCGTCGCGATCTCGGTCTGGAGCACGGCGGCGGGCGTGAACAACGCCGGGTGGCGGGCATGCAGATAGGACAGGATCGGGGCGAGATCGCGTTCGGCGGCCGCCAGCATGCTCTCGCCGCGGCGCCGGTAGCGGAAGCCGGCATCGGGCACATGGACGCCATGAAACCCCTTCTCCAACCCCTGCATCCAGAATTCCCAGTCTTCCAGGCCCTTGCGCATGTTGGTGTCGAACCGGCAGCCGGCATCGAGCAGGCGCCGCGAGGCCATGCTGCCTGCTTCCGTGATGTTGCGGAACAGGTGCTCGAGTGGCGAATAGGGGCCTGAGGTATCGCCGAACTCGGCGAAGCCGAACTTGTCGATATCCGTGTAGGCCCAGCCCGTGCGGGCATCGCCCGAGCGCAGCCCGTCGAGCAGCCGCTGGAGGAGGTGCGGCCCGATGCGGTTGTCGCTGTCGAGGAAGTAGACCGCCTCGAGCGCGGGGAAGGCGCCGAGCGCGAAGTCGATGCCGCTGTTGCGGGCCGCGCTCAGCCCGCCATTGCGTTTCTCCAGATAGAAGATGCGCCCGGGATTGGCGCGCGCCGTCGACAGGCAGATCCGCCGCGTGTCCGGGTGCGGGCAGCCATCGTTGACGACGACGATCGCGTACCGGAAATCGGTGTGCTGGCCAAGAGCGCTTTGAAGCGCCTCGCAGAGCAGCGATGGCTGCCCGTAGGCCGGAATGACGACCGCGACCCTTACGGCCTCCGTGCCGGAACCGGTCACGGTCCTGTCTTCGTTCCGCATCGCCCGGCGCCCCGCCGCCATTTGATGTCCCAGAGTAATGATGATCGGTGATACTCAGGGAGTATGACCAAAACAAGACTAATAAATTTGTATTAAATACTTAAAATATTGACTCCTTGATACTGCAACTATCGGGCCGTATGCAGGTTTCCATTCAATATTATATCGATTTTGAATCAGATTCCGTTGGCGGCGCGAGGGGCGGGCGATGCGGCACGCATCACCATGCCGAACAGGTCACGCGGGTCGTCCGGGTCGGCGAGCAGGTCGAGCGCGTCGAAATGGGGAACCGTCTCGAGAAGCGCGCGGACATAGCGAAGGGCGGAGAAATCCTCCACCGCGAAGCCCACGGAATCGAACAGCGTGATCTGCTCGCGTGCCGTGCGTCCGGGCGCCGTACCGGCGATGACCTGCCACAGCTCGGTGACCGGATGGTCGGGGTCGAGCTGCTGGATCTCGCCCTCGATCCGCGTCTGCGGGGGGTATTCGACGAAGATCCCGGAGCGCTTCAGGATATCGGGATGGAGCTCCGTCTTGCCCGGGCAGTCGCCGCCCACGGCGTTGATGTGAAGCCCCGATCCGACCATGTTGTCGGTCAGAATCGTCGCATATTGCTTGTCGGCGGTGACGGTGGTGACGATGTCGGCGCCCTCCACCGCCTCCTGCGGTGTGGCGCAAATCGACAGGTCGATGCCGCGGCCCGCGAGGTTGCGTGCGCAGCGCTCGCTGGCCGAGCGGTCGATATCGTGGAGCCTGACCCGGTCGATGCCGAGGAGCGCTCCGAAGGCGAGCGCCTGGAACTCCGACTGCGCGCCATTGCCGATGATCGCCATGGTGCGCGCGGACGGCGGCGCGAGATGCTTCGCCGCGAGCGCCGACATCGCCGCGGTGCGCAGGGCGGTGAGGATGGTCATTTCCGAGATGAGCACGGGATAGCCGTTGTCGACGCCGGCCATGACGCCGAAGGCGGTGACGGTCTGGCGACCGTCCCGCGTGTTCCTGGGATGGCCGTTGACATATTTGAAGCCATAGGCCTCGCCGTCGCTGGTGGGCATCAGCTCGATCACGCCCTCGCGCGAATGGGAGGCGATGCGCGGCGTCTTGTCGAAGCGCTCCCAGCGCCGGAAATCCTCCTCGATATAGCCGGCAAGCTCGGCGAGAAAGCGCTCGATGCCGACCGCATGGACGATCCGCATCATGTTCTCCACGCTGACGAAGGGGACGAGGGCGAGCTCGGAAGGCGCATGGGCCATGATCAGAAACTCCTTGTGGGGCGGGCGGTGGCGGGGCGGCGCTCGATGCGGCGGCCCATGAGGTCTGCGACGAGGTCGACGATCAGCCTCGCCGTGCGGCCGTCCCCGTCGAGGACGGGATTGAGCTCGACGAGATCGAGGCTCGTCACGAGGCCTGCCTGCGACAGCAGCGCCATGACGAGACGGGCCTCGTCGAGGGTCGCGCCGCCGGGCACCGCGGTCCCGACGGCGGGTGCGATCCCGGGGTCGAGGAAATCCACGTCGAGGCTGACATGGAGAAGCCCGTCCTCGCGGGCGATGCGGGCGAGAAAGTCGCCGATGGGCGTTGCGGCGCCATGCCGGCGGATGGCGCGCATGTCGTGGACGGTGACGCGGGCGGCGTTAAGCGCGTCGCGCTCGGCAGGGTCGACGCTGCGGATGCCGAACAGGCAGATGCGCTCGGGATCGACGGTCGCCGGAAGGTCGGGAAGATAGCCGGCAAAGCCCGGCCGTCCGGCGGCATAGGCGAGCGGGATGCCGTGAAGATTGCCGCTCGTTGTCGTCTCGAGCGTGTGGAAGTCGGGATGGGCGTCGAGCCACAGCACGAAGAGCGGTCTCCCGGCGGTCTGCGCGCGCCGGGCGAGGCCGGCAAGCGTTCCCGCCGAGATCGAATGGTCGCCGCCGAGAAAGATGGGCATGGCGCCGTCGCTCGCCGCGTAGGCGGCTTCCGACAGCGCTTCCGTCCAGGCCGCGATCTCCGGCAGGGCCTTAAGCGCCGTATTGCCGTGAGAGATGGCGCGGAGCGGGCGCCGCTCGATCCGTCCTGCGTCGGCGACACGGTGGCCGAGGCCGGAAATCGCGTCGATAAGTCCGGCTGCGCGCAGCGCGCCCGGCCCCATGTCGCAGCCCGCTCGACCGGCGCCGTCCCGAACGGGGGCATCGATGATCGTGCAATGCATCGGCAACACTGTCCCGGTTTGCAAAAGCTATGGTTCATCGAACCCCGGGGCGGCGGCAAAGTGAACGGTCGAATTTGGCAAAAATGCCGAATAGGCTTATCATTATGGAGTAATACGCTGCCGTTTTGAGTGAATAGTTCGGACATGGACTCTCTCGACGAGAAGCTCGTCACGCTCCTGCGCCACGATGCGCGGCGCAGCATCTCCGATCTCGCCTTGGCGCTCGGCGTTTCCCGGGCGACGGTGCGTTCGCGCATGGAACGCCTGGAACGGGCGGGCGAGATCGTCGGCTACACGGTCATCCTGCGGGCCGATGCGGTCGACCAGGCGGTGCGCGGCATCATGCTGATCGCGGTCGAGGGTCATGCCGCCGACCGCGTGATCTCCGCCCTTGGGGGGTTCCCCGAGGTGGCGACCGTGCACACGACCAATGGCCGGTGGGACCTCGTGGCCGAGCTCGGGACGTCGTCGCTCGCGGAGTTCGATGCCGTGCTGCGCCGGGTCCGCCTCATTCCGGGCATTACCGGCAGCGAGACGAGCCTGCTGCTGGCAACGCCGCGCAGCACGAAGGCGCGGCTGTGAGGGAATTGCCATGCTCGATGGTTGCGGCGCCGGCCTATTTTCGGCGCAATGCGCTGGGGCTTGTGCCGAAGGCCTTGCGGAAGGCGCGGGTGAAGGAGGCGGCGGAGGAGAAGCCCGTGCGCGCGGCGATGTCGGCGAGCGGAATGCGTGAATCGCGCACAAGCCGCCGCGCCGCGTTCAGCCGCAACCTCAGATAATAGGCTCCGGGCGTTTCGCCGAGCGCCTGCCTGAACAGGGTCTCCAGAGTGCGCGCGGTGATGCCCTGCCGTGTGGCGATGGCCGCGGTGGTGAGCGGCGCGTCGACAGTCGCCTCCATCATCCTGACCGCGCCGGCGAGGCGGGGGTCGTAGGCATCGAGCCGGCCGAGCGAGACGAGCGGCTGGGCGTCGCCCGCCGCGCGCGCCTCGTCATAGATGAAGACGCTGGAGACATCGAGCGCGGTGGCGATGCCGAGCCGGGTGCGGATGAGGTGCAGCATGAGGTCGAAGGTCGGCGAGGCCCCGCCGGCGGTGAAGAAATTGCCGTCGACCACATAGCGGTCGGGCCGGAAGCGGATCTCCGGAAAGGTTGTCGCGAACTCCTCGAAATCTTCCCAATGGGTGGTGGCGGCGTGGCCGTCGAGCAGGCCGGTGCGGGCGAGGATCCAGGTGCCCGCCTCGATGCCGCCGGCCATGCGGGCGGAAGCCGCCGCCTTCCGGATGCCGGCGAGGACGGTGCTTTCGGTGAGGACATCCGCGCCGAAGCCGGCGATGATCGCGAAGATGTCCGACGGCGCGGTCGGGTCGAAGGCGCCGTCGACGGCGATAGGTAGGCCGCAGGTGGTCATCGCGGGCTCGCCGTCGAGGGACACGATGCGCCAGGAGAAGACCTGCCGTCCGGCGATCCGGTTGGCAGCCCGAATCGGGTCGAGCGCGGAGGCGACACACATGACCGACAGGCCGGAGCAGACGAGGAACGTCACCGCGATCGGCGAGGAATCCGCGACGAAGATTGGTTCTTTTTCGTAAAGTGTCATTATTATTTCGTAATTCGCAAAGCATCGAGACGCAAGTCCGACATGATCTTGGGGAAAGCCAACAGGAGGGACAGCAAGCCATGGGCCTCACACCGAGCCGCGATGTCTTCATCACCTGTGCCGTGACCGGTTCGGGCGATTCGACGGGCCGCTCCGACAAGGTGCCTGTCACGCCGCGCCAGATCGCCGATGCCTGCATCGAGGCCGCGCAGGCCGGCGCCGCCATAACCCATATCCATGTGCGCGATCCCGAGACCGGCAAGCCGTCCCGCGAGGTGGCGCTCTACGAGGAAGTCGTGGAGCACATCAAGGCCTCGGGCGTCGACATGGTCCTGAACCTCACCGCCGGCATGGGCGGCGACCTGACGCTCGGCTCCGTGGAACAGCCTTTGCCGCCGGCGGATGAGGGCACCGACATGATCGGCGCGGAAGCCCGGCTCGAGCATGTGGCGCGGATCCTGCCGGAAATCTGCACGCTCGATTGCGGCACGATGAATTTCGGCGAGGGCGGCTATGTGATGACCAACACGCCCTCCATGCTCCAGGCGATGGCCGGACGCATCAAGGAGCTCGGTGTCCGGCCTGAGGTGGAGGTCTTCGATACCGGGCATCTGTTGCTTGCCAAGTGGCTCCACGGACAGGGCCTTCTCGACGATCCGGTCATGGTGCAGCTGTGCATGGGCATTCCCTGGGGCGCGCCGGACGATATCCCGACGCTCATGTCGCTCGTCGCCAACCTGCCGGAGGACTGGACGTTCTCCGCCTTCTCCATCGGCCGCAATCAGCTTCCCTATGCCGCGATGGCGGTGCTTGCCGGCGGCAATATCCGGGTCGGGCTGGAGGACAATATCTGGCTGAAGAAGGGCGTTCTCGCGACCAACGGCCAGCTCACCGAGCAGGCGGTGAAGACCGCGCAGGGTATGGGCTGCCGGATCATGGGACCGGACGAGGTCCGCGAGAAGATGAAGCTCGTCAGGCGCTGGTGACCGCGGTGAGACCAATCGACAAGGCCGCCTGCATCGGCGGCGGCGTGATCGGGGCGGGCTGGGTCGCCCGTCTCGCCTTCAACGGCATCGATGTCGCCATCTACGATCCCGCACCCGATGCGGAGGAGAAGGTCGCGGCGGTGCTCGCCAACGCCCGGCGCGCCTATGACAGGCTCACTTCCGCGCCCCTGCCGCCCGCCGGCACGATCACCCATGCGAAGAGCATCGCGGAGGCCGTGGCCGATGCGGGCTGGATCGTGGAGGCTGTGCCCGAGCGCGTCGACATCAAGCATGCCGTCTATGCCGAGATCGAGGCGGCCGCGTCCGGGGAAACGATCATCGCGTCCTCGACCTCCGGCATTATGCCGAGCGATCTGCAGGAGGCCATGGCGACGCCCGGGCGCCTGCTCGTGGCCCATCCCTTCAACCCGGTCTATCTCCTGCCGCTCGTGGAGGTCGTCGCCGGCGAGCGCACGGCGCCCGAAGCGGTGGAGGAGGCCATGGCGTTCATCGCCTCGCTCGGCATGAAGCCCTTGCGTATCCGCAAGGAGATCGAGGCCTTCGTCGCCGACCGGATGCTGGAGGCGGTCTGGCGCGAGGCGCTGTGGCTCGTGAAGGACGGGGTTGCCACGACGGAGGAGGTCGACGACGCCATCCGCTACGGCTTCGGGCTTCGGTGGGCGCAGATGGGCCTGTTCGAGACCTATCGGGTCGCTGGCGGCGAGGCGGGCATGCGCCATTTCCTGGCGCAGTTCGGCCCCTGTCTCAAATGGCCGTGGACGCGGCTCACCGACGTGCCCGACTTCGACGACGAACTCGTCGAACTCATTGCCGGACAGTCGGACGACCAGTCCGGCCATCTCTCGATCCGCGAGCTCGAACAGGCGCGCGACGACAATCTGGTGGCGATCATGAAGGCATTGAAGGGCAATGACTGGGGCGCGGGCCGGACGCTCGCCGCCTATGAGACAGCCCTTGCCGATGCCGCGGCCAAACGCGAAGCGGAGTGAGGCGGCGATGGATTTCGCACTGACGGAAGAACAGCGCCTGATCGTCGAGACGACCCGTGCCTTCGTGGAGAACGAGCTCTATCCCCACGAGATGGAGGTGGAGCGCACGGGCCGGCTCAGGCCGGAGCTCGTCGAGGAACTCAAGGCCAAGGCCATCGAGGCCGGGCTCTATGCCGCCAACATGCCGGAGGAGGCGGGCGGCGCGGGCCTCGATACGCTCACCTGGCTGCTCTACGAGAAGGAGCTCGGCCGGGCGAACTACGCGCTCCACTGGACCTGCGTGGCGAGGCCGTCGAACATCCTCATGGCCGGGACGCCCGAACAGAGGGAGAAGTATCTCTTCCCCTGCGTTCGCGGCGAGAAGGCCGATTGCCTGGCGATGACGGAGCCCGGCGCGGGCTCCGACCTGCGCGGCATGAAGACGACCGCGGTGCGCGATGGCTCCGACTGGGTGATCAACGGCACCAAGCATTTCATCAGCCATGCCGAGGAGGCCGACTTCACCATCCTGTTCGCCGCGACCGGCGAGGAGGAGACGCCGCGCGGCCCCCGCAAGCGGATCACGGCCTTCTTCGTTGACAAGGATCGTCCGGGCTTCGAGGTGAGTGCCGGCTACCGCAATGTCTCCCATCGCGGCTACACCAACGCCATCCTGACCTTCGACGATTGCCGCGTGCCGGAGGATGCCGTGCTCGGCGAGGTCCACAAGGGCTTCGAGGTGGCCAATTCCTGGCTCGGCGCGACGCGGCTGCAGGTGGCCGCCACCTGCCTCGGCCGCGCCGAACGCGCCATGGCCCATGCGGTCGACTGGGCGGCGACGCGGCATCAGTTCAACCAGCCCATCGGCAAGTTCCAGGGTGTCTCCTTCAAGCTCGCCGACATGGCGACGGAGATGAAGGCGGCGGAGCTCATGGTGCTCGAGGCCGGGTGGAAATACGACCAGGGCACCGTCACCGATTCCGACATGGCCATGGCCAAGCTCAAGGCGACGGAGATGCTCGCCATGGTCGCCGACGAGGCGATCCAGATCCATGGTGGCATGGGGCTCATGGACGAGCTGCCGCTGGAGCGTATCTGGCGCGACGCGCGCATCGAGCGCATCTGGGAGGGGACGAGCGAGATCCAGCGCCATATCATCTCCCGCGCGTTGCTGAGACCGCTCGGAGCATAAGCCATGGGCAGGCTCGACCGGCTTCTCAGACCCAGAACCATTGCCGTCTTCGGCGGCGCGCAGGCGGCGGCCGCCGTGCGCCAGTCGCTGAAGATGGGCTTTGCGGGCGAAATCTGGCCGGTCCATCCCTCCCGCGAGGAGGTGGAGGGCCTGAAGACCTACCGCTCCGTCGCGGAGCTGCCGGGCGCACCCGATGCGGCCTTCGTCGGCGTCAACCGGCACCTGACCGTGGAAATCGTGCGCGACCTCCGCGAGCGCGGGGCGGGCGGTGCGGTCTGCTTCGCGTCCGGTTTCAGGGAGGCGGGCGAAGCGCAATCCGGCGAGGCGCTGGACGCCGCGTTGCTGGAGGCGGCCGGGCCCATGCCGATCGTCGGGCCGAACTGCTATGGCGTGATCAATTACTGCGACGGCGCCCTTCTGTGGCCCGACCAGCATGGCGGTGTGCGCCTTCGCGAAGGCGGGCGCGGCGCGGCTATCGTCACGCAATCCTCCAATATCGCCGTCAACATGACCATGCAGGCGCGCGGACTTCCGCTCGCCTATGTGATGACTGCCGGCAACCAGGCCCAGACGGGACTGTCGGAGATGGCGCTCGGCCTGATCGAGGACGAGCGCGTCTCGGTCCTCGGTCTTCATATCGAGGCCTTCGACAGCGTTCAGGGGTTCGAACGGCTGGCCGCGCGGGCCCGCGCGCTCGGCAAGCCGGTGGTCGCTATGAAGATGGGCCGTTCCGAGCTCGCCCGCGAGGCGGCGGTTTCCCACACGGCGTCGCTGGCCGGCAGCGACGCGGCGGCGGACGCGTTCCTGAGGCGTCTCGGCATTGCGCGCGTGCAGTCCATGCCCGCCTTTCTGGAGACGCTGAAGCTCCTGCATGTGGCGGGTCCGCTCGACGGTCTGTCGGTGTCCTCCATGAGCTGCTCGGGCGGGGAGGCGGCCCTGATGGCCGACCATGCGGCGGGGCGGCGCGCCCGGTTCCGGCCGCTCGCGCCGGAACATCGCGCGCGTGTGGCGGAAACGCTGGGCCCGCTCGTGGCCATCGCCAATCCGCTCGACTACCACACCTTCATCTGGGACGACCGGCCGGCGATGGAGAAGACCTTCGGGGCCTTCGTCTCCGGCGGGTTCGACTTCAATTTCCTGCTGCTCGATTTTCCGCGGGGTGACCGCTGCCTCGACACGGAGTGGCAGAGCGCCGTCGACGCCTTCGCGGCCGCGCTCGAGGCCAATGGAGCCAGGGGCGCCATAGTGGCGAGCATGCCGGAGAACCTGCCGGAGGGCTACTGCGCGGCGATCATGGAGCGCGGCGTCGTGCCCCTGAGCGGCTTTACGGAGGCGCTCGACGCGGTGGAGGCGGCCGCGGAGATCGGTGCGGCCTGGCGGCGACCTCCGGCCGACCCTGTCGTCGCCGTCAACCGAAAGGGCCCGTGCGGACCGTCGGCGCTCGATGAGGACGAGGCGAAGGAGAGATTGGCCGCCAGCGCGCTTCCGGTCGCCCCCGGCCAGCGCGCGGCGACCGTCGCGGAGGCGATCGCCGCCTCCGAGATCGTGGGCTACCCGGTCGCGGTCAAGGCGCTGGGGCTTGCCCACAAGTCGGAGCGCGGCGCGGTGCGCCTGAACCTGCGCACGCGGGACGAGGTGGAGGCGGCAGCGTCGGCCCTTGAGGGGCTCGGCTCGGGCTTCCTCGTCGAGCGCATGGTGGAGGACGGCCTGGCCGAGCTCATCGCCGGTGTGACGGGCGATCCGCAATTCGGTCCCGTCATGACCGTCGGGTCGGGGGGCGTGCTGGTCGAGTTGCTCGCCGACAGCCGCACCCTGCTCCTGCCGGCGACGCGGGCGGAGATCGAGGAGGCCCTGCGGTCGCTGAAGCTGTTCGCGCTCATGGATGGCTATCGCGGCCGTATGCAGGCGGATGTCGAGGCCGCCGTGACCGCGCTCGAAGGCATCGCGGACTTTGCCGTGCGCCATGCCGCGAGCCTTGCGGAGATGGACATCAATCCGCTCATCGTCTGTCCGCGCGGCAAGGGCGCGTGGATCGCCGATGCGCTGATCGTAATGGAGGAGGACGGTCCGTGACGGATGTGATCGGAACACGCCGCGAGGGCGGCATTCTGGAAGTGACCCTCGACCGGCCCAAGGCGAACGCCATCGACCTTGCGACCTCGCGGGCGATGGGCGAGACCTTCAAGGCCTTTCGCGACGACCGCGAGCTGCGCGTTGCCATCGTGCGCACGGCGGGCTCCAAGTTCTTCTCCGCCGGCTGGGACCTCAAGGCGGCCGCCTCCGGCGATGCGGTCGACGGCGATTACGGCGTCGGCGGCTTCGGCGGGCTCCAGGAGCTGCGCGACATGAACAAGCCCGTGATCGCGGCGGTGAACGGCATGGCCGTCGGCGGCGGGTTCGAGCTGGCGCTGTCCTGCGACCTGATCTATGCGGCGGAGCATTCGAGTTTCGCCCTTCCGGAGATCCGGGCGGGAACGCTGGCGGACGCCGCCACCGTCAAGCTGCCAAAGCGCATGCCCTATCATATCGCCATGGACCTTCTGCTGACCGGGCGCTGGATGGATGCCGCGGAGGCCCATCGCTGGGGGCTCGTCAACGAGGTGCTCGCCGAGGACCGCCTGGAGGCGCGTGTCTGGGAGGTGGCGCGGCTGCTGGAGAGCGGTCCGCCGCTCGTCTTCGCCGCGATCAAGGAGGTGGCGCGCGCGGCGGAGGCGATGACGTTCCAGGAGGCGATGAACTGGATCACCAAGCGCCAGTTCCGCACAGTCGACGAGCTCTACGAGTCAGACGACAACAAGGAGGGATTCCGCGCCTTCGCAGAAAAGCGCGCCCCCGTATGGACAGGAAAATAGGAGGAGGAACGGTTGGATTACTTGCCGCCCCGACGCGAATACTTGCAGCCGGAAGGAAGGGTGGCCGCGCAGTTGACCTTGGGGCGGAGCCGTGACAGCGTTGGGGCAAACGGGCGCAGGGTCGTGCGGCAACCTCGCCTGGAAACAAGATGCGGCGGTCGAGCCTGCGGAAGCGGATGCCGCGCTGCACGATGCCGAGGGGGAGAAAGGCACGAAAGCTTGGGGCTGTCCGGCATGAGGGTGACACTCTCGTGCGGATTGGCGATGCGCCGTCGCAGCCATGGCGCGTCCGACCCGTGGCTATTGACAGGGGGTCGCGGGCCGGACAGGCCCCGCGACCGCGAAACGGAAAGGACTTCACTTTATGACGGGAGGTGAGCATGTCGGAATATGAAACCCTGAAGGCGCTGGCGCGATCGGGCGCGATCTCCAGGCGCGAGTTCATCGTCGCCGCCGCCGCGGCGGGCGTGACGACCGCGGCCGCGTCGACGATGTTCTCCGGCGCGGCCAAGGCTGCGCCTTCCAAGGGCGGCCATTTCAAGATGGGTATCGGCGCGGGCTCGACCACCGATTCCCTCGATCCTGCGACCTATCTCGACACCTACATGCAGTCGGTGGGCCACTCGGTGCACGGTTATCTGACGGAGGTGTCCAATACCGGCGAGCTCATCGGTGCGCTCGCGCAGGACTGGGAAGCCTCGCCGGACGCGAAGGTATGGACCTTCACGCTGCGCGACGGCGTCACCTTCCATAACGGCAAGACTCTGGAGGCGGGGGATGTCGTCGCCTCGATCAACCACCATCGCGGCGAGGACTCCAAATCGGCGGCCAAGGGCATCGTCGATCCGATCGAGGACATCAAGGCCGACGGCAAGGCCAAGGTGGTGTTCACCCTCAAGGGCGGCAATGCCGACTTCCCGTTCCTGATGTCGGACTACCACCTCGCCATCATGCCGTCGAAGGACGGCAAGGTGGAGGATCCCTCCTCCGGCGTGGGCTGCGGCGCCTTCGTGCTCGAGAATATCGAGTATGGCGTGAAGGCCAATGTGACGCGCAATCCGGACTACTGGAAGGAGGGCCGGGGCTGGTTCGACTCCGTGGAGTTCCTGGCGATCAAGGACGTCGCCGCGCGCACCAACGCGCTGAGCACCGGCGAGATACACGCCATGGACCGGTGCGACCTGAAGACGGTGCACCTGCTCAAGCGCAATCCCAATGTCGATGTTCTGTCGGTAACCGGCAGCCAGCACTACACGGTGCCCATGCTGGTGGATGTCGCGCCCTTCGACGATGTGAATGTGCGCCTCGCGCTCAAATACGGCGTCGACCGCGAGAAGCTCGTCGAGACGATCCTGCGCGGCTATGGCGAGGTCGGCAACGACCATCCGATCAGCCCGAACGACCGCTATTTCGCCAAGGACCTCGAGCAGCGCCAGTACGATCCGGACAAGGCGAAATATCACCTCAAGCAGGCCGGTCTCGACTCGCTCAGCGTCAACCTGTCGGCCTCCGACGCCGCCTTCGCCGGCGCCGTCGACGCTGCGGTGCTCTACCGGGAGCACGCCGCCCCGGCGGGCATCGACATCAATGTCGTGCGCGAGCCGTCCGACGGGTACTGGGAAAACGTCTGGATGAAGAAGCCGTGGTGCATGTGCTACTGGTCCGGCCGCCCGACCCCGGACTGGATGTTCTCCCAGGCCTATGCGGCGGATGCCAACTGGAACGATACGCACTGGATGAACCCGCGCTTCAACGAACTGCTCGTCGCCGCCCGTTCCGAGCTCGACGAGGCCAAGCGCGGCGAGATGTACGCGGAAATGCAGGGGCTCGTGCGCGACGACGGCGGGACCGTCGTGCCGATGTTCGCCTCCTATGTGAACGCACTGGCCAAGACCGTCGGCCACGACGAGATCGGCACGAACTGGGACATGGACGGCCTACGCGCGGCGGAGCGCTGGTGGTTCAAGGAGACGTGATCGGGATCGGCGAACCGGACGGCTCATGAACAAGCTCGCAAAACTGGTGGCCCAGAGACTGGCTCTGGGCCTCCTCACACTGTGGATCGTGTCGCTGATCATCTTTCTGGGGGTCGAGCTCCTCCCCGGCGACATCGCCACGGAGATCCTCGGCCAGACGGCGACGCCCGAGACGGTCGCCGCGTTCCGGCGTTCGCTTGGCCTCGACCTGCCGATGCATATCCGCTATCTCGACTGGCTGTGGGGCGTGGTGCACGGCGATTTCGGGCGCTCGCTCGCCAATGGCCGCGACATTGCCGAGCTGATCGGCGGCCGGCTCCTCAACACGCTGTTCCTGGCCACCGTCACGGCGCTGATCGCTGTGCCGCTGGCGCTTGCGCTCGGCCTGCTCGCCGCGCTCTATCGCAACAGCCTGTTCGACAGGACGATCAATATCGTCACCCTGTCGTCGATCTCGTTCCCCGAATTCTTCATCGCCTATATCCTGATCCTGTTCCTCTCGGTGCAGGCGGGCTGGTTTCCGAGCCTGTCCAATGTCGATCCGGGGGAACCCCTGTGGGAACGCGTCTACCGCGTGGCGCTGCCCGCCTTCACGCTGACGCTGGTCGTGGTCGCCCACATGATGCGCATGACGCGCGCGGCGATCATCAACCTGCTGGCGAGCCCCTATATCGAGATGGCGACGCTCAAGGGCATCTCGCGTTCGCGCATCATCGTGCACCACGCCCTGCCCAACGCGCTTGCGCCGATCATCAATGTGGTGGTGCTGAGCCTCGCCTATCTCGTGGTCGGCGTGGTGGTGGTCGAGGTGGTGTTCGTCTATCCCGGGCTCGGCCAGCTCATGGTCGATTCCGTGCAGAAGCGCGATATCCCCGTGGTGCAGGCCTGCAGCCTGATCTTCGCGGCGACCTACATCCTCCTGAACCTCACCGCCGACATCCTTTCCATCGTCACCAATCCGAGGCTTTTGCATCCCAGATGAGCGACGACGCGACGGGCCCAGTGCCGCACGCGCCCGAACGCGGCATTCCGGAAGACGAGGAACTGATCATCGAGCAGGCCCCGCCCGAGCGCCGGTCGCGCTGGGCCGTGATGGGACGCGAGTTCCTGCGGGCGCCGTGGACGGCCAAGATCGGCCTTGCGGTGATCCTCGTCTATGTGTTCGTGGCGCTGTTCGCCCCCCTGCTCACCCCGTATGGCGAATCGGAGATCGTCGGGATGGAGTTCGAGCCCTGGGGCGGCGCCTTCATGCTCGGCACGGACAATCTCGGCCGGGACATGTTCACCCGCCTGATCTACGGCGCGCGCAACACGATCGGCATCGCCTTCATGACGACCTGCCTCGCCTTCCTGATCGGCGGCGCGGCGGGGCTCATGGCCGCCGCGGTCGCGGGCTGGGTCGACCAGGCGCTCGCGCGCATCGTGGATGTGCTGATGGCGATCCCTCAGCTCATCTTCGCGCTCCTGCTGCTCACCATCTTCGGCACCTCCATTCCCGTGCTCATCATCGTCATCGCGGTGCTCGATTCCACCCGCGTCTTCCGTCTGGCCCGCGCCGTCGGCATGAATGTCGCGGTGATGGACTTCGTGGAGGCAGCGCGGCTGAGGGGCGAGGGCCTCGGCTGGATCATGGGCCGCGAGATCCTGCCCAACATCCTGCCGCCGCTGGTGGCCGAGTTCGGGCTGCGCTTCTGCTTCGTCTTCCTGCTGATCTCCGCCCTGAGCTTCCTGGGGCTCGGCATCCAGCCGCCGACGGCGGACTGGGGCTCCATGGTGCGCGACAACGCCACGCTCATCACCTATGGCGATATCACGCCGCTCCTGCCGGCGGGCGCGATTGCGCTCCTGACGGTCGCGGTGAACTTCGTCGTCGACTGGTTCCTCCACAAGACGAGCGGGCTTCGCGATGAGCACTGATGAGAGGGAGACCGACATGACGGCATCGGCGCCGGCGGAACCGCTCCTGACCATGCGCGGGCTCAGGATCGAGGGCTTCAGCGACGAGGCCTGGCACGAGATCGTCAAGGGGCTGGACCTCACGCTCCATCGCGGCGAGGTGCTGGGGCTGATCGGCGAATCCGGGGCCGGCAAGTCGACCGTGGGGCTCGCCGCCATGGGCTATGCCCGGCCCGGCTGCCGCATCTCCGGCGGCAAGATCGTCTTCGATGGCCAGGACATCATGGCGCTGTCGGAAGCCGGGCGCCGGCGCCTGAGGGGCGTGCGCGTAGCCTATGTCGCGCAAAGTGCCGCCGCCTCCTTCAACCCGGCCCACAGGCTGATCGACCAGTATGCGGAGGCGGCCGTCGCCCATGGCGTGATGAGCGAGGCGGAGGCCCGGCGCGAGGCGGTGGAGCTCTATGGCAAGCTCAACCTGCCGGATCCGGAGACCTTCGGCCGGCGCTACCCCCATCAGGTGTCCGGCGGCCAGCTCCAGCGCGCCATGGTCGCCATGGCGATGGCCTGCCGGCCGGACCTGATCGTGTTCGACGAGCCGACCACCGCGCTCGACGTGACGACCCAGATCGAGGTTCTGGCGGCCATCAAGGACGTGGTGCGCGAATTCGACACCGCGGCCCTCTACATCACCCACGATCTGGCGGTGGTCTCCCAGCTCGCCGACCGCATCATGGTGCTGCGCTATGGCGAGCTCGTGGAGGAGGGCGAGACGCGCGCCCTGCTGGAGCATCCCCGGCGGGAATATACAAAGCGGCTTCTCGCCGTGCGCACACTGCGCAAGGAGGAGGAGACGGGGGCCGGAAACGTCCTGTTGCGCGTCCACGACGTGTCGGCGTCCTATGCCGGCCTCGTCACCGTGCTCGACAATGTGACCGTGCAGGTGCCGCGCGGGCGCACCGTGGCGGTCGTCGGGGAATCGGGCTCCGGCAAGTCGACGCTCGCGCGCGTCATCACCGGCCTGCTGCCGCCACTGTCTGGCGGCGTGATGTTCCATGACGAGCCGCTGCCGCCGGCGCTCGCCAACCGCGACCGGCAGGCGCTGAGGCGGCTCCAGATGATCTATCAGATGCCGGACACGGCACTCAATCCGCGCCAGCGCGTCCGCGACATCATCGGCCGGCCGCTCGAGTTCTATCTGGGGCTCAGGGGCGCGGAGCGTGAGCGGCGCGTGCGCGAGCTCCTCCAGATGATCGAGCTCGATCCGGACGCCTTCGCCGACCGCTATCCAGGCGAGCTGTCGGGCGGCCAGAAGCAGCGCATCTGCATCGCCCGCGCGCTCGCCGCCGAGCCCGACCTCATCATCTGCGACGAGGTGACCTCGGCGCTCGACCAGCTCGTCGCGGAAGGGATCCTGAAGCTCCTGCTCCGGCTGCAGAAGGAATTGCAGGTCTCCTATCTGTTCATCACCCACGACATCGCCACAGTGCGCGCCATCGCCGACGAGATCGTGGTCATGCACAATGGCCGCGTGGTGGAGCAGGGCACCAAGGCGGAGATCCTTTCCCCGCCGCATCACGACTATACCGAGCTCCTGCTCTCCTCGGTGCCGGAAATGGATCCCGACTGGCTCGACGGCGTGCTTGCCGAGCGCGATACGCTGGAGGAGGAAAGCCCCGCCGGCGCGCCGTGACGGGCGCGAGGGGCTTGGGGCGCTCTGCGCCTATCCGGCCGGCACGGTCCGGGCGCGCGAGGCCTGCCTCATCCAGTCCTCCAGGCGGCGGGCGTCTTCCGGCCCCACATGGAGGCCGAGCCTGGAGCGCCGCCACAGGACGTCCTCCGCCGTCACCGCCCATTCGGCCTTCATCAGATAGGCGACCTCGCGCTCATGGAGGTCGGCGCCGAAGCGGATGCCGAGATCTCCGGTCTGCTTCACCCCCTCCACGATGGCCGCCGCGCGCGTGCCATAGGCGCGCACGAGCCGGCGGGCATGGGGCTCCGCCAGCACCGGACACGCCTTGAGCAGGCTGCGCACCTCCCGGCCGAAGCCGTCGACGGGAAAATCCCCGCCGGGCAAGGGGGCGGATGCCGTCCAGGCCGGTCCCGCCGTCGCAGGGAGGTGGTCCGACAGCCTGTCGAGCGCGGCCTCCGCGAGTGTGCGGCTGGTCGTGATCTTGCCGCCGAAGACGTTGAGGAGGGCCGGCGCCTGCGACGGGGCGTCGAGGTCCAGCACATAATCGCGGCTTGCCGAGCGCGCCTCCGCCGTGCCCTCGTCGAAGAGCGGGCGTACACCCGAATAGCTGTGCACCACGTCGTCGCGCGTGACGGGCGTCCTGAAATAGGTGGCCATCGCCGCCAGCAGATAGTCGGTTTCCTCGTGCGATATGGCGGCACGGGCCGGGTCGCCCTCATAGTCGACATCGGTCGTCCCGATCAGCGTGAAGTCGCGTTCATAGGGGATCGCGAAGACGATGCGGCCGTCGTCGTTCTGGACGATATAGGCCTGCGGGCCGTCGAATAGGCGCCGCACGACGATGTGGCTTCCCTTGACCAGCCGCACGGGCGCGGCGGCGGTGGCGTGGAGCCGGTCGGCGAGCACCCCGCCGATCCACGGCCCGGTCGCGTTGACGAGGGTTGTTGCATGGACTGCGAAGGCCTGGCGCTCGCCTTGCGCCCGGCAGGTGAGCGTCCAGCCCTCTGCGCCGCGCTCGGCGGACAGGCATTCCGTTCTGGTGCGGATATCCGCGCCGCGCTCGGCGGCATCCACGGCGTTCAGCACCACCAGCCGCGAATCCTCCACCCAGCAGTCGGAATACTCGAAACCGGTCGCGAAGGCGGGTCTCAGCGGCGCGCCGGCCGGGTCGCGCCTGAGGTCGACCCTGCGGCTTGGCGGCAGGAGCCTGCGGCCCCCCAGACGATCATAGAGGAACAGGCCGAGCCGGATCATCCATTCCGGCCTCAACCCTTCGCTGTAGGGCAGGACGAAGCGCAGCGGCCAGACGATGTGCGGGGCAGACCGCAGCAGGATTTCCCGCTCCGCCAGCGCCTCGCGGACCAGCCGGAACTCGAACTGCTCCAGATAGCGCAAGCCCCCGTGGATGAGCTTGGTGGAAGCTGACGAGGTGCCGCCGGCAAGGTCGCCCATCTCGCACAGGAACACCTTGAGGCCGCGCCCGGCGGCGTCGCGTGCGATGCTGCAGCCATTCACACCGCCGCCGACGATAGCGATGTCGTAGGGGACGTCCCCCATCCGGGTCTTCTCCGCCAATCGAACCGACGGTCAGTATAGAGACCGCAAGGGAAATCGAAAGCGGCCGGTTCCGTTGCGACGAGGGTGTCCGGGCATGCACGCCGCGCCCGAAATGCGCTAGTCTTCGGGAGGAGGAGACGAAGGGACGGAGCCCGCTTTCCGGACGATCGCGATGGCCGTGGAGCGCACATGCACAGTCGCCGTTCTGGGCGGCGGGCCGGCCGGCGTCACGCTCGCCGTCGACCTCGCACGCTCCGGCATCCCGGTGGCGCTGGTTACGGTGCGGCGGCCCGGCGGGCGGATCGAGGGGCTCTCGGACCGGGTCGCGGCGGGGCTGGAGGCGCACGGGCTTGAGCATGCGCGCGCCGCCATGGGGGCGATGGTGCGCAGGCGCGTCGCGTGGGGAACGCCGCCCGAGGCCCGCAACAGCGAATATGTGACGGCCCGCGATGCGTTCAACGACGCGCTCCTCGCCGATGCCGAGCAGGCGGGCGTCACCGTGATCCGGCTCGGCCGGGGCGGACCGGAGTGCGAAAGGCTGCCGGAGGGGGCGGGCTGGCGCGTCGCCTGTCTCCCGCAGGCGGGGGCGCCGTGCACCCTCGAGGCCCGGTTCCTCGTGGAGGCGCGCGGACGCGCCGCACCGAAGCCCGCCGCCTGGGTTCGTCGCGGGCCGGAGACGACGGCTCTCGTCACGGAGGCCGAGATCCCCGATACCGACTCCTTCACCATGGTCGAGGCCTTCGGCGATGGCTGGGCCTGGAGCGTTGCCGCGGGCGGTCGTGCCGTACTGCAGATCTTCGTCGACAGCGCCGGCGGGCTGCCGAAGCGCGGCGGGCTCGAGGCCCTGTTCGCCGACTGCGTCAAGCGCCTGTCGCAAGCCGGCCGCGAGATCGGGTCGGCCGGCTGGACCATGCCGCCGCAGGCGCGCAATGCCACGCCCTATCTCAGCCGACCCCTGATCGCGGACGATGCCATACGCATCGGCGATGCCGCGCTGGCCGTCGATCCCCTGTCCGGCCATGGCGTGTTCGAGGCGCTGGGCTCCGCGCTCGCGGGCGCGGCCACCGTGCGCACCATGCTGCGTGCGCCGAAGCGCTCGGCGCTTGCCCGGCGGTTCTTCACCGAAAGGGCCGAACTGGCCTTCATGCGCTATGCCCGCGTGGGCCGCGATTTCTATCGCCTGTGCGATGCATTCGCCGACCGGCCCTTCTGGCGGGCGCGCCGCGACTGGCCGGATGGCGTGCCGGCCCATGAGGCGGCGGGTTCGGGCGAGGCGCGGATCGTGCGGCGGCCCGTCAACTGCCATGGGCTCATCGTGGAGCGCCGGGTCTGCGTCACCCCCGACCAGCCCCGCGGTATCTGGATGATCGACGGGGTGGAGATCGCAGCGCTTTGCGACTTACTGAGGGACCGGCAGGGCGAGCCGGCCGGGGCGGCCCTGGAAGCGGCGCGGCAGGCGCTCGGCGTGTCCCCGGGAGCCCTCGATACGGCCATTGCCTGGCTCGGCGCGCGCCGGCTTCTGGAGCCTGGCGAGCGGATCAGCCTCCGGCCGGTCGCAAGCGAGTGACGCGCCGTTGCCGGCGCCTGGCCATTTCGGCGATGAAGAACCAGAGCGCGCCGGCGCCCGCCGCGGCAAGGCCGATCCAGACCCATGAAAGCAGGGGAAAGACCTTGAGGACAACCGGTGCGCGGCCCTCTCCGGGCGATGCGCCTGCAACGGCGGGAAACCAGATCTGGACGTCGCTCAGGAGGCCGCGCGAGATCAGGGGATGGATGATCTGCGTGTCGCCGCTGCGATAGCGGGCATAGCGGTAGTCGATCATCTCGCACATGAGCCGGACGGCCCCGAGACCCGTCTCCGCCGGCGGGCGCGCATCGCGATAGACAGTGTGCCCGGTCTCGCGGCCGATGACGGAGCCGTGGCGCTCAAGTGTCCATCCGACCGTCGCGACGGACCGGAAGGCGGCCTGCCCGTCCGCCGTGCGCGCGCCATCGGCCTTGCGGCTCGTGGAGACGACGTCGACGGTGAGCGCATAGCCGTCCGGGAAGGAGATCGGCCGGTTGAGGGCTTCGGGAAAGGAAACGAAGCGCTGGGCATAGCTGTCGAGAACGGTCGCCGCGAGGCCGGTCAGAAGCGCGACCATCACGCCGAGATGGATGAGGGCGACGGGAAGATCGTAGCCCAGGCGAGAGCGGGGCTCGTCCTTGGCGCGTGCGGCCCTGACCCCTGCCGTGGCCGCTGCGAGAGCGAGATAGGCGGTCGAGGCGAGAAGGGCGTCGAGCCAGGGGAAGAGCGCGACCGTCTTGCCGGAGGTGAGGCCGGTGCCCTCGTACCAGCGCGCGAAGGGATGGATCCAGAAGGCGGCGGCGAGGCAGGCGGCGATGGCGAGCCCCGTCGCCGCCCAGCGCCATCGCCGGGCGAGCGGCATGAAGTAATAGCCGCCGGTGAGCCCGATGAGCACGGCCAGCGGCGCGAGCCACCGGTTCATGCCGTAGGTGTCGATATCCCATTGGGCGAAGGCGGTGCGCAGTTCCTCGATCTCGCGGGCCGGCGCGAAGTTGCGCAACATCTCGAAGAACGGCTTGAGGTCCTTCGGGCGCGGCAGCTCCATGAGCGCGCTGGCATAGGCGATGGCGATCTGGGCGAGGGCGGCGAGGCCCAGCGCCGCGAACAGCGCCACCGCGACGATAAGAGCGGTGCTGCGTTCCCCGCCGGTCGCCAGCCGGAGCCCCGGCCCCCGCGCCAGCCGGTAGACGGCGGCGGCGGCAAGGACCGCGGCGAGGGCGCCCGTGAGTGCGAAGAGGATCGCCGCCGATGTCTCGCCGACATAGCGATGGGAGGAGACGAGCGTCGGCTCGCGGGTGATGGCCATGGCGCCGAGCGCGGCAATCGCGGCGAGCAGGCCGAGCGCGGGATGGCTCATGGCGAACGGCCCGGCAGGCCGGTAGCGCCTCTGGGCGTGGACGAGACCTGTGAGGAAGGCCCAGGCGGCGAAGATCGCCGTCTGAACAGGGTCCCAGTGCCACAGGGTCCCGTAGGCGAAATCCTCATAGGCCCACCACATGCCAAGCGCGATGCCCGCCGACAGGATCAGGAAGCTCAGGCGCATCTGGACGGCGGCGATATCCCGCCATGCGCCGCGCCCCGTGGCGAGTGCCTCCGCCATGGCACCCCAGGGCGCGATGATCAGCATGTAGGCGAGAAAGACGAGCGGCGGATGAAGCGCCATCCAGATGCGGGTGAGATGGGCGTTCATGCCCCGATGGGGCGCCTGCGCCAGAAGCTCCGGGGGCGTTTGCCGGAATGGGTCGAAGATGAGGGCGGCGGCGAGGAAGACGCCGGCGAGCAGGAAGGCGCCGGGTCCTGCGAAGCCGTCATGTCGGGCAAGCCGCAGGGCGAGCCCCGAGGCGAGCAGCCCGAGAAGGAGCAGGGTTCCGCTGTCGCTTGCCCACAGGCTTGCGAGCTTGAGCCATGGGGCGAGCTCGGGTGCGCTCAGGAGCCAGACGAGACGATAGGAGAAATCGTCAGTGAGGAAATGCCACGCGAGAGCGGACATGCTCGCCAGCGCAAGGACGAACGAGACCGCACCCGCCATGCGGCGCCCGCGCCATGGCGGTATGGCCGCGAGCGCGGCGATAGTGGCGCCGAGCAGCGCCGCACGCTCGGCGGCGAGGAGTATGGTATCCGGCAGGCTCACACTGCGTCACCCGGAATGCTTTGGGCCAGCGATGGGAGGGCGAGGGGGTGACTGCATCCGCCTCATTCCGCCACCGCGCCGCGCCGCTCGGCGCCGCGATACCGGGCGGCGGCCTTGAAATGCGCCAGGAGGGCCTCGCGTCCGCCGCCGGGCGCGGTGCAGAGCCAGGCGGCGGCGAGGCCGGCGAAATGGGCGGCCGCGGCGCTCGCACCGGCAAAGCGCGGGGCCCGCGTGCTGTCCGGCGGCGGGCAATGGGTGCCGAAGAGCGCCTGTGCCGTATCGAGATGGGAGACCTCTCCGGCCGCGCAGCGCGCATCGCCGGTGACCGCGATCACATGGGGGTAGGCGGCAGGGAAGGGCTGCGGGCCTCTCGCCGGCGAGGCGGCGACAAGGATCGCGCCGCGCTCGACGGCGCGCGCGCAGGCGGTCCGCAATACCGCGCGGTCGGCGGCGAGGCCGAAGCACATGACGACGAGGTCGGCGCCGTCGCCGGCGAGCCAGTCGAGGCCTGCCGCGATGGTGGCGGGCGCTGCGAGATGGGCGCCGGAGAAGACCTGCGCATGGGCGAGCCGGGCCGTCGGGGCGAGCACGCGGACGGTCTGCGTGACCGCGCTGCCATGGCCGGTCTCGTCGGCGACGGGCGGGCCGGCGGCGATCCTGCCATTGTCGAGCGGATGGAACCGCCGGTAGCGCGCAAGGCGGGGGGCGAGGGCACCGGAAACGCCGCTGTCAAGAATGCCGACGGTCACCTCCCCGCTCATGGCGCCGGTGTCCTCTCCTGCACAGGGTCGCGCGCGATGAGGCGTCCGCCGACGAGCTCGAAGACGAGGTCGGCGTCCTCAGCCATGGTCGAGCGATGGCCGACGACGATGCGCGTGCGGCCGGAGAACACGGTGTCGAGGGCCCGGCGCACCGCCTCTTCCGTTTCCGTGTCGACGCCCGACGTCGCCTCGTCGAGAATGAGGACGAGCGGGTCCTGAAGGATCGCGCGGGCAATGGCGATGCGCTGGCGCTGACCGCCGGAGAGCCGCAGCCCCCGTGTGCCGAGCTCCGTCTCGTAGCCCTCCGGCAAGGCGTCCACGAAGGTGGAAACGGCGGCCATCTCCGCCGCGCGCCGAACCTCCCCGTCGCTCGCCTCGGGGGCGGCGTAGCGCAGGTTCTCCGCCACACTGCCGCTCAGGAGGAGGGTCTCCTGCGAGACGACCGCGACCTTGCGCCTGAGTGCCGCGAGGTCGAGCCGCCCAAGATCCGTTCCGTCGAGGAGGATGCGGCCGGCACCGGGGTCGTAGTGGCGCTGCAGGAGGTCGATCAGCGTCGACTTGCCGGCCCCGGAGAGCCCGGCGATTGCGACCTTCGCGCCCGCCGGGAAGACGGCGCTCGTGTCGGTCAGGACCTGCGTCTCCTCGCCGGGATAGGCGAAGCTCACGCCGATGAGCTCGATGGTCCCGCCCGCGCCGGCGGGCAGGGCTTCGGGTGCCGATGGCTGGCAGACATCGGGCCGGGCATGGCGGATCTCCTCCACGCGGTCGAGGCTCACCTGCGCGCGCTTGAGCGCCACATAGAGGCCGAGCAGCGTGTTCACCGGGCCGACCGCGCGGGTCAGGTAGCCGGTGAAGGCGATCAGCGTGCCGAGCGTCATGGTCTTGTCGATGACCATGGCACCGCCTGCGACGAAGACCAGGGCGACGCCCGCGAGCGTGAACAGGCCGGGGATGACACTCGCGGCCTGGTCGAGCATCTGCTGGTGGCGCAGCCTGCCGAAATAGCGCGCCTGGAGGCCGTCCAGCCGCTCCGCCTCGCGGCGCTCCGCACCCACCGACTGGATGAGCTTCATGGCCTGAAGCGTGTCGTAGAAGAAGGAGGAGAGGCCGCTCGCCTGCGCCCTCAGATCGCGCAGCGACAGCTCGATGCGCGGGCGCACGACGCGCAGGAACACCACATGGAGCGGCAGCAGAGCGAAGGCAATGAGCGAGAGAAGGGGGGACAGAAGAACCATGAAGGTCAGCGCGCCGGCGAGCACGATGACACCATTGACGAGGGCGAGCGCGGAATCGGTCGCGAAGCGCTGCACCTCCGCGATGTCGCCATCGAGCCGGGCCATCAGGTCGCCTGAGCGCGTGCGCGTGAAATAGCTCGGCGACAAGGTCTGGAGATGGCGGTAGATATGCGCGCGGATCGCGAACAGGATGCGCCCCGACACGCTCACATAGTGCCAGCGGTTGAGCGTGGCGATCCCGGCGCCGACCACGGCAAGGCCGAGCATGACGAGCGCGAGGGTAACGATGGCGGAGAAGTCGCCCGCGACCAGCCCGCGGTCGATCAGGAGCTTGGTCAGATAGGGCTGGGCGAGCCCCAGCGCGCTGGCAAGAAGCGACAGGCACAGCACAACGATCAGGGCCGGAAGGTTCGGCCTGACGAAGGAATAGAGCCAGCGATAGGTCTCGCGCCTCGATCCGGTCGCGCCGGTCACCACGCCATGGGCCTCCCGAGGAACGGCATCAGGAGCAGCTTAATCCTTGCCTCGGCCACCGTCACTCGGGCCGATATCATGGGCCCTACCGCTCGATGATCCGGACGCTGGAAATCCCCTGGCTCGCGCCGTCGGGCATCTCGATCGAGCCGATCTTCTCAAGCGTTTCGGCATCGTGGACGGAGATGTCGCCGAGCGTGCCGCCGACATAAACCTCCTTGCCGTCGCTGGAGATGTTGATCGCGTAGTAGCTGTGGTCGAGATCGACGCGCCCGAGTGCCTTTCCGGCGCTGGTGTCGAATTTCGACAGCTGGGAATAGGCGCCGAAGACGATGTCGGGATCGGTCGGGCTCGCCACCGAGGAGAAGTAGAAGATGTCCGTGTTCTCCACATCCGACAGATCGAAGGCGCCGGTCTTCAGATCGAGGGAAAGAATGCCCGTGACATAGGCCTCAGGGTCCATCGGGTCCATGTCCGTGCGCGCGGTGTAGTAGGGCGTGACCATGACGCCCGCCTGCTCCCACTGGCTCCACACGTCGAGAATGTCGGGCGGGGCGAAGTTCTCCCGGTCCCAGCCTTGCGTCTTGTGCTCGTCGAGAATGTCGCCGGTTTTCGGGTCGATGACATAGACGGCGCGCCCGAGGCCGTAGAGCTTGCTGCCGTCGGCCGAATACATGATCAGCGTGATCTGGCGCGGCACCGGAATGGTCCTCACCGGCTTGGCATCCATGCCTGCGGAAGTGTCGTAGAAGGCGATGCGCGTCGGCTTGACCTCGTACTCGCCGAGCCCGAGCGCGACCGGGGACTGGTAGACGGCGATCTCGGAGCCGTCCGGCGAGATGTCCATGCCGAACATGCCCTTGACCCGCTCCTCGCCGCTGGAGAAGTCCGCCCGGAAGACCTGCTTGCCGCTGTCGAGGTCGATACCGGAGATGCTTTCCCAGCGATTGATCAGGACATAGGCGGTCTTGCCGTCGGGCGATGGGGTGATGGTCAGCACGCCGGGTTCCGCATCGGGCACCTTGTAGGCCTTGTCCACCTTGCGCGCGGCGGCGTCGACGAGGACGAGCGTGTCGGGTTTGACGCTGGTCAGGATGTAGTCCTTGGCATGGGCCGTGCCGGCGCCGGCCCCCAGCGCGACGAGGGCGGTGGCCGCCGCCACGAGCGATGTCTTCATGATCCGCCGAGCCCCGTTCATCTTGTCTTCCCCTTGTCTCAAGCCTGGCGTTCCGCGAGGGCCGTCAGCCCTTCTCCGGATAGACGGAGTTGAGCTTGCGCCAGTCCTTCTCGGTCGCGGGCGCGTCGTTGTTCCAGTTCGGATAGGTGTTGAGCGTGTCGGCGACCTGGGCGGGCCACCAGCACGGGTCGGAGCAGCCATAGAGATCGGCCTCCATGGGCTGGCAGAGCGCGGCGACACCGCCGAAGGCGTCGACCTCCCAGCCCGGGTCCAGCGTCGCGGTGCAGCCGGCGATGGTCTGCATCAGCCGGACCTCCTCCGTCTGGCCCTTTTCGGCCGCCTCGGCGAATTTCTCCGCCTTCGCGTTCGCCGGTTTCAGGTGCTTCATGGCGCGGCCCTCCGCGGTTCGAGATGGCGCTTGAAGAACGCCGGATTGTGGGTGTTGATGCGCGTATAGGCGGAGATCCCGAAATCCACCCAGTCGCGCATCAGCTCGCAATAGTGATAGACGGGATGGAGCGGGTCCTCGTAGCGCGCATAGGATTCGTGATAGCAGCCGCCCGCGCAGATCGAGCGGATGCGGCAGGTCGCGCAGCCGCGCCCCGTCTTGTCCTGTGCCTTCTCCACGAAGGCGCCGAGCCGGTCCTCGTCGAGGCCGGTGTCGACATTGCCGAAGGTCGGCATCTTGGAGCCGGTGAAGCGGTGGCAGAGATGGAGGTCGCCTTCCTTGTCGACCGCCAGCATGCCCATGCCGGCGCCACAGGGGATGGCCTTCCTGGTGCCCTCCGCGAGATCGGTCATGAGCTGATGCATGTTGGAGAAGCCAATATTGCGGCCCGCGATCGCCGCCTCCACATAGCGCTCGCCCAGCACCTTCATGTCGGCGAAGACCGACGCGAGTTCCTCGTCCGTCAGGTTGAAGGCGGAGACCGCGCCCGAGGTCGCTGGCGAGAAGCCGACCTCGAAGAAGCCGAGCTCGTCCCTCAAATGCTCGTGAATGGCGATAACGTCGGTCACCCCGCGGGTCAGCGTGACGCGCGCGCCGACGGGGCGCGAGCGGTAGCGCGAAAGCAGCATGCGCGCCTTCTTCGCCACGGTGTCGTAGGTGCCCTTGCCGGAGACGGTGACCCGGTTCCTGTCGTGCAGCGCCTTCGGCCCGTCCATGCTGATGGTGATGGCGAAGCGGTGCGCGTCGAGCCAGTCGACGAGCTCTTCCGTCAGCAGCGTGGCGTTGGTGGTGACGCTGAAGTCGATTGTCTTGCCGACCTCGCGCCCCCGCGCCTCGGCATAGTCGACCATCTGGCGGATGAGCGGCATGTTTGACAGGGGCTCGCCGCCGAAGAAGACGAGATTGACGCGATTGCGGTCCTTCGCCTGCTTCAGGAGCAGCTCGAAGGACTTCACCGCCGTTTCGAACTCCATGCGCTCGCCCTTGGCGGGCGCGGTCAGGTCCTCCTTGTAGCAATAGGTGCAGGAGAGATTGCAGCCGGTATTGACGTTGAGCACGATGGTGGAGAGCGGGAAGTCCTCCACGGGCAGTGGCTTGTCGGCGCGCTCCGGCTCGCGCGCGTCGCGCACGATGTCGAGATCGACGAAGCTCGATATGACGTCGGCCACGTCGTCGGGGCGGTAGCTCGCCCCGAAGGCCTTGCTGACGGTTGCGGGGCTGACCGCCCCGTTATGCCGGAACAGGTCGAGGACGGCCCCGCTCACCTCGTCCATCTCGAACAGGCTGGTGGTGGGCACGTGCAGCAGCATTCGCCGGCCCTCGACGGCCACCTCGTGGACGTTTTGCGGAACGAGACTGAGCGTCTGCATGAAACCTCCTACCACATCGGCGTGGTGACGAAGCGCTGGACGGTGACGAAGAGGTGCGCCTTGCCGGTCACCGCCTCGCCGCCATCCTCGACGGTCGCCACCACCGACAGGTTGCCGGCATTATTGGTGTCCATCGGCCTCTCCGGGTTCGGGCCCGCGCCGGCCGGCTCGAACAGCCCGGACGGCGTGATGGTGCCGGCAAACCGGGTGTCCTTCATCTCCGCGGCGAGTGCGTCGAAATCCTCTGTCGACCAGTCCGCGTCCATCGGGCCGATCCGGATGTCGTCGTCGGTTCCCGCTTCGCCATCGGCGCCGGCCATATAGCCCACGGCCTCGAACTGCGCGGGGATCTTCGGGATCGGCCCGCCGGCACCGCCGACGCGCGCGATGGTCTCCGCCGGTTCCACCTCGAGCCTGGCCACGCGGTCATAGACCACGAAACCCTCGCTTGCCGCGGCATCCCCGGTCACGACCGTGCGTGCGCCCGGCGCGGCGTCCGCGGAGACCGTGGCCTTGACGACCATGCGCTCCGGCGACCGGTCCAGGACCTCTATCTCCACGCCCGGACCGAGATCGACGGTCTCGCCGAGCCCGACGCCGTTGACGGCGATCTGCGCAGTCGTGCCCTGCTTCAGGGCGGAGGGAACGACGTTCAGGATCCGCGGGTCCGTACCCTCCGCGCGAATGGCCGTCATCCTGCCGCCGAGCGCCTCCACGTCGCGATACATCCAGCGCCCGTTCATCATGGCGCCGTCCTCGCTCACGCTGAAGACCTGCCGGATGACGTGATCGTCCCCGGGGAAGCTCGCCCGCCATTCATGGCCGTTATAGAGGATGGCCTTGCCCTCGCGCTCCAGGCTGTCGCCATTGGCGAAGGTCACGGACATGGACACGTCGTAAGTGTCGTCGCCGGTCTTCGCGACGGTCGCGTGACCCTCATAGGCGCCATTGCCTGGCTGCCGGCCGGCGAGGCGCCATGTGCCCGACATGTCCGGCGCGGGCTTGTCCTTCCACGTCGCCCAGGCGTCAGTCTCGTAGGGGAACAGCTTTGAGAGCTGGTCGACGACATCGCCGGTCGCAATGGCGAACCAGTCGCGGTCGCGGCCCAGCGCCTGATACTCGGTGGTCGGGAACTGGCCCAGATGGAAGTGGACGAGCTTCGTCCAGTCCGCCTTGTCGCGGCGCTGCAGCGCGACGCGGGCGAAGGTGTGGCAGCGCCCGCACATCTGGAACAGCGTGTCGTTCGGGGCGGTGTCGATGCTGCCGGGCGCCTTTTCGAGCGCATAGCGGTAGTCCGCCCCCTCCGTCGGGGCGAGGCCCTGCGTGTCGGACAGGTACTTGACGATGGTGCGCTGTTCGTCGTCGGTGAGCTGGACGCCGTGGATGTTGGTCATGCGGAAGACGGTCATGAACCAGGCTTCCGGCGTCTTGCGGGCATCGCTGATGCGGTTGAGGGTTCCGTCGTCGCGGCGCTCGTGGCAGGCCGAGCATCGGGCGTTCAGCAGGGCTTCCGCCGTCTGTTCCTGAGCTGCGGCCTCCTGCCCGCTTCCTCCCACAAGAGCCATCGCGGTTGCGACAACAACCGGCGCGAACCGAGCAGCACGCATGATCCACCCCTTTGTTTTCAGGAATGGTCCGCACGAAATCTTCTTGTGGCGCGGGCCATTCTCCCGTCCCTCCATCGAACGATAGCCCTCTTCTTGCGCGGTGGCTCCGACATTTCCGGACAAACTTCGCGTCTATTGACGGCGCCTCGGGCGGCTAGGATAGTATCGTTCTAAACTGTTCCGGGGGCAGTTTGCCGGAGACGCAGCCTCGTGCCGCATGGCTCCTATATCGTCGCTTCAGCACTCAGGGACCCGATCGACGCACTTCGCGAGCGGGGCGGCGACGTCTTGGCCCTGTGCCGCCGGATCGGCACCGATCCCCTGCCATCGCCGGAGACCAGCCTGTCGCTGCGCAGCTTTGTCGGCTTCTCGCAGGCCGCCGCGGAGGCTTTGCGTGCGCCGGGCTTCGGCTGGTCGGTCGGGGCCCGGTTCGACCTCGCCAATATCGGCCGGGTGGGGGAGGCCGTTCAGCGCGCCCCGACGCTCGGCGCGGCGCTTCGCCTGTTTCGCGACGCCTTCGCCATGGTGCAGGGCGACTCGATGATCGATCTGGAGGTCGATGGCGACATCGCCACCGTTTCCTATCGGATCCTCAATCCCCGGATCTGGCCGCGCGACCAGGACGCGGAGCTGACCATGGCGGTGCTGGCGGGGCTGGTCGACCGGGCAGCCGGGTGCGACTGGCGGCCTGTCGAGCTTGCTTTCGAGCACGGTCCGAACGGTGCGGACGGGGTGCGTCTCGACGAACCCCGCTGCCGGGTCCGCTACCGGGCGCAGACCAACAGTCTCCGGTTCCCGGCGCGCATGCTCGACCTGCCCATGCCGGGCGGCAATGCGGACAGCTTCCGTCCGCTCGAGCGCGCTCTTGCGCATGAGGCGTCGCGCCTGGAGCATGCCCAGCCCGTCGCGGTTCGCGTGCGCCGCCACATTATCGGGCGGCTCGGGCGCGATGCTGTCGGCCAGTCGGCCATCGCCGTGGTGCTCGGCATGTCGCGGCGTACGTTGCGTCGCCGGCTCGACGAGGAGGGGACGACCTATTCCGATCTTCTGGCGGAATGCCGGATCGGCATTGCGCGCCGCATGCTGGCCGAGCCGGAGATCGCCATTGCGGATGTCGCGACACGTCTCGGCTATTCGGACACCACCGCCTTCGAGCGCGCCTATCGCAGACATGAGGGCATGACGCCCGCGCAGTTCCGCCGGCAGTTCCTTCGGCCCTGAGCGGCTTCACGCCCACCGGCGCAGTGCCATGGCGCGCTCGACCCGTGCCCGGGCGAGCCGTTCGGCAGCCGCGCGCGGCAATATCCCCTCGTCGCGGGCCAGTTCGAGGACTTCGCGCGTATTCCGGCGGAGCTTCTCCTCGATAGCGGAGAACGCAACCGCCTCCGTCCCGCCGTGATACTCGACGGAGGCGCAGATGACGCCGCCCGCATTGGCGATGAAGTCGGGCACGCAGAGAATGCCGCGCTCGTGCAGGATCGCCTCCGCCTCCGGCGTTGCGGGGATGTTCGCGCCCTGCAGCACCATCCTGCAGTCGAGACGTCCGGCATTGTCCTCGCGCAGCACGTCGGGCCGCGCGGCGGGAATCCAGATGTCGCAGGGCACGTCCACGATGGCGTCGCGGTCGAGCGCCCGGCCGCCGGAATAGTCGCTCACGGGACCGCCGGCAGCCTTGTGGGCGATGAGATCCTGAATGTCGATGCCGTCCGGGTCGACGAGCGTGCCGTGGGAATCGGACGCGCCGACGAGCACCGCGCCGCGCTCGGCCAGGAAGCGCGCGGCATGCCGGCCGACGGCACCGAAGCCCTGGACGGCGACCCGCGCGCCTTCGAGTGTCAGCCCGCAGAATTCCTGTGCGACGCGGGCCGCGATCGCGACCCCGAAGCCGGTCGCCCCGATCTCGTCGAGGGGGATGCCGCCGAGCTCGCGCGGCAGGCCCACGGCACGGCCGATCTCGTCGCGGCACCAGGCCATGGCCGTCTCGTCGGTTCCCATGTCCGGGCCGGCAATGTAGTCCTCCACGCGCGCAATGGCGCCGGCAAAGGCGCGGATGGTCTCCTCCTTCTCCCGATGCGGCATATGCGGATCGGCGACGATGACGGACTTCGCGCCGCCATGGGGCAGGCCGGCCGCGGCGTTCTTCAGCGTCATGGCGCGGGCGAGCCGGCGGCATTCCGCTAGGGAAACGTCGGGAGCCATTCTCGTGCCGCCGATGGCGGGACCGCATGCGACGTTGTCGACGACGAGGATCGCGCGCAGATGAGGCCTGTGGCGCGCAATGTGGATCACCTGATACGGGCCGAGCGGGTCGGTACTGTCGAGGATATCGGTCATGGCGGGTCCCCCGGGGCGGTTATCGGCCGGCTTCGAGCGAGGTGACGATGGCGGCGAGGAACCGTGCGGCTTCTCCGCCCGTGACGGCGCGGTGGTCGAAACTGAGCGAGAGCGGCAGGATCCGGGCCGGTACCGGCTTGCCGCCGTCGAGCTTCACCCGTTCGGCAATGCGCCCCGCGCCGAGGATCGCGACCTGCGGCGGGACGACGACGAGGGCGGCGTGGAGCCCCGCGATCATGCCGAAATTCGACAGGGTGATCGTCGGAGCGCGCAGCTCGTCCGGGGTTGCCGAGCGCTCGCGGACGCGGGTCTTCAGCGCCGTCAGCCTCTCGCGTAGCGCATCGGCCGACTGGGCGGCCACGTCGCGCAGGACGGGGACGAAGAGGCCGGCCTCGGTGTCCTGGGCGATGCCGAGATCTACGGTCTCGTGCACGGCTATGGCGTCGTTCTCCCCATCGTACCAGCTGTTGAGCCGGGGCTCGGCCGCCACCGCGTCGACGATTGCGCTGACGAGCCGGACGGTCACGTCATCCTCCGCGCTCCAGTGGGAGATATCGGCCTCCTCGGTGACCGTGGCGGGCGCAACCTCGTCGCGGGCACGCGCCATCGCCCGGGCCATGGTCCGGCGGGCGCCGCGCAGGGGCTCCGCGACGGGATCTCCCGTGCCGGCCGGATGTGTCTCCAGATCGTCCATGGTGATGGTGCCGCCGGGGCCTGTGCCGGTCACCGTGTCGAGCGCGATGCCGCGCTTGCGTGCCTCGGCACGGACCTTCGGGCTCGCCCTGACCGCGGTCTCTTCTCGTTGCCGGCCGTCCCTGGCCGCGGCGGCAGCAGCGGGCGCGGGCTGTTCCGTCTCCGGTGCGCTTGGAAGATCGCCGACGATGCCCGCATGCTCCTCCTGCGGACCGCCGTCGATATCGGCGAGCGGCGCGCCCACGGCCAGCACGTCGCCGGGCTCGCCATAGATGCGGCTTACGAGGCCGGCCTGCGGGGAGGGGATCTCGATGACCGCCTTGGCCGTTTCGACGGAGACGAGCGGCTGGTCCGTGGAGACGTGATCGCCCGCGCTCACATGCCAGGCGACGATCTCCGCCTCGCTCAGGCCTTCCCCCAGATCCGGCAGCCGGAAGGTGGTCATGAGAACTCCATTGCCTGTCGGGCCGCCTCGCAGATGCGGTCCGTGGAGGGCATGTAGGCCGCCTCCAGCCGCAAGAGGGGCATCACCGTATCGTAGCCGGCGACGCGGGCCACCGGCGCGACGAGCGACATCAGCCCCTCGCCCGCGAGGCGGGCGGCGATCTCCGCGCCGAACCCGCCGGTCAGCGGGGCCTCGTGAACGATGACGCAGCGCCCGGTCTTCAGGACGGAGTCGACGATCGTGCGGGCGTCGAGCGGGGCGAGCGTGCGTACGTCGACGATCTCCGCCTCGATGCCCTCGCCGGCGAGCGTCTCGGCCGCCTTGCGTGTCTCCAGCATCATGGCGCCCCAGCTCACGAGCGTGAGATCGCGGCCCTCGCGCTCCACCGCGCACCGGTCGAGGGGGAGCGCCTCGCCCGTGTCCTCGACGGTCTCGCGCACGGCGCGATAGAGGCGCTTCGGCTCCAGGAAGACCACAGGGGCGGGATCGCGGATCGCGGCGAGCATGAGCCCGTAAGCCGCCCGCGGGGAGGAGGGGATGACCACCCTGAGGCCCGGAATGTGGGCGAACATCGCCTCCATGCTCTCCGAATGGTGCTCCGGCGCATGGACGCCGCCGCCATAGGGCGCGCGCAGCACCATGGGGCAGCTCAGTCGCCCGCGCGTCCTCGTGCGCAGGCGCGAGGCGTGGTTCGCCATCTGGTCGATGGTCGGATAGATGAACCCCATGAACTGGATTTCCGCGACCGGGCGGTAGCCCATCGCCGCGAGCCCGACGGAGGCTCCGGCAATGACCGTCTCCGATAGGGGCGTGTCGCGGACACGGTCGGCCCCGAATGTCGCCAGCAGGCCGTCCGTCACGCGGAACACACCGCCATCCGCCGCGATATCCTCGCCCAGCAGCACGACCCGCTCATCCTCGCGAAGCGCCCGGGCGAGCGCGAGATTGAGCGCTTCGACCATGGTGACGCCGCTCATGGGGACCCCTCCCCGTTGCCCGCATCGCCGCCGAGGGAGCGGACCTGGTCTTCGAGAGGCGCCGGCAGCGTCGCGAAGAGGTGGGCGAACATCGCCTCCGGCAGCTGGGGAGGCGTTGCGAGATAGTGCTCCGCGGCCTCGTCGATGCGCTGGCGGACCTCGCGGATGAGGGCCTCCTCCCGGTCCTTGTCCCAGTGGCCCTCATTGGCGAGATAGGTCCGCAGGCGGGTGAGGGGCTCTTCCTTCCAGTGGCCGGAGACCTCCTCGTCGCTCCGGTAACGGCGGGCGTCGTCGGCCGTCGTGTGGTCGCCGAGCCTGTAGGTCAGCGCCTCGATCAGCGTCGGCCCGGCACCCTCGCGGGCCCGCGCAATGGCATCGCCGACGCAGGATGCGACCGCGACGGCATCGTTGCCGTCGACCTGCCAGCCCGGAATGCCGGCGGCGAGGGCCTTCTGCGCTAGCGTCCGGGACGCGGTCTGCGCCTGCCGCGGTACCGAGATCGCCCACTGGTTGTTGGAGATGACGAAGATGGCAGGCAGGCGCCACGCGCCGGCGAGGTTGAGAGCCTCGTAGAAATCGCCCTTCGAGGTGGATCCGTCGCCGCCGATGGCGACCGCGACGGACGCGCCGCCGTCGAGCTTGAGAGCGAGAGCTGCGCCGACCGCATGGGGGAAGTGGGTGGCGACGGGAACGCAGACGGGGAAATCCCGCTTCGGGCCCTCGAAGGCGCTTCCCCGCTCGTCGCCGCCCCAATAGAGGAACAGCTCCTCCGGCGTCACGCCGCGCCAGAGCTGGGCACCGTGCTCGCGGAAAGAGGGGGCGAAAACGTCCGCATCGTCCATGGCCGCAGCGGTCCCGACGGAGACCGCCTCCTGGCCGAGCGAGGAGGCATAGGTCCCCAGCCGCCCGGTCCGCTGGAGGGAAATGGCCTTCTCGTCGAATGCGCGGGCCAGCACCATGCCGCGATAGAGCCCGACAAGGCGGTCAGGATCGGCGAGCGGCTCGGGGAGCGGCCCGGTGGCTGTCCCGTCGGGATGCAGAAACCGCCTGATCTCTGGTTGCACGGGATCGGTGTGCGGTACCGTGCCGTCCGGACTGGCCTGTTGCGATGGAGCGTGCGACACCGTGCAGCCTCGATGATCGGGGTCGACCGACCTGGTCCGCCGTCGGGCGATCGGTTCCCTCCGGCGGAACAACCCGGGCAACACATATGTGAAACGCCGCCGGATCGCGGCGGGTTCCACGGCAGGGAGCAGTGTCGATCTTGCGCGCGGATACGCGGGCTGCCCTTGACGCAGGTCAAGGCGCAGCCGGCCTCTTCTTGCCGGTGGCTATCGCATATGGCCGTTTCAGCCGCTTCGCCCTCGGGGGCTGTCGGCGGCGGGGCGGACCCGTCAGACGCCGGCGGAGCGGACGACGACGGTGGTGCCGATCGGCGTGCGGTTATAGAGGTGGATGACGTCCTGGTTGATCATCCTGATACAGCCGGACGAGACGCTCCTGCCTATGGTCCCGGGCTCGAACGTGCCGTGGATGCGGTAGAGCGTGTCCTTGTTGTTCTGCCACAGATAGAGCGCGCGGGCGCCGAGCGGATTGCGCGGACCGCCCGGCATGCCGAGCCCACTCTGGAGCTGGACGATCATCTTCTTCAGGCGCGGTTCGCGCTCGATCATCTCCTTGGGGGGATACCAGTCCGGCCATTTGCGCTTCGCCTTGATCGTGGCGGAGCCCGACCAGCCGAAGCCCTCTCGCCCGACGCCGACGCCATAGCGCATCGCCCAGCCGCCTTCCTCGATGTGGTAGAGGAAGTAGCTTGCCGGGTCGACGATGATTGTGCCGGGCTGTTCGCCGGCGCTGTAGCGTACCCGCTGGCGCAGATAGGTCGGGTTCATTCTCGATACGTCGACCGCCGGGATCGGGAACGGCTCGGTGGTGATCGCCGCATACATGGACTGGTAGTCGGTCGGGCTTCCCGCATCGGGGGGCGACGACGCCGTGGTCACGCAACCCGTGAGGCCGGTGGCGGCCGTGACGGTCAGGCCGGCAATGACGGCGCGACGATCGAGATTCGACATGTGAGGCCAGACTCCAGTATTTGCGGATCGCATCTTATAAGCGAAAAATCCTCCCTTAGCTGTGCTTCCTAGGTCACAGTCGGCGTTTTCTGTGATGCCGTCTATGGTCCGATCGCCGGGAGCGGCTACTCCGGATCGAGAAGGCGAGGCCCCGGGCCCTCTTCCGACAAGACATCCCCGGGATTGCGCAAGGGGCAGTCCCTGAAGGACAGACAGCCGCATCCGATGCAGCCGTCGAGCCTGTCGCGCAGCGCCGTCAGACGGCCGATCCGGGCATCGAGGTCGGCGCGCCACCGGGCGGACATCGCTTCCCAGTCGGCAGCGGTCGGTGTGCGGCCTTCCGGCAGCGCGGCGAGCGCCTCGCCGATCTCGGACAGCGGGATGCCGACGCGCTGGGCGACCTTGATGACCGCCACGCGTCTCAGCACGTCGCGCCCGTAGCGGCGCTGGTTCCCCTCCGTCCTCCAGCTGCGGATCAGGCCGCGGGCCTCGTAGAAGTGGAGGGCGGAGACGGCCACGCCGCTGCGGTGGGCGACCTCGCCCACCGTCAGGGGCCTGCGCCGGTCCTGTGGACAAAGTCTCGTCATGGGGGCTTGACCTAAACTTAACTTGAGGTTTTATAACAGTGCGCTCCTGCAACGGCAATACCGGGAGCGAACACCCATGCAGAGACAGATCGAACTTGCCCTGATCTACGGCAGTGCCCGGACCGGGCGCTTCTGCGACACCGTGGCCGGCTGGGCCGCGTCGGAAATTGGCCGCCATGGCGGCTTCGCACTCGACCGGATCGATCCGGCCTCGCCGGATATCGCCAATGGCGTGGCCGGTCACGACACGATTGCGAGCGCAGCGCTGAAGCGCCGGCTCGACGGCGCGGACGCGTTTGTCGTCGTCACGCCGGAATACAATCATTCCTTTCCCGCGCCGCTGAAGGCACTGATCGATTCAGCCGGCAGGGAGTGGCGGGCCAAGCCCGTCGGCTTCGTGTCCTATGGCGGCGTCTCCGGGGGGCTGCGGGCGGTGGAGCAGCTGCGTCTCGTCTTCGCGGAGCCCCATGCGGTGGGCATCAGGGACTGCGTCAGTTTCGCTGGCGCCCCGAACCACTTCGACGATAATGGCGAGCTGGCCGACCCGGAACCGGCCACGCGCGCCATGGCGACCATGCTCTCGCACCTGGCATGGTGGGCTCATGCGCTGCGTCAGGCGCGCGAGCAGAGCGCTTACGGGGAGGCTGCGGAATGAGCATCGACACGCAATCCCGGCATGGTGAGATCACCTCGCATATTCTCGTGATCGGCCGGTCTGAGGCCGTGCTCGAGACGGTCCTGCAGGGGCTGTCCGATCTCGGCCTCACTGCGGACGGAACGACCGAGCCGGAGGGCGCGGTCAGCGCCTTCGATGCCCGGTCCTTCGGTCTGGTCGCCATTGGCGGCGGCATCGAGCGGCCCCTGCGCGAGGCGCTCGGCACGGCATTCCGTGCGCAGAACCCGGATATCCGCCTCGTCGACGTCTCCGCCCCGACCGCGGTGCGCCAGATCGCGGAAGCGCTCGGGGGCGGGCGGGACCGGCCGTTCGTCGATCTCGACGCCTATCGTGCCCGCATCGGCTATGACGGTCCCGATACGCCGACCATCGACACCTTGAGGGATCTCCATGAGCGCCATCTCGATTCCATTGCCTTCGAGGCGGTCGACGTTCTTCTGGGCCGTGGCGTGGATCTGGCCGAGGAAGCGATCGATGCCAAGCTGATCGCGGGGCGCCGGGGCGGTTACTGCTTCGAGCAGAACAGCCTGTTCAAGCGCGTTCTCGCACGCATGGGCTTCGTGGTGGAGGGGCTTGCCGCCCGGGTGCTCTGGATGGCCCCGCCGGACGCCCCTGTGGCCCCGCGCACCCATATGGCGCTCAGGGTCACGCTCGACGGCAGGCCGTGGCTGGTGGATGTCGGCTTCGGCAGCAGCGTGCCGCCGGCGCCGCTGCGCATGGATACCGAGGAGCCGCAGCGAACGCTGCACGATACCTACCGGATTATCCCCTTCGGCCCGGCTCTTCTTGCGCAGGTCTGGCGCAACGGCGGATGGCGGGCGATGTACGAGCTGTCGCCGGACCCCTGTCAGCCGGCGGATTACGAGCTCGCCAACTGGTACACCTCGACCCACCCGAACTCGCCCTTCCGCCGGAGCCTGACCGTGGCGCGAACCCGGCCGGAAGCGCGTCATGCGCTGCTCGACAACCGCCTCACCCTGCGCCGGCCGGATGGCACCGTCGAACAGCATGTTCTCGATGCGGCCGGGCTCGAACGGGCCCTTGAAGAGGTGTTCGACCTTGCCGTCGAGCCGTCCTGGCGGGAGGTCATCGAGCGGGCCGCCATGGAGCCGTCACCGGCGGTGTGATAGGCTTGGCTTTCCGGCGGTTTGCGGGGGGAGCCGACCATGGCCACGCCTCTGGACGTCCTGTTTGCCGATCCGGCGCACGCGCCGGCGGACGGCGACGTGCCGCGGGCCGTCGTCGAGGAGATGCGAGCCTATTCCGCCTATCTCGACGGGCTCGTGCCGCCTAAGCGCGATATCGACCGCAATATCCTGATCGCCACGTGGAACATCGCCCATTTCCGCTCGCTGACGCGGAAATGGGCGGTGCCCGCCTCCTCCGACGACAGCCCCAAGCGCGACTATCGTTGCCTGTGGGCGATCACGGAGATCGTCTCGCGGTTCGATGTGGTCGCCGTGCAGGAGGTCGGTGCCGATTTCCGCGCCCTGCGGTCGGCCATGAAGGTCCTCGGCCCCAATTGGAGCTTCCTCATGACCGACCGCAATGCGGGGCAGGGCGGCAATGACGAGCACATGGCCTATCTCTTCGACACGACGCGGGTCTCGCTGTCAGGGCTCGCGGGCGAGCTCGTCGTGCCGGACGAGGCGGCCGAGTTCGGCTTCGACGAGGAGAGCTTCAAGCGCCAGTTCGCCCGCAATCCCTATGCGGTGTCGTTTCGCACGCGCGACACGACCTTCATCCTGGTGACCGCCCATGTCGATTATGGCGACGAGGATGTCGAGCGAATGCCGGAGTTGCGCGGCATCGCCAAGTGGATGCGCGACTGGGCGGCCAATGAACGCCGCTGGCACCACAATCTGATCGTGCTCGGCGACTTCAATCTGGAGCGCAGCGACAGCCGGCTCTACGAGGCCTTCGTGGAGACGGGTCTCTCCGTTCCCTTCCTCCTGCAGAGCCATCCGCGCACGATCTATGGCCGCGCGTCGGAGCCGGAGGCGGCAAGCTATCACGACCAGATCGCCTGGTTCGCGGAAGGCGAGGCGGCGCTCATCGGGCTGGAGCTTGCCGATGGCGGCATCGTGGAGCTGTGGGGACGGCTGCTGGGCGATCTCGATCTCACCAAGGCGAGCTTCTCGTTCCGCATCTCCGACCACCATCCCCTCTGGGTGGAGTTCCGGCTGCCGTCGTGAGCGGGCGCGAAATCACTGGAAGGCGACCTCGGTGAAGCTGCGCAGCTTGCGGGAATGGAGCCGCTCGCGTTCCTGGCCCTGAAGCGTCTCCAGGGCCTTCAGGCCGATCTCCAGATGCTGCTCGACGCGCCGGCGGTAGAACTCGCCCGCCATGCCCGCGAGCTTGATCTCGCCATGGAGCGGCTTGTCGGAGATGCACAGGAGCGTGCCGTAGGGTACCCGGCAGCGGAACCCGTTGGCGGCGATGGCCGCCGATTCCATGTCGAGCGCGATGGCGCGCGACTGCGACAGGCGGCGCATGACGGCCCGGTAGTCGCCGAGCTCCCAATTGCGGTTGTCGACGCTCGCCACCGTGCCGGTGCGCATCACGCTCTTCAGCGCATAGCCCGAAAGTCCCGTCACCTCGGCCACCGCGCTCTCCAGCGCCACCTGCACCTCCGCGAGCGGCGGCACGGGCACCCAGGTCGGCAGGTCGTCGTCGAGCACATGGTCCTCGCGCACATAACCGTGGGCCAGCACGTAGTCGCCGAGGGTCTGAGTGTTCCGCAAGCCCGCGCAATGGCCGAGCATCAGCCAGGCATGGGGCCGGAGCACCGCCACATGGTCGGTCATGGTGCGGGCATTGGAGGGGCCGGCGCCGATATTGATCATGGTGATGCCGTCATTGCCGGGCCCGACCAGATGATAGGCCGGCATCTGGGGGAGCCGGCCGGGCGGCTCGCCTTCCGTCTCCAGCCCTCCATGGCCGTCGGCCCGCGTGACCGCGCCGCCCGGCTCGACGAAGGCGAGGCTGGCGGGCTCGCCCGCGGCGACCTTCTCGCGTGCGATGCGGATGAAGGCGTCGACATAGAACTGGTAGTTGGTGAAGATCACGAAGTTCTGGAAATGGGCCGGGCTCGTGCCCGTATAATGCAGGAGACGGTGGAGCGAATAGTCGATGCGCCCGGCACGGAAGAGGGCGAGCGGCTCCGGGTCGTGCGGGCCGTGCTCCAGCGTGCCGTTGATGATGGCATCGTCCATCGCCGCGAGATCGGGAACGTCGAACAGGTCGCGCATCGGGCTCTGGGGCAGGACCCCGTCGCGCTGGAGAGGCTGCGTTTCCAGGCTGATATCGTGCTTGTAGGCGAAATGGACCGGGATCGGCTCGGCGGATTCGCCGACCGCGATGCCGACGCCGTGATTCTCGATCAGCAGGGCGACCTGCTCCAGAAGGTAGTCGCGGAACACGTCCGGCCGGGTGAGCGTCGTCTCGTGGACGCCCGGGCGGGCGACGAAGCCGTAGGAGAGGCGCGAATCGATGAGCGCATGGGAACTCGTCACGATCCGCACGAAGGGATAGCAGGCCCGGATGTGCCCCGGCGGCGTCTCGCCCGCCAGATAGGCCTCGAAATGCTGCCTCAGAAAGGCGGTGTTGCGCTCGTAGATCGCCTCGATGCGCGCGACAGCGGCCTGCGCATCCGGGAACTCTTCGGTGACGATCGGGTCCGGCTGGATGATGTCGGGCATGGGTCCCCTGCCGATAGGTCGCCGGCAGGAGACGCCGGCGGATCGTTCGCTGGACTGTCCCGACTGTGACTGCAAGCCGATGTCCGGGCAAGCCCTCATTGCCGGAAGCCTTGCGAGGCGGTTTTGTTATGCAAAATACTGTTCCGCCAAATTGACGCTTTCGTGGCGCTCATGCGACAGTTTCCGTCCACAGCACACAAGACACAACGGAAACGCCATGGCCCTCGATCCCGAAACGCTGGAGCATCTTCTCGACACCGTGCGCCGCTTTGTGCGCGAGCGGCTGGTGCCGATGGAGCACAAGATCGCCGAGGACGACGAGATCCCGTCCACGCTTCTGGACGAGATGCGCGCGCTCGGCCTGTTCGGCCTGTCGATCCCGGAGGAGTATGGCGGGCTGGGGCTCGCCATGGCGGAGGAGGTGCGCGTCGCCTTCGAGCTCGGCCAGACCTCTCCGGCCTTCCGCTCAATGCTCGGCACCAATAACGGCATCGGTTCGCAGGGCATCGTGCTCGATGGCAGGGAGGAGCAGAAGCGCGCCTATCTCCCGAGGCTCGCGAGCGGCGAGATCATCGGCTCCTTCGCGCTGACCGAGCCGGACTCCGGCTCCGACGCCGCCGCGCTCAAGACGACCGCCATTCGCGATGGCGACCACTATGTGGTCAACGGCACCAAGCGGTTCATCACCAACGCGCCGGAAGCGGGGCTGTTCACGCTCATGGCGCGTACCGACCCGGAAGAGAAGGGTGCGCGCGGCATTTCCGCCTTCCTGGTGGAGGCGGGCGCGTCGGGGCTCAGGATCGGCCCGGTCGACCGGAAGATGGGCCAGCGCGGGGCCCATACCGCCGATGTGATCTTCGAGGATTGCCGCGTGCCGGCGAGCGCGCTTCTGGGGGACCGCGAGGGCCAGGGCTTCAAGACGGCCATGAAGGTGCTCGACCGCGGCCGGCTCCATATCGCGGCGGTCTGTGTGGGCGTGGCCGAACGACTGATCCGCGACAGTCTCGCCTATGCCATGGAGCGCAAGCAGTTCGGCCGGCCGATAGCCGATTTCCAGCTCATTCAGGCGATGCTCGCCGACAGCCGGGCGGAGGCCTATGCGGGCCGCGCCATGGTGCTCGACGCGGCGACACGGCGCGATGCCGGCGAGACGGTGGCGACCGAGGCGGCCTCCGCCAAGCTCTTCTGCTCGGAGATGGTGGGACGCGTCGCCGACCGCGCGGTGCAGATCCATGGCGGGGCCGGCTATATCGCCGATTACGGCGTGGAGCGATTCTATCGCGATGTGCGCCTGTTCCGCATCTATGAGGGGACGAGCCAGATCCAGCAGCTCGTCATCGCCCGCAACATGATCCGGGACGCCGCCTCATGAGCACGGCCTGCCTTCCCCCGGAGGCCTGGATCCACATCCTTGTCGACCGGCTTGGCGACATGCGCGCCGACGACGAGGTGCTGGCCGACGATGGCCATGCCCTCACCGGCCGCATGCTGGCGGCGGCGGTGGAGGAGGCCGCGGGCCACCTTGCCGGGCTCGGCGTGCGCGGCGGCGACCGGGTGCTGGTGGTCAACGAGAACTGTGTTGCGCTCGCGGTCGCGATCTTCGCGCTGAGCCGGCTCGGCGCGTGGGTGGTGCCGCTTAACGCCCGCCTGACGGGCGAGGAGCTCTCCGCGATTTCGGCCCATGCGACGCCGCGGCTTGCGCTCTACATGACGGGCGTGTCGCCGGCGGCGCGCGAGCATGCCGAGCGGGCGGGCGCGGAACCGGTCGATCTCGGACCCATCGGGGAGGTGATGGCGGGACCTGTGGCCGACAGCGTGCCCGAACCGGTCGAGACCGACGGGCGCGATCAGGTCGCGGCCCTCATCTACACCTCCGGCACGACCGGAACGCCGAAGGGGGTCATGCTGACCCATGCGAACCTGCTGTTTGTCGCGCGCATGTCGGGTCATTTGCGGCGCCTGTCCCCGAAGGACCGTGTCTATGGCGTGCTGCCGGTGTCCCATGTCTTCGGGCTCGCCTCCATGTTCCTCGGTTCGCTGTGCTACGGGACGCGGTTGAGGCTGGTTGCGCGCTTTGACGCGAAGGCCGCTGCCCGCGCGCTTGAGGAGGACCGGGTGAGCGTCTTTCAGGGCGTGCCCGCCATGTATGCCCGGCTGCTCGAGCTCGCGACCGTCCGGGGAGCGCCGCTGGCCGCGCCCGACCTTCGCTACATCTCCGCAGGCGGCGCACCACTCGACATGACGCTCAAGCGCCGGGTGGAGGAGATGTGGGGCCTTGCGCTCCATAATGGTTACGGGCTGACGGAGACCGCGCCCACCGTCTCCACCACCGATATCGACCGCCCGGCGGCGGACGACACGGTCGGGCCGCCCATGCCGGGCCTCGGGATCCGGATCGAGGATCCGGCGACGGGGCGGGAGGCGGGGCCTGGCGCGATCGGCGAGCTGTGTGTGAAAGGGCCGTTGGTCATGAAGGGCTATTACCGCGACCCGGACGGCACCGCGCGCGTGCTCGAACCGGACGGCTGGTTCCACACGGGCGATCTCGCGCGCCGCGATGCGGAAGGCAATCTCTATATTGTCGGACGGCTGAAGGAGCTCATCATCCGCTCCGGCTTCAATGTCTATCCGGTGGAGGTGGAGGCCGCGCTCAACACCCATCCCGATGTCGCGCTGTGCGCCGTCGTCGGGCGCCCTGTCGACGGCAACGAGGAGGTCGTGGCCTGCGTCCAGCCCGTGGCGGGTTCCGCGCTCGACGAGGCGGCCCTGCGTGCCCATGTCGAGGCGCGGCTTGCGCCCTACAAGCGCCCGTCGCGCTATCTCATCATGGCGGAGTTGCCGGCGACCCCCACGGGCAAGCTTCTCAAGGCGACGCTCGCCCGGATGGTCCGCGACGAGATGCGATAACGCCGGACGATGGCTCACCGCATCTCGAAGAGCTCCTGGTGGAAGCGCTCCGAGACCGGCAGGCCGTGGGCTGCGAAATCCCGCCTGAGCGCGGCGCCGAAGCCGATGGGGCCGCAGAACCAGAGACTGGCGTCGCTCCAGTCCGGCACGGCCTCGCGGATGCGGTCCCCGGTCAGCAGGCCGTCGCGGGCGTCGACCAGGAGATGCAGCCGCACATCGGCCGCCTTCGCGTCCGCCTCCAGCTTGCCGAGCGCCGTCTCGTCGTAGTCGGCGGTGGAATGGAAAAGGTCTATGACGGGCTGGCGCACGCCGGGATCGGCCTCGCGCTCGAGCACCCTGTGCTTCATGGCCGCGATGAAGGGCGTGATGCCGATGCCGCCGCCGATCCAGATCTGGCGGGGGCGGCCGTCATCGAAGGTGAAGCAGCCATAGGGCCCCTCGATCTTCACCTCCTGGCCGACGCACAGCGTTTCGTGCAGGCGGCTCGTATAGTCGCCAAGTGCCTTCGTCACGAAGGTGATGCGCGGGTTCCTCGGGTGCCAGCCGGACGCGATGGTATAGGGGTGCGCGCCCTCCGCGGTGTCGGATGTCGCGAAGGCGAACTGGCCGGCCTTGTGGCCGGGCCAGTCCCGGGGCACCTCGATCTCGGTCTCCAGCGCCCGCACGCCCGGATAGCGTTCCAGAGAGACGATCCTGCCGCGGACCTGCCGGTCGATGCCGACGCGGCGCAGGAGCACGACGACCGCCGCATAGCTGCCGGCGGCCACCAGGACCGCCATCGCCACGCCGATGGGCGTCGCCCAGTGGCTGAACGTCATCAGCACGACCGTGTGGAAGGCGAGCACCAGATAGGCCACCGCCAGCAGCCGGTGCGTCTTGTAGAAGGGCCGGTAGGGGATGACCTTGACGAGCGCCACCACGATCAGCAGAACGGCGGCGTAGAATGCCCACTCGCCAAGTCCTTCCGCGGTGCCGCGCAGGCTTGCGAAAAGCTGCTGAACAGGGTTCTCGATAGCGGCCCGCGCACCGCGTTCCGGCCGTGCGAGCCAACCCCAGCCGACCGCCCATTTCGGCGCCTGGCTCCAGAGCCAGTGGACGATGGAGACGACGAGGGCCGTGATGCCGAGCCATTTGTGCAGGCGGTACATCTTGTCCAGCCCGTGGAACCATCGCTCCGGCCAGCGCGGGCGCAGGGCGAGGATCATGGCGACGCTCATCGCCCCCATGGCGATGACGCCGGTGTACTGGACCATGCTACCGCGGAAGGCGAAGAAGTTCGCCGGCTGGAATACATGGGTTTCGGCCAGGACCCACAAGACGGTCAGGGCCGCCAGAAGGCCCCAGAGCGTGCGCTTGATATTCAGCAGCATGGGTTTCTCGCGCAACGGTGAGGATCGGCGGAGTGTTCGCGCTCTGCATACGCGCACGCCGCCGCCCCGTCATTGATGCCTGTCAATGACGGGGCCGGCCCTGTCAGGCCGCCACGCTCTGGCGTCGCTGGAGCCGGGCATAGGCGAGGCAGGGGGCCGCGAGCGCCGCACCGATCAGGGCGAGGTGCAGATGGGTCAGGCCGAGGCCCGCATTGCCGGGGGCCGCGAAGACGAGACCCGAGGCGAAGAGGAGCACGCGCAGGGCGAGCCCGAGGGGCGTTGAGCCGAAGGCGCCGAAGCCCGCCGCATAGCCCTGCAGCGCCGATCCGATGAGATAGACGCCGAACAGGGCGGTGACGACGAGCACGGCCATTTCCGCCAGCGAACCCTGGCCGATGAGCGCCGGGTTCAGCACGAAGAAGAAGGGCACCAGATAGATGACGCTGCCGAGCCGCATGGCCGCCAGGCCCGAGCGCATCGGGCTCGTGCGGGCGAGCGTCGCGGCGGTGAAGGCGCCGAGCGCCACGGGCGGCGTGATGTAGGACACCATGCCCCAATACATGATGAAGAGATGGACGGCGACCTGGTTCATGCCCGTCTGGGTGAGCGCGGGGGCCAGCACCACGGCGAGGAAGATGTAGCAGGCCGTGACCGTCATCCCCATGCCGAAGATGAAGCTCGTGACGGCGCCCATGACGAGCAGAACGATCGGCGCGTCGCCGGCCAGGAAGATGAGGTCGTTGACGAGCGTTCCCGCAAGCCCGGTCGCGGAGAAGGCGCCGACGATCAGCCCGACGCCGAGCAGCAGCGCGACGAGCTCGCACAGGGACCGGCCGACGCCCTCGGCAAGCGTCATGAGGCCCGGCCAGTCGAGGCGCGTCGCCCTGGAGAGCTGATTGATCACGAGCAGGAGACCGGTCGCGTAGAACGGTGCGAGCGTTTCCTGCCTCAGGCCGATCATGATGAAGATCAGCACCGCGAAGACGAGGAGATACTGCCAGCCTTGCGCGCAGGTCTCCTTCAGGCTCGGCAGCTCCTCGCGCGCCATGCCCTGCAGGTCCCGGCGGGCGGCATAGGCGTCGATCTGCACGAACAGGCCGAAATAGTAGAGGACGGAGGGAATGGCCGCGGCCGCGGCGACCTCGATATAGGGCAGGCCCAGGAACGAGGCCATGACGAAGGCCGTGGTGCCCATGACCGGCGGCATCAGCACGCCGCCGGTCGAGGCGCAGGCCTCCGTTCCCGCCGCGTAGGGCGCGGAGAAGCCGGTGCGCTTCATGGCCGGGATCGACACGGCGCCGGTGGTGAGCACGTTGGAGATCACGCTGCCGCTCATGGAGCCCATGAAGCCGCTGGCGAAGATCGCGACCTTGGCCGCGCCGCCTCGGAAACCGCCGACGAGCGACAGGGCGAGATCGTTGAAGAAGCGCCCGCCGCCCGTATGCTGCAGCGTGGCGCCGAACACGATGAAGCCGATCACGAGCTCCCCGAAGGCGCGCATGGGAATGCCAAAGGAGCTCTCGCTGGAGAGGATGTGGAAGACGAGCGTGTCGGGCAGCGGCTGCGCGAAGCCCGAGATCGGGCCGGGCACGAGGTCGGCGAAGGTCGGATAGAGCGAGAAGAACAGGACGATCGCGAAGATCACCCAGCCGCCCGTGCGCCGCGTCGCCTCCAGGATGAGCAGCCACAGCACGACGCTCGCCCACATGGCGCTCTCCGGCGCGGCATATTCCCAACCCTCCAGGAGGCTCCGCTCCGCCGTCCACACGAAATAGCCGGACGTCGCCGCCGACAGGAGGGCGAGCGCGATGTCGTACCAGGGCGTGCGCGCGAGCGGCGCGCCGGAATAGGCCGGAAAGGTCAGGAAGGTGATCGCGAGGAAGACGCCGGCCAGCGCATAGAGATAGCGCGTGTCGAGAATGACGATGCCGAAGAGCTGGAGATTGAACAGCTGGTTGACCGCGAGAAGGATCGCCCCGAGCGTCAGGACGACAGTCACCATGCGCCAGGGGGCTTGCAGTTCGCGGTACCGTACGGGTTCGCTCAACTCGGCAGTGCCGGCCATGCCTTCAGGGCTCCTCGCATGAAACGCCGGCGGCCGGCAGCGGCTCCGCGGGGGAGCCCTGCCGGCCGCTCGCCTCGGTCAACGGGTCACTGGTAGATGGGCTTGAAGCCGGCCGCCTCGAGCGCGTCGGCGCGTGTGGCGAACCAGGCCTTCTTGAACTCGGCCGGGTCGTCGATATCCTCCGCCATCACCTTTGCCCAGGCGTCCTTGAGAACCTTCTGGCGCTCGATCAGCCGGTCATTGTGGGCCTGGTGCTCGTCGGTCCACACGCCGGCCTCCTTGAAGTAGCGGATGGCGCCCTCGTGATAGGGGACGGCCCAGTCGAAGACCTGGCGGTCGAGCGCCCAGCCGTTGATGCCGGGAGAGGCGTCCTTGTAGGCGGGGAAGAGCTCGATCATGGCCTTGGTCATGGCATAGACGAGGTCGGGATCCTGCTCGTCATAGGCGATCAGGATCGGATAGGGATAGGCCGCCCCCTCATGCGGGTGCTCCTTCGACAGGGTCGCGCCCTCGCTGGCCGCATTGGGCAGGAAGAAGGGTGCGGCGTCCTTCAGGCGTTGCCAGCCTTCCTTGTCGTCATGGGGCAGCGGCGGCCAGAAAAGGCCGCGCGGCGAGGCCTCGAGCTGATAGGCGCGGCCCGAGGTCGTGGACGCGAAGGCCGCATCGGCCTGGTTGTTCACGATCCCTTCCCATGCCGCGCCGAAGCCCGGAAACTCCACCTTCTCCACATCGTCCCAGGTGAGGCCGCCGAAGGCGAGAATGGCGCCGATATTCTGGTTGAGCGCTGGCGAGCCGACGACCCAGGCCACGCGCTTGCCCTTCAGGTCCGCAATGGTCTCGATCCCGGCATCGGCGGCGGTCCCGACGGACAGGTTGCTGTCGCTGTTGGAGGCGACGAGCACGCGAACCTCCTGCGGGCCCCATTGCTTGGTGCCGAACTCGAAGGCGCCCTCCTGGGCCATGTAGCTCGCGCCGACGCCGGTTGCGGAGAATTGCACCTTGCCCGCGCGCAGGGGCACCTGGCGCGACACGTCGTTCTTGCCGGGCAGGACGCGCAGGTCGACGCCGAGCTTGTTCTTGAGCGCGCCGCCGATGGCGACGGCCTGGTTGTAGCCCGAAGAGCCCACATCGTAGGCGGTCCAGGCGAGCTGGTCTGGAAGCCCCGAACCCTGAGCGTGGACCGTGCCCGCGGACGCGCCGAACATGAGAGCGGTCGCGAGCAGGGCGGCGCGCGGGGCATATCCCATCAGTCGATGGATCGTGGCGGTCATTCAATTCCTCCCTTTCGGCCGGTGGTCCGTGCCGTGGACGGGGCCGTCTTGTCGGGCTCGTTGGGGTGGCCCCGGCTCTTCCGTGCAGTGTCGATTGAAATTGCGAAATAGAATATCGCAGAGAAAAATATCCTCCGCTAACATGGCGGGTAAAGCAAGCGCGGCGGTGCGGATTTTTTGCCTGCCGGAAGGGAACGCGGCGCGGTCCGTGAATCAGGGAGCGAGGGAACGCATGGGACGAGAGGTAGTGGTGACCTGCGCGGTCACGGGGTCGTTCGATACGGTGGCCAAGAACCCGGCCGTGCCGGTCACGCCGGAGGAGATCGCGACATCGGCGCTGGAGGCGGCCTCCGCCGGCGCCGCGGTGGTCCATATCCATGTGCGCGATCCCGAGAGCGGCAAGGCCAGCATGGAGTTCGCGCTCTATCGCGAGGTCGTGGAGCGCATCCGGGATAGCGGCAGCGATGTCGTCGTCAACCTGACGACCGGGGCGGGCGCCCGCTTCGTGCCGGACGAGACGACGCCGCGCATGCCGGGCCCGGCCACGACGCTCGAGACGCCGGAGGTGCGCATGCGCCATGTGGAGGTGCTGAGGCCGGAGATCTGCACGCTCGACATCGCGACGATGAATTTCGGCGAGCACGCCTTCGTCAACACGCCGGCCCATCTGCGCGACATGGCGAGGCGGGCGCGCGCGGCGGGCACGACGCCGGAAGTGGAGGTCTTCGATCTCGGCCATATCGAGCTGGCCAAGGTGCTCATCCGCGATGGCCACCTCGCCATGCCGGCGCTGTTCCAGCTCTGTCTCGGCATCCCCTATGGCGCGCCGGCGACGCCGGAGGCCATGATCGCCATGCGCGACGCGCTGCCGGCGGGTGCGACATGGTCGGCCTTCGGCATTTCGCGCCAGGAATTCCCGATGGCCGCTCTCTCCGTCATGCTGGGCGGACATGTCCGGGTGGGTCTTGAGGACAATCTCTATCTCGACCGCGGCGTGCTGGCGCCGAGCAACGCCGCGCTCGTCGAGCGCGCGGTGACGGTGGTGGAGCTCATGGGCGGTTCGGTCGCCTCTCCGGCCGCGGCGCGCAAGCTCTTCGGGCTGGAGGGTGCGCTCGTCTGACCGGCACGAAGCGGGCCTCTTGCGGTCCGGCAGGCGACAAACGCCCCTGTCTTCTGTATACGAGATTCGGAACAGGAGGCAGACACGAATGGCATGGGCACGTCGATCTTCCGGCAAGGGCCGGCTCGGGGCCGGGCACGCCCCGCTTCACGATCTGGTGCGCAAGGAGATCCGCGCCGCGATCGTCGAGGGGCGGCTGAAACCCGGCGACAGGCTGGTCGAGGACCGGCTGGCGGAGGAATTCGGCGTGTCGCGCAATCCCGTGCGCGAGGCGATCCGCGCGCTGAGCTCTGAGGGGCTCGTCGACGTGTCGAGCCGCCGGGGGGCCCATGTCGCCCATGCGAACATGCAGGAGGTGCGCGAGGCCATCGAGATCCGCGCGCTCCTGGAGGCGCACAATGCGCGCCTTGCCGCCCGCCACAGGACGCCGCAGGTGCTCAAGCGCGCCCGCGCCATCCTGGAGAAGGGGCAGGCGGCGATCAGTGCCGGGCGCGGCAAGAGCCTCAACGAGCTGAACGACCAGTTCCACCACGCGCTCGCGGAGGCCGGCAGCAACCGGCTCCTGTCGGAGGTGCTGAGCATGCTGCGCGTGCGCAGCGCGCTCCTGTTCTCGCCCGCCGATCCCGAGCGCCAGAAGCAGAACTGGGACGAGCATGCGAGCATTCTCAAGGCGATCATCGAGGGCGACGAGGATCGCGCCGCCCGGCTCGCCATGGAGCATGTGATCGGCGCGGGCGAGGCGCAGCTCCCCGGCGAGGGCGTGCGGAACGGCGAGGGATAGGGCCCTTCAGGCCGCGAACTGCCGGGCGAGCAGGATGAGTGCGGCGGTTGCCGACAGGCCGAGAACGGCCATGCGCACCATGCGCTGCGGCATGCGCCGGGCCAGCGGCGTGGAGACCCAGAAACCGAGCGACATCGGAACGACGAGCCACAGGCCGAGCGCCATGTCGTGGACACCGAACCGGCCGACCGTGGCCAGCGCCGCGATGGAGATGACGGTGCCGATGGCGAGGTAGCCGCCAATGGTCGCGCGCAGCGTCGACGCCGGCACGCCCTGATAGACCAGTGCGACCGGCGGCAGGCCGACCGACGTGATGGTGCCCATGAAACCCGACAGGAGCCCTGCGCCGAGGAGGGTTCCGGGCGTCGGACCGAGCGGCACCCTGGCAAGGCTGAGCGCCACGCCGCCGAGGATGATCGCGGCGAAGACGATGCCCAGCGCCTTGACCGGCAGGACGCCGATCAGGATTGCGGCGAGGATCGAGGTCGGCAGTCGGCCGGCGAGTGCGAAGGCCAGGCCCCTGCGGTCGAGATCGGCCGGCTCGCGCAGCACGGCCATGACGGCGATGACGAGGCCCAGAAACAGCATCGGCCCCGGCACGAGCTCGGGATGGACGATGGCGAGGATCGGCGCGGCGACCATGCCGAAGCCGATGCCGCTGACGCCCTGGAGGCATGCGCTGACGGCAATGAGAAGGCTCGCCGCTATCCATTCCGTTAGCGGAATGATCATTGTCAGATCTGTCATCTGGCGCTATTCGAAGTCAGATTCCGGGATTCGATATTTGTATACTGTATACAAATAAATCTGCCAATATCCCTTGTGTGGTATCGCTGCCGGCAGGCCGGGTCCTGCGTGAGATATGCCGTATGAGGCGTGGGGTGGCACGGGGCATGTGGGTTCTCGCCGGTCTTGCCGGCGGGCCGGGCTGTCAGCGGGTGACTGCCCCGGAGATGCGGCCGGCCGTGGCCGGTGCCCTGACGGACGGCACTCTCCGGGGACGTTGTCAGCCGCGATGGCCGCGCGAGAGCGTCGTGTCGAGCCTCTGGATGCCGGCATAGATGACCAGCGAGATGATGCCCAGAATGACGATCGTCGCCATCACCATGTCCATCCGGAAGATTTGGCTGCCATAGACGATGAGATAGCCGAGGCCCGCCTTGGACGCCTGGAACTCGCCTACGATCACGCCGACGAGGGCGAGCCCCACATTGGCCTTGAGCGTGGCGACGAAGGTGTGGACGTTGCCCGGCAGCACCACCTTCCGGAGGACCTGGCGGCGCGCGGCACCGAATGTGCGGGCGAGCTTGATTTTGTTGGCGTCGGTCTGGCGGAAGCCCGTATAGAGCATCAGGATCGTGATGAAGACGGCGACCGCGACGGCCACCGCGTAGATCGACCCTTCCGGCCCCAGCCAGATATAGAAGATCGGCACCAGTGCGATCTTCGGCAGGGCGTTCATGAGCACGAGGAACGGGTCGAGCACGCGCTCGGCCAGCGGGAACATCCACAGTGCCACCGCGACGGCGGTGCCGAGCGCCATGGCGATGGCGAAGCTCGCCACGACCTCGATCATGGTGACCGCGACGTGGAAGCCCAGATTGCCGTCCCGGACGAGCTCGACGAAGCCTGTCCACACCGCGCTGGGATAGCTCGTCAGCATCGGGTTGACCCAGTGCATGCGGGGCGCGAGCTCCCACAGGGCGAGAAAGAGCACGACGAGACCGATCTGGGTGGCGAGAACCATCCGCCTGTCGCGGCGCTGCCGGGCGAGCCAGGCCCGATAGGCGGGGCTCGCGGGCCGTCGCGCCGCCACGCCGTCCGTGTCTGTCGCGGTTTCGGTCATGGTTGCCGTGTTACTCGACATGGACTTCGAGCTCCCCCCATACGGTCTTGAAGAGTTGAGAGAATTCCTCCGCGTCGCGGGCCTTGAAGGCGGACGGGCGTTCGCCGCCCGCGCTCGGGAAGGAGATCGAATGAACCGCCTTTACCCGGCCCGGCCTGCGGCTCAGCACGATCACCCGGTCGGCCATGGCAATGGCCTCCGGGATGTCGTGGGTGACGAGGATGGCGGTCTTGCCCTCCCGTCGGATGATGTTGCCGATCTCGTCGGCGATCGACAGCCGGGTCTGGAAGTCGAGGGCGGAGAACGGCTCGTCGAGGAGGAGGATGTCGGGCTCGAGGCACATGGTGCGGGCCAGCGCCGCGCGCTGGCGCATACCGCCGGAAAGCTGGTCGGGGCGGTGGTGCTTGAACTCCTCGAGACCGTAGCGCCTAAGCAGCGTTTCCGCCCGCGCCCGGGCCGCGCGCATGTCGCCGCCGCGGATTTCCGGCCCGAGAACGGCGTTCTCCAGAATGGTCCGCCATTCGAACAGGCTGTCCTGCTGCAGCATGAATCCGACCGAGGGCGAGGGGGCCGTGACCGGCTCGCCATCGATCAGCACCTCGCCCGATGTCGGTCGGATGAGTCCGCACAGGAGCGACAGAAGGGTGCTCTTGCCGCAGCCCGACTGGCCGACGATGCTGACGAACTCGCCCTCCTCGACAGCGAAGCCGATGTCGCGCAGGGCCTCTGTCTCTCCCTGCGGGCCGAAATAGTGCAGCCCCACATGGCGGAACTCGATCTTGGGCGTGCTCATGGCAGCCTCCTTGAGCGGTTGCGGGTCTTGCGGTGTGCGCCCATCGCTCACTCGCCCGGCACGGCGCCGGCGAAGGAGGCGTCGACCACGCTCTCATAGGCGACCGTCTCGTCGGGTTTCAGGATGCCCGAGGCGATGAGCAGCTCCTGGAGCGCCTCGATGGCCTCCGGCGTGACGAGCGGGCTCGTCTTCCATATGCCGGCGTCGCGATGGCGTGTGACCGTGGCGGCGATCACCTCCTCCGACACGCCGGGGAAATAGGGGGCGAGCACGGTCGCGACCGACTCGGGATCGGCCGCCCGGACCCATTGCTGCGCCTTCGCGATGGCATTGGTGAAGCCCTGGACGATCCCGGGATTCTCGGCGATGTAGCTGTCGGTGGCGGCGAAGACCGTGTAGTCGATCTTGCCGAGCGCGTTGCCGACATTGAGCACGGGATAGCCCTTGCCCGCCTGCTCGATGGCCGTCACGTCCGGTTCGAAATAGGTGCCGAAATCGCCCTGGCCCGCCATGAAGGCGCCGACGCGCGCGGGGATCGCGATATGGGTGACGATGTCGACGTCCGTTTCCGGGTCGAGCCCGTGATCGCGCAGGATGGCCTCCAGATAGAGGGCGGGCGATGAGCCCTTGCGCCAGCCGAGCACCGTCTTGCCCTTCAGCATCTGCCAGTCGAAGTCCTCCACCTTCTCCCGGCTCACGAGGAACGAACCGTCCGTAGCGGTAAGGCCGGAGAAAATCTTGATCTTCTCCGGCGACTGGCCGTTCTGGATGTAGATCGAGGTCTCCGGGCCCACCAGCACGATATCGGCCGCCCCCGACAGGAGTGCGGCGGTCGCCTTGTCGCTGCCCTGGGCGGCGACGAAATCGAAGTCGATCCCCTCCTCCTCGAAGAAGCCCTTGCCGTCGGCGACATAGAGCGGGGAATAGAACAGCGAGTGGATGACCTCCATGAACCTGATCTTCGTGGGCTCGTCCGCGGAACCCGGTGCGGCGAGCATGGCAAGCATCATGCAGGTGAGGATGGCTGATCGGACGACGTGCATTTGACGAAACCCCTTGTCTTCGGTCCGGAGGTGCCGGACGGGCGGATGCGGTCGCCTCCGACACAGCAAGGGCCGTGCCATTTGCATTGAATCGTATTTGTCCACTGTATACAAAAAGCAAGTCCGATGATCCGCGGAATTCAGGGACATTTCGTGCACAAAAAGAGGGCATGATGCACAATTTTACGATGCCGGATTGGGCGATCGACCGTGTGGTCGCGCGTCAGGGGCGGGCTTCGGCCCATGGGGAGGTGCCGGCTTCGGCCACCGCGCTGGTGGTGGTCGACATGCAGAACTACTTCATGGCGCCGGGCTCGCGTGCGGAGGTGCCGAAAGCGCGCGCCATCGTCGCGAATGTCAACCGCCTGGCCGGGAGCCTGCGCGATGCCGGCGGGCTCGTCGTGTGGATTCGCACGCTGTTCACGCAGGATGCGCTCGACACGATCCCGCATTTCCACCACGAACTGATGACCCGGGAGGGCTTCGAGGCGCGCTGCGCGGCGCTCGCCGAGGATGCGCCCGGCTCCGCCCTCTGGCCGGAGCTCGATGTGCGCGGCGGCGACCTCGTCGTCGGCAAGACACGCTACAGCGCCTTCATCCAGGGCGCTTCCGATCTCGACGCGACGTTGAGGGGAAAGGGCGTCGAGGCGGTGCTGGTCGCCGGCACCATGACCAATGCGTGCTGCGAGTCCACCGCGCGCGACGCCATGATGCTGAACTACCGCACGACCATGGTGCACGACGCCAACGCCACGCTGCGCGACGACGAGCACGAGGCGGCACTGGTGAACTTTCACCTGTTCTTCGGCGACGTCGCGGGAACGGACGAGGTGATCGCGCGTTATTCCTGAACGGCCGTCCCTTGCGGTCCGGCTGCTTGACGTGGATCAAACAGCTCCCCCGCCCCGAGGGGCCATAATTCCTGTCAGGTCGTTGCTATGCGACGTGGAACCGACAGGAGCAAGCCAATGTCGAACAGGAAGATTCCCACGACACTCCTCGCCGCCGCCGTGATTGCGCTAGGGGTCGGCGGTTCCGCGCTTGCCGATGACGACGATACCGACGGCTATGGCTGGTGGCCCGGCTACGGCATGCATCACATGATGGGCCATAGGGGCATGGGTGGTCCGATGATGGGGTACGGGTCCGGCATGATGCTCGACCGGATCGACGGGCGGCTCGCCTTCATGAAGGCGGAGCTCGCGATCACGGACGCGCAGGAGGCCCAGTGGGACACCTTCGCCAAGACCCTCCGCGAGACCGCGCAGAGCCGCAACGAGATGATGACCCAGATGATGATGCAGATGCGCGACGGCGAGATCTTCAAGATGTCGCTGCCGGACCGGCTCGACTTCCGTCTGGGTCACATGGAGGCTCGTCTCGCGCAAATGAAGGACCTCAAGGGCGCCGTGGACCAGCTCTACGCCGTGCTCGACGACAAGCAGAAGGAGCAGGCCGACCAGGTCGTTCTCCCGATGATGGGCATGGGTATGGGCATGGGCCCAGGCAGAGGTATGGGACGGGGCAGAGGCATGGGCATGCAACGTGGCGGCGGCATGATGATGCCGCAGTGACGGGACGCGATTGTCCTCCTGCCCGCGTAACCCGCCGGTGATACGGGTTTTAGCCTGTGCCGGCGGGAGCGAGGAGAAAAGGTATGAAAGCCGTTCTCAGTATGCTTGCCGGGGTGGGCGGTGCCGTCCTTCTGGCGGTGACCGCTGCCGGAGCGTTCGCAAGTGTCGCCGCCGCGGCGTCCCTACCCGCTGTGGCTGGCACAACCCACGGGCAAACAGTCCAGGCGGATGCGCCGGTTCTCCTCGCCAGGGATGGCGGCAAGAGGTCGTTCCATCGCGGAGAAGGCCGTGGCTCGCGCCAATGGCGCCGTGGTGGGTCTCACTGGCGGGGCAACGACCGGGGTGGCGACCGGTCGCGCTGGCAGCGCAGCCGTCCGCGCTGGCACGGCGACCGCCGGCGTCCGCGTGGCGACTGGCATCACAGGCCGCCGCGCCGGCACCATTACGACCGGCACCGTCACGGTCCGAGATACAAGCATCGCCGCAAGAACTATCGCTACTATTACGGCGGCTGGTGGTATGCCTTCCCCTGGTGGTCGCCCTTCTACTGGAACGCTCCGTACTGGGGCACGCCGGCGCCGCGCTACAATGACCGCTGCGCATACTGGCACAGGCGGTGCGTGGAGAACTGGGGCTACAACAACCCCGACTATCGCGGCTGCATGCGCTATTACGGATGCTATTGAGGCGTCCAGCGCCTCGTATGCTGCGCGGCCAGGCTCACATGAGCCAGGCCGGCAGCGCCAGAGACAGGGCGGGAATCGAGACGAGCAGGGCCAGCCGGATCGCGTCGGCGAGCAGGAACGGCATGACGCCGGCGGCGACCGTTTCGAAGCGCAGCCTGTCGACCGATGCGGTGATCACATAGAGGTTCATGCCGAGTGGCGGCGTGATTAGCCCGATCTCGACGACGGAGACGACGAGAACGCCAAACCAGATCGGATCGTACCCCAGGGCCGTGACCATCGGAAAGACGAGCGGCAGGGTGATCAGCATCATGGACAGGCTGTCCAGGAAGCAGCCGAGAACCACGTAGATCGCGAGAATCGTGACGATCACCCCGATGGGCGGCATGCCCAGCGCGTCGATCCAGTCGACGATGACACGCGGCAGCGTCGACGTCTCGATGAAGAACTGCAGCACCGACGTTCCGATCAGGATCATGAAGAGCATGCCGGTCGTGGCCGCTGTCTCCAGAAGCGCCTCGTAGATCACGCGGGCCGTCAGCCGTCCGCGCGCCCAGGCCAGCGCCGCCGCGCCGAACGCGCCGACGCCCGCCGCCTCGGTCGGCGAGAAGACGCCGGCATAGATGCCGCCCATGATCACGCCGAACAGGACCAGGATCGGGAACATCTGGCGGATCGCGGCGGCGAACTCGATGCGGTCGGGGCGCCCGGTACGCGGTGCCCAGGAGGGCCGGAGCCTTACGGTTGTATAGACGGCCGCCATATAGAGCGCGGCGGCAAGGAGGCCCGGTATCATGCCGGCGAGGAACATCCGCCCGATGGATTGCTCGGTCAGGATGGCGTAGATCACCATGATGATGGACGGCGGAATGAGGATGCCGAGCGTGCCGCCGGCGGCGAGCGCGCCGGAGGTCAGCCGCCGGTCGTACCCGATCTCCGTCATCTCCGGCACGGCGACGCGGGCCATGGTCGCCGCCGTGGCCAGGCTCGATCCGCACACCGCGCCGAACAGCGCGCAGGCTCCGATGGTCGCCGATGCCAGCCCTCCCCGCCAGTGGCCGATCAGCGCATGAAGCGACTGGTACAGCGAGGCGGAGAGGCCGGCGCGCGATGCGAAGGCGCCCATCATCACGAAAAGCGGAATGACGGAGAGCGCATAGGAGGACGTCGTGACGAAGGGCTGCGAGCCCAGGATGAAGCCGAGGCTGAACCATCCGTTGAGCACGGTTCCGCCGACAATGCCGACGATGCCCATGGCAATGGCCACGGGCACGCGCAGGCCGATCAGGACAAGCAGGCAGATCAGTCCGGTCACACCGATGATTGGGGGCGACATTGCTATGGAACTCACCGTTGGTCCCGGCCGCGCAGGATGCGGACGACAAGCCAGAGATTGACGGCGGCCGCGATCGCGACGCCGGCGAGGAGGGGAAGCCAGTACCAGATCATCGGGATGCCGATGGACTGGCTACGGTCGCCATAGCTCAGTTCGGTCAACGCCTGGCGGGTGGAGAACCAGAAGACGCCGGCGAGGAACGCGGCCCCGAGGCAGGCGGCAAGGAGCCTCAGCCAGCGTTGTGCACGCTCCGGCATGCGGCTCGTGAACACGTCTATGGAGACATGGCTGTCCGTCGCGAAACCGTAGGGGATGGCGAGCATCGCCCCGATCATGGTGCACAGGGTGACGATGTCGGTCAGCCCCTCCACCGTGAGCGTCGTCGCTGTGCGCAGCACGATGTCGGCAACCGTGAGCATCACGGCGACGACGAGCGCTGCGGTGCCCGCCAGGGCCAGATAGATGGTCGACTGTTTCATGATGGGCTCATGACGGCATTGGCGGGGTCGGGCCCTCGACCCCCGGGGCCGGCACATGTGGCCCCGGGGTGCAAGGGAGACGTCACTCGCACTGGGCGACCGCCTCGCGCATCGTGGCGTAGAGCGCTTCGGCCTCCGCCTTGTCGAGGCCCGAATTCTCCGCGAGATAGGTATCGATCACGCCTTTCAGCTTCTCGCGCCATTCGTCGCGCGTCTCGGCCGACATGGGCGTGATCTCGTTGCCGTTCTCCTTCGCCGCGTCGATGGCCTCCTGGTCGGTTTCCGCCCACCATTTGCCCCAGTTCTTGTCGAACCGTTCCGCGCTCACCTCGTCGATGATCTCGCGGATGTCCTCTGGCAGGCTGTCATAGCGGTTCTGGTTCATCAGCGTGTACATGCTGACCGGGTTGATGCCGGCATCCAGATGGTATTTCAGCACTTCCCAGAGCTTGAAGGCACCGACCGGGCCCCACGGCATCACATTGCCGTCGACCACGCCGCGTTCCACGCTCTCATAGATCTCGGTGGGCGGCATGCCGACCGGTGTGGCGCCGATATACTCCAGCATGGCGGTGATCGCCGGCGTCGGGGTGCGGATGCGCATGCCCTTGAGGTCCTCCAGCGTCTCCACCCTGGTCTTGGTGTGCACCGCGCTCGGTTCGGTGACGGTCAGCGACAGGATATGCGTGCCGGGGAAATCCGCCTTCACGTCGTCCTTTACCGCCATGAGGGCGCAGGTGCCGACCTCCGCGTCAGGCACGGTGAACGGCAGCTCGATCAGCACGGTGCGCGGATGGCGTCCGCGCGGAATGGCGGGAATGCCGACCGCCACGTCGACGACGCCCGTGCGCACCTGGTCGAACTGGCGCGTGGCGTCGCCGAAGGCGGAGCCGGCGGGAAAGAAGGTGAAATGGACGCGGCCGTCCGTCTTCTCCTCGATCTCCTTCGCCCAGGGCTCCAGCGCGATCTTCTGGATGAAGTGCGTGGAGGGGAACATGGTGGAGATCTTGAGCTCGTAATCGGCGGCCTGCGCCGGTGGCGCCAGGCCGAGTCCGGCGGCAACCGCCATGAGAGCCAGTAGTCGTTTCATTGTTTCCTCCCTTTGCTTTTCTCTTGTCGGTCCGCGCTCAGCCATCGGCCGGAGCGGCCTCGCTGTAGTCGATCAGCTTCGATTTGTACTCGCTGCGGGGCAGGCTGCCCCACGGCACGGGCACGATCTCGGTGGTGACGACGAGCTTGTCGCGGATGCGCTGCCTGATCCGGCCGACAAGGGCGTCGCGATCGTCGAGGCCATCGGCAATCTCGACGAGCACCTTCAGCGGCGGCGTCTGCTTGACGCCGTGACGGCCGGGCCGGACCGCGATGACCCCGCTGACGGAGGGCGCGAATTCGTTCACAACCTCGCGCAGGGCCGAGGGGAACACGTTGACGCCGCGCACGATCAGCATGTCGTCGGTGCGCCCGAGGCAGCGCACGCGTGGCGAAGTGCGCCCGCAGCGGCAGGGTTCGGTCGAGACCTCCACATGATCGCGCGTGCGGAATCTCAGGAGCGGGGCGGCGCGGTGGCGCAGATGGGTCAGGACCAGCTCGCCGCGTGCGCCGTCCTCCGTGGGGACGGCACTGCCGGTCTCCGGATCGATGAGCTCGAAATGCACGAAGCCGCGTGCGCAGAAATGCATGCCCGCCTGCTCCTCGCACTCGCCCCATATGGAGGCGCCGATATCGCCGATGCCCATGGCCTCGGTCACCTTCGCGCCCCAGGCCGCCTCGAGCTGGGTACGCATCGCCTCTTCGCCGCCGCCCGGCTCGCCGGCCACGAGAATGCGTTCCACCGAGCTGGCGGGAAGGTCCATGCCGCGCTCGCGCCCCCATTCGGCGAGATGGAGCGCATAGGACGGCGTGCAGGCCAGTATGTGGGGCTTGAGCAGGCGCACGGCCGCCATCAGCCGCTCCGTGTTGCCGGTGCCGACGGGGATGTGGCACAGGCCGAGGCGATTGAAAGCGTCGAGCGCCGCACCGGCGACGAAGGGGCCGGCATTGTAGGTCGAGACGATCCGGTCGCCGGCCTTAGCGCCGGAGGCGGCATAGCTGCGCGCCGATGTCCGGACCCAGTTCTGGAGGTCGGAGGCGGTGAGGGGAATGTAGCTCGGCGTGCCGGTCGTGCCGCTTGTGGAATAGATGCGGACGATGTCCTCCATGGGCGCGGCGAGATGGGTGCCTATGGGGTGAGCGTCGCTGCGGCTTGCGCGCAGCTCGTCCTTTTCCGTGAAGGGAAGGGCCGCGATGGCGTCGAGCCCGCCGGCATCGTCCGCCGAGGAGAGGCCCGCGGCGGAGAGCTTGTCCCGATAGAAGCGCGACTGTTCGAACAGATAGCGGATCTGCTCGCGATAGAGACGGTCGTCGCCGGCCGCCTGATCGGCCCAGGGCGCGCTTTCGATCTCAGGCTCGTGCATCATCGGTCGCCGGGCTCCCCTTCGCTGTCGCCGTCATAGGCGATGGCGGCCTCGCCCCGGGAAGCCATGAGGAAGCCGATGGGCCTGTCCTGCTCTTCCGCGATATGGGCGAGGAGGCCGGCCGTTCGGGCGAGAATGGGGATCGCCTTGATCATGGCAGCGGGAAAGTCGAGATCGAGCAGGATTGCCGCAATGGGCATGGAGACGTTCATTGGCAGCGGCTTGCCCCAGGCTTTCGCCACGGCCGGTGCGAAGCGGCGCGCGAGATCCACATGGGCGCCGGCAATGCCGCGCTCGTCGGCGAGCGAGAGAATGCGTTCCGCCCTCGGATCGATCGGTTTGTGCAGCGGATGCCCGAAACCCGGCATCTTCCCGCCCGCGCCGTGCGTCTCCTGTGCGATGGCGGCGACGGCGTCGTCAGGGCTTTCGCCGGCATCGACCCGCTGTTTCGCCTCGCTGAGAGCCTTGCCGCACAGTTCCGATGTGCCGAGCACCACCGTGCCGCAACCGAGTATGCCCGCGGCAACCGCCGCCTGGAGCGATTGCGGGTCGGCGTCGTAGGTCATGCGCGAGGCCTGCACGGTCGGCGTCAGCCCGTGCTCGGCTATGGCGACGAGGAGCAGGTCGAGGAAGAACCTCTGATCGGGGGTCGCGTCCCGCCCCGTCACGAGGAAATAGAAATAGTCCGTGAAGCTCATCCGGCCCATGAGGTCGGCGCACAGGTCGCGCCCGCGGATCTCCACATGGTCGGCGCTTGCCGTACAGATGGCGGACCTGGCCGCTCCCGGTTTGCCGATCAGCACATGCCGTCTCCCTGGTTGCCGCAGATGCGAGCGCCCGCCGTATGGCAGACCGGATGTATCCGGTCTCTTGCGGTTTCGCCCTGCGTTTCCGTCCCGGCCCAACGAGCGATCGTCGTTTGGGCATTATTGATGGGCAATATTGTAGGGCAATAATGTCCAGGTCAAGCTTGCAGATTGCGAACGGACGGTCCAAAAAGACGTTTTGGGATAAGGAGCAGCGCCCATATGTCAGCCGCCGATCAGGATATGGTCGCGAACGGGTCCGCCGCCCGGGGCGGGACGGTGGATCGTCTGGTGGAGCACTTGCGCGACGGCATCATCAACAGCCGCTACGCGCCGGGCCAGCGTCTCATCGAGGCCGATCTCACCCGCGAGATGGGGGTGAGCCGCGGCCCGCTGCGCGAGGCCTTCCGCCGGCTGGCCGCGGAGGGGCTTCTGGAGATCGTGCCCAATCGCGGGGCGTTCGTGCGCCGGCTGTCGTTCCGGGAAATGACGGAGCTGTTCCAGATCCGCACCGCGCTGGAGGCGCTGGCTGTCCGGTCGGCGGCGCTCGCCATCGACGAGGATGGCAACCGTGCCCGCTTCGAGGCCGCGATCGCGCCGATCTGGAACGAGGCCCCGCGCCTGTCGGGGGCGGCCTATCACGAGGAGAACCGGCTGTTCCACCAGGCGATCTTCGATATTTGCGGCAATATCCAGCTGACCGAGCTGGCCCGTCAGTTGCAGCTTCCCCTGATCATGCTTCAGCTCTCCGGCGTGATGACGGGCGACATGTATGCCGATTCCGTGCTCGAGCACCGCGAGATCGCGCAGGCGATCCTGAACGGCGATCCGGACGCCTCCGAGAAGGCCCTGCGGCGCCATCTCGACCGTGCCGCCAAGATCGTCGAGGACATGCCGCGCACGATCTTCCGGAGCTGAGGCGTCTCGGAAGCGGCGGTCCGTCCTGTCCGAAAAGAGAAGGGGGCCGGTGGGCCCCCTTCAACATGTCTTGTCCGCGGTGCGATGCGATCAGGCGAAGCGGAAGTCGTCGGCGGACAGGTCGGACGCCGCCACCCCGTCGAGCAGCACGGCGTTGTTGCCGCTGTCGTCGAGGACGAGGACAGTGCCGCCGTCGATCTCCTCCAGTGCCGCGAGGACGTCGTCGAAATCGCCGAAGTCGAGTGCGGACAGGTCGATGACGTCGCTGCCGGCCTCGAAGTCCGTGACGATGTCGTTACCGGAGTTCTCCGCGAAGACGAAGGTGTCGTCGCCGCGGCCGCCGGTCAGCATGTCGTCGCCTTCGCCGCCGTCGAGCGTGTCGCGGCACCATCCGCCGTCGAGCCGGTCGTTTCCGGCACCACCCTTCAGCAGGTCGCGGCCGAAGCCGCCATCGAGGGCATCGTCGCCCTCGCCGCCGGCGAGCGAGTCGTTGCCGAAGCCGCCAGCCAGCATATCGTCGCCCTCGCCGCCGTCGAGACGGTCGTCGCCGAAGCCGCCGTCGAGGTCATCGTCGCCGTCGCCACCCTCGAGCTCGTCGGCGAAAAGCCCGCCGCGGATGTCGTCGTCGCCATCGTCGCCGAAGATCCGGTTCTCCTCGAAGAAGGAGCCCTTGAGCGTGTCGTTGCCGGGGGTGCCGACCGTCCAGTCCTCATGGGCGTCGGCCTCCTCGACGGTCACGGTGACGCTTGCGGTGTCCGTGCCGCCCCTCCCGTCGGAGACGGTGTAGGTGAAGGACGCCTCGCCCGTGTAGCCGTCCTCCGGCGTGAAGACGACATTGCCGTCGTCGTCGAGCGCGACCGTGCCGTGCTCGGCGTCCTGCACCGACAGGATGTCGAGCGTGTCGGCATCGGCGTCGGTGTCGTTGGCCAGAAGCGTCGCCGCGGCGATGGTCGCGGCAAGCCCGGCGTCGACGGACACGCTGTCAGCCGCCGCCGACGGAGCCCGGTTCGGCTGGGCCCGCACCGCGACATGCACGGTGCCTGTCGCCTCCCCGCCGCGACCGTCGGAGACGGTGTAGGTGAAGGAGGCGTCTCCGGAGAAACCGTCCTCCGGCGTGAAGACCACCTTCCCGTCGACGATCTCCACCGTGCCGTTCTCGGCATCCTGCACAGACAGGATCTCCAGGGTGTCGCCGTCCGCGTCGGTGTCGTTGGCCAGAAGCGTCGCTGCGGACACGGTCACCGGGCTGTCCTCGAGCGCATAGAGCCGGTCGCTGCCCGCCTTCGGTGCGGTGTTCTCGCCGGCCTCGATCTCGATCTCGACCGTCGCCGTGTCCGTGCCGCCCTCGCCGTCGGAGACGGTGTAGGTGAAGGAGGCCTCTCCGGTGTAGCCGTCCTCCGGCGTGAAGACGACATTGCCGTTGTCGTCGAGCGCGACGGTGCCGTGCTCGGCGCCCTGGACCGACACGATCTCGAGCGTATCGCCGTCGGCATCGCTGTCATTGGCGAGCAGCACCGCCGCCGCCAGGGTGAGCGCCTCGCCCGCACCGGTCACGAAGCCCTCGTCGTCGCCTGCGACCGGGGCCTCGTTATCGCCCGGATCGACGGTGTCGGCGGCAAGGGAGACGACCTGCACGTCGTCGAAGGCGACGCCCGCGCTGTCCCAGGAGAACAGGCCGACCGTGCCCTTGCTCTGGGCGTGGGTCTCGATCGGATAGGCGAACAGCGCGTCGCCGTCCACATAGGCCTGGATCTGGTTGTCGACGACCTCGACGCGGAGATTGAACTCTTCGCCCGGCGTGTATTTGGCCGGGAACTGGTTCAGATAGCGCTCGACGCCGTCCTTGACCTCGATGAGCTGGAACAGGCTGCCCGCCCCGTTGCGCGGATTGCGGTCATAGTCGCCATTCGCATCGAGCTCGATCTTGTAGTAATTCTCCGGGTCCTGATAGTAGAACATCAGGCCGAGCGCGCCATTGTCGGGCGTGACGATATTGGCGTCGACGGCGTAGTCGCTCCACTCCATCGCCGCGTCGTCGTCGAACAGCGCATAGGTGCCCTTGCGCAGGACGTTCACGCCGTCGCCAAGCGGGCTCCAGCCCTTCTGCCAGTTGTCGCCGGCGGATGCGCCCTGCCATTCGAGCTGGCGGCTCTTCAGGTCGGAGAGCTGGGTGAGCCGGCCGTCCTGAAGGTCCCAGTCCGACGACGTGCCGTTCTCGCCGACGCCGCCGAACTCGCCCTCGTCCACGATGGTCCAGCGCGACTGCCAGTCGCCTGCACCGAAATCGTCGGAGAGGAGCACCTTGTCCTTCGACACGGCGTCGACGATCACGGTGTCGGTCGCGACGTCGCCATTCTCGTCGGTCACCTCCAGCGTGACCGGCTGGCGGCCGGTCTCCAGCGTCACCTCGGCGGACTGGCCGGTGGCCAGCACATTGCTGTCGGCGTCCTTCCAGACGAAACTCGCCTCGCCCTCGATGCCGAAGCTGGCATCCGCGTCGAGCGCCACGGTGACCGAACCGTCGCCGTCCGTGTCGATGACCCGCTGGTTCTCGCCGGCATGCGCGGTGAGCGTCACCGGGTTGACGGAGACGGTGTCGAACTGCGAGCTGCGCTGGTTTCCGGAGTAGAAGCCGACCGTGCCGCCCTGAAGCGGGGCCTCGTCGACCACCGGGCCGAACACGCTCTTGCCGTCGAGGAAGACGTTGACCGTGTCGCCCTCCACGGCGACCTTGACCGCCATGTCGCGCGACCAGGGCGTGCCGGCATGGGTCTCGGCCAGCACTGTCTCCTCGCCGCCGGAGACACGGACGAGGGAGCGCGTATTGGTCTCGCCGTTGAACACCACACGGTAGTGGTTGTCCTCGTCCTGATAGTAGAAGACGACGCCGATATCGTCATTGTCGGTGGTCTTCAGCGTCGCCTCGTAGACGTAGTCGCTCCAGCCCTTGGCCTCCTGCGCGCCCCAGACGAGGACGTTGTTGGCGCTGTCGGACTGCTCGAAGACACGGCCTTCCGGCGCGGCCTGGCCGTCCTCGGCGGTGTCGCGCGAGGCGGCGGAGCCCTTCACGAGGAAGCTGCCGATCCCTGAGCCGATGGAGCCGGGGGCGGCGGTTGCATTGCCGAACTCGTCCGGCATGCCCTGCGCGGAGAAGTCGATCTGCACCGAATAGTCCGTCGGCTTCTCATCGGCGATGCCACCGGCCTTGGCGCCGCCGAGCGCGGCGATCTCCTGGTCGGTATAGACCTTGTCGGTGAACAGCACGCTGGAGAGATAGACGTTGGACGTCTCGCCGTTCTCGTCGGTGAACAGCAGCACGCCCTCGCTCAGATCGACCTCGTAGCGGTCGGCGGGCATCGTCTGTGTGCCGACCTTCGTGCCGTCGATGAACTTGGAGATGGTGACGTCCTCGCCCGACTGCTCGACCCGGAAGACGATCCGGTGCCACTCGTCGAAGCTGAACTCGCCGATGCCGGTGTAGTCCTGGTTGATGCCGATGCCGCGGGTGCTGTGGAGGAAGAACTCCGCATCGCTCGCATTGGTGAGATCGGTCTGGAAGAACGAGGTGTAGGTGCTCGCGCTTTCTTCCGGGATCAGCACATCGAAGCCGAGCGTATAGCTGTTCACCGTCGTGCCGGCGGGCAGCGCCTGCTGTGGCGCGACGCGCAGGCCCTGGCTTGAGGACAGGCCCGGCAGGAAGGTGACGCTGGCGTTCTCGTCGCCCGGCAGGGCCTCGATGCCGAACGCGTCGGTCGTATCGAAATCGACGGCGACATCCGGCCCGGGGCGCGCCCAGCCATCCGCGTTGCCGTCATTGAAGTTGTCGACGAGCAGCGTGTCGTCGTTGGCGACCACCACCTTGATCTCGTCGATGGAGGCCCGGCCCTGCGAATCGGTGACCTTCAGCGTGAAGTCGTGCTGGCCGGCGCCGAGCTCCAGCGTCGGCGTCGCACCGGTCGCGACCACCTCGCCGTCCTCGTTGAGCCATTCATAGGTCAGACCGCCGTCGTCGGCCGGGTTCAGCGTGCCGTCGCCCTTCAGCGTGACGTTCGCCTTCGCCTCGCCCGAGGCGGCGGAGACGAACTGGTCGTCGCCGGCCTTGGCGATGGCGACGAGCTCCGGCGTGCCGAGATCGACACCCGTGATCGTCTCCTGCTGGCCGCGATAGGGGCCGGTCAGGCCGTCACGGTCGAGCTCGCCGTCGCCGCGGGGGGTGTCGAGATAGTCGTCGAGCTCGGTGAAGTAGGTTGAGGTGTAGACGGAATCGTTCTCCGGATCGATGGTGAGCAGCCGGATCGCACCGTTGCCGCCATTGCTTCCCGAGCCGAGGCCCGCATCGCTCGTGATCTCGCTCGACACGCCGTTCTGGTAGTTCACCATCATCTGGTGGACGGGATTGCCGAACTGGTCGTAGCTCACCAGCGTTTCCGCGCCGTCGCCGAAGATGTGGCCGGAGAAGGTGAAGCTCACATTGGAGTATTTCTGGACCAGCTCGCGATAGATGGTCTCGCCGTCATTGGCGCCCTCAGGCGAGTTGCCCATGCCGTAATCGTAGCCGGTGCCCTCGTCGTAGAGCGGCGCGCCGGTGGCGTCGTGGCGCCCGGCCCAGGTCATGTAGGAGTGGTTCACGACGATGACGCGGTGGTCGAGGTGATCCTCGATCACCTCCGAGGCCCAGCGCAGCACGTCGTCGCGCGGGCCGAACTCCACGCTCAGGACGAGCCAGTCCGTGCCGTCGGGCGAGGTGAAGGTGTGGTAGTTGTTGGCGCTGCGCTCGGGTTCCTGGTCGTAGACGCCGCCGAAAGTGTCGTTGACCTCGGCCTGCTTGTCCGGCGAGAAGCGCGTGTCGAGCGGGTCGGTGGAGTGGTTGGCGGCGTTGCCGGTGTTCTGGTCGTGGTTGCCGGGCGCGAGCGAATAGGGGATCTCGCCGTCGAGGATGCGCAGCGCCTCTTCCGCATAGGGCCAGTGATAGGTGTCGTTGTTGTTGGTGGTGATGTCACCAACGTGAATGACGAACTCGATGTTCTGGCTGTCCTTGTTGTCGACCAGCCACTGCGTCATGTTCTTGAAGATATCGACGCCGCCGGGATTGGTGTAGTCCTGCGTGTCGGGCAGCACGGCGATCGTGTAGGCGTTCTCGCCGGTGACGCGGGCACGCACACTGTCCGTCACGCTGTCGCCATTGCCGTCGGTCGCGGTGATCTTCAGGTCGGTATGGCCGAGGGTCTCCAGGAAATCGAGGGTCAGCATGCTCCCGTCGAGCGTCACGGCGGCGACGGAGGGGTCGCTGCTCTCGACCGTGAAGGTGAGGTTCTCGCCGGAGAAGATTTCGTTGAGGTCGATCACGCGGTTCTCGCTCCCGCGCTTGACCATGAAATCCAGAATGGGATTTGTGAGGGTCGTCATCGAATCCGTCCTGTTTCGTGAAGACGAGCCGGCCTGCGCCGCGGAGTGCATGCGCTCCCGACCCATCGTCCCTGGTGGATGTCAGCGTGCTGGTTGGCCGGGCGCCTCTGCCGGTTCAGCAATGCAGCGGGCGGACCCTAGGAACGCCACATGACGGCTTCTTGAAGCTCAAAGGCAACTTTCCATACGAAGTTTCGATGCCTCCTATCGGGCGCGCCCATATGTGAAGGTATCTGCGGGTTTGCGGCCGCGACCGTCATACGAACGTTATGATGCCCGCCAATATCGGAGCCTGAAACCGAACCTCCGCCAACCCGTCCAGGCTGTCTTGCCGATGTCCATTGCCCAGTTGCGCGCATTTCACCACGTGGCGGCTGCCGGGGGCTTCTCGCAGGCCGCACGCGAGATCGCGGTGAGCCAGTCCACGCTATCCGGCCATGTCCGCCAGCTCGAACAGGTCTCCGGTACCACCCTGTTCGAGCGCAAGCAGCGCGGCGTGGCGCTGACGCCGGAAGGCCATGCGCTGTTCGAGATCACCTCCAGACTGTTCGCAGCCGAAGCGGAGGCGCGCGGGCTGCTGAAGGATGAATCGGGCAGGATCGGCGGCCACCTGCGTGTCATCGCCGACGGCGCGGCCCTGCCTCTCGCCATCGTCGCGAAGCTCAGGGACATGCGGCCGCGGCTGACCTTCTCGCTCTCCATCGCCAATTCGGCCCGGGTCATCGCCCAGCTCCTGGAGTACCGGGCGGATGTGGGCGTCACCGCGCAATTGCCGTCCGACAGCCGTCTGCATGCGCGCAAGTTCTCCGATGTCGGCCTGTGTGCCTGCGTCGGCCAGGCACATGGCTGGTCGGACCGTAGCTGCGTCGCCATGGCGGACCTCGACGGCATGGCCTTCGTCCTGCGAGAGCGCGGTTCGCGGACCCGGGAGATCTTCGAGGAGAACCTCGTCCGCCACGGGGTGGCGCTCGGGCCGGTGACGGAAGTTTCCACCCAGGACGGCGTGCGCGAGGCGGTCGCGGCGGGCTTCGGTCTCGGGGTTTGCGCCACGATCGATGCCGGCCACGACAGCAGGCTCCATGTCCTGCCGATCGTCGATGCCGATATTGCCCTGACAGAATATGGCGTATGCTTGGAAGAGCGCCGGAGGTTGCCGCTGGTGCTCGATTTCTTCGCCGCGATGGAAAGGCTGCATTGCGGCGCAGGGCCGGAAAAGCCCCGATTCTGACGCAAATTGCGTGCGCCCGGCGACCGATTGTCATATTAATGGCCGTGTTGTTGTGGGCAAAGGGTGGGCAACCGATGGTAGTGTTTGGCGTAGCGCTGCGGACCGTCTCCGCAGTCTGGATCTCGCTTCTCCTCATGCAGAGCGCGGCTCTGGCGCAAGAGGCGGGAGGGCCCGCACGGGACGGGCTCCGCATGCTCTCGCCTGACGCCCTGTTGTCCGATGCGGTCAGCCTGCGCCAGGCGCTGCAACGGATCGTGGCGGGCCTGCCGGACTTTCCCGAACGCAGCCTGGCGGCGTTGAGGGCCGCGGGGCCGGACGGCACGCTCGGCTGGATCGGGTTTGCCCTCCTCAGTGCCGCCATCGCCATCGCCATCGGGTTCGGCGCGGGCCGCGCCATGCGGCGCTGGGCCCTGAGCCGTTTCGGAGCGGAGGCGACGGGCGTTCCGGAGACGCGCGGGCACAGGATCGGATTCCTGCTCGGGCGCGCGGTCTTCTCTCTTGTCGAGATCGCCGTCTTCGCCCTCATCGCCTTCCTGGTCATCGTCATTGTGGACAGCGGTCGCGACGAGATCCGCCACACCGCGGTCCTCGCCCTCGGCGCAGTGACAGGTTTCCGGGCGGCCCGCGTCCTGTTCAAGGCGGTGCTTGCGCCTCACGAGCCGGCCTGCAGGCCGTTTGCGCTTGGCGATGCCGATGCGCTCGGGCTCTATCGCTGGATGCTCGCGACGGGCGGTATCGCGGCCGTCCTTGGCGGCCTGTGCCTGTGGATGCTGGGCCTCCGGCTCGACGAGGACGCGCTCAAGCTCATGCTGATGGTGACGTCCCTGCTGGTCGCCGGCGGGCTGATCGGGGCTGTCCTGAAGTACCGCGCGGCGATTGCCGCCGTCATCGCCGGCCCGCCGCCCGTGCCGCTCTGGCGGCGGGCGGTCGCGAGCATCTGGCATGTGGTGGCGGTGCTCTATTTCGTGCTGGCGCTCGGGGCGAGCGCCTTTCGGCTGGTGCTCGACAGGCAGACCGCGCCGGGCCTCATCTGGGCCCCGCTAGTCGTGCTCGTCGCGGCCATGGCAGCCTACGGGCTGCTGATCGTCTTCGTTCACCGCGTGCTTCTGCCGCATCTCGACACGCCGCGCGAGATCGACCGCCGGGCGGCCGAGCTTGGCGAGGAGGATGCGGCGCGACAGATCGGCGAGGAGGCCAGCGAGGACCTTGCCCAGGCGCGCGCGGAGGCTGTGGAGGCCGAGCAGACGCGGGCGCCCTATCGTGCGCTGCTCGATCACGGCGCGGCGATCGTGACCTGCATTCTCGCGGTCGCGGCCATGGCGCACATCTGGGGCCTGCCGATTGTCGGGGAAGGCAGCCTGATCGGCGGCATGGTCGAGATCGCCGTCATCGCCTTCGTCGGTTATATGGGCTATCACGCGGTGCGCATCGCGCTCGACCGCCGGATCGAGAAGGAAGCCCCGCAGGACGACGGCGAGGGGTCGGGAGAGGCCGAGTTCGGCGCGGGCGAGAGCCGGCTGGCGACCCTCCTGCCGCTATTCCGCAATTTCCTGCTCATCACCATCGCCACCATGACGGCGATGATCGTGCTCGCCGAGCTCGGCGTGAATATCGGCCCGATCTTCGCTGGCGCCGGCGTCGTCGGTCTCGCCATCGGCTTCGGCGCGCAGACACTGGTGCGCGACATCTTCTCCGGTGCCTTCTTCCTGATCGACGACGCATTCCGCAAGGGCGAGTACATCGATATCGGCACGGTGAAGGGGACGGTGGAGAAGATCTCGATCCGGTCCATGCAGCTTCGCCACCATCGCGGACCGCTGAACACGGTGCCCTTCGGCGAGATCAAGTTCGTGCAGAACTTCTCTCGCGACTGGGCGATCATGAAACTCGCCTTCCGCGTGACCTACGACACCGATCCCGAGCATGTCCGCAAGGTCATCAAGAAGCTCGGCCAGGAGCTCCAGGAGCATCCCGACTACGGCCCCTTGTTCCTGCAGCCGCTGAAGTCGCAGGGCGTTCTGGCCATGGAGGATTCCGCCATGATCGTGCGGGTGAAGTTCATGACCCGCCCGGGCGACCAGTTCACCTTGCGCAAGGCTGTCTATGGCGGCATCCGCGACGCCTTCGCGCGCGAGGGCATCAAGTTCGCCCACCGCCAGGTCTCCGTCCGCGTCACCCAGGATGGCGGCGACGAGGCCGAACCCCTGTCGGAGGCCGCCGTCAAGCAGGTCGCCGGCGCTGCGGCCCGTATCGCCGAGGACGAGGAGGCCGCCAGGCAAGCGGCCGGAGGCGCGAACAAGCCCGGCTAGAGAGGCCCGCGGCCGGGCGGTGTAAGGTTCACCCTCATGCGCCGCCGCCCTTGAGGAAGGCGTGGAAATCGCCGATCTCCTCTTCGGTCGGCTCCAGGCCCGTGAAGCAGCGCAGATAGGCGGCGACATAGGACATGCGCGTCTCCATCGGCTCGTTTATGCCGAGCGAGTAGTAGCCGATCTGCATGAAGTAGAGGACACGAGCGCGGATGAAGGCCTCCTCGCGCGGATAGCCGTGGCGCTCGAACATGGCCGCGATGGCGGTCACGCGCCGTTCGTCGGCGAGGTCGACGACCTTGCGCACCGCCTGCGACCGCCGCGCCCAGTCGCGCACCGCGATATCGAGCTTGGGATCGAAGAGCGCCTCGTCCACCCAGCATTCGAAAATGCTGAGCACGCTGCGGCAGGCGCTGTCGGCGGGCCGTTCGGCGCGTGCGATGAGGGGCGCGGTGTTGGTGTCCAGCCAGTAGTCGAGCAGATGGTCGAGAAGGTCCTGCCGGCTCTTGAAGAACCAGTAGAAGCTCGAGCGCGAGACGCCGAGCTTCTGTGCGATGGTCTGCACCTTGACGCCCTCTATGCCGTCGGCGACCAGTGCGGCGACCGCGGCGCGCAGCCAGTCGAGCTTGGTCGTGCGGCTGCCGGGCTCGGCGGGCGGGAGGGGCGCGGATGCTTTGTTCGTCATCTCTGTACACATATGTCTAGACGCAAGACTGCACGCACCGTAAGTTTTGCGCAACAGGGATATGTTGGAAACGGGGATGGCGATGAAGACGCAATATCGGGTCGTGGTCATCGGCGGAGGCGTGGTCGGCGCCTCGGTGCTCTACCATCTGGCGAAGCTCGGCTGGAGCGACGTGGCGCTGATCGAGCGCGAAGTGCTCACCGCGGGGTCGAGCTGGCATGCGGCGGGCGGGTTCCACGCGCTCAATGCCGATCCCAACATCTCCGCGCTGCAGTCCTACACGATCGACCTCCTGTCGGAGGTGGAGGCCGAATCCGGCCAGAATATCGGCATGCACATGACCGGCGGCATCTCGGTCGCCTCCGCGCCGGAGCGCTGGGAATGGCTGCAGGCGGCCTATCGCGTCTTCCAGACCATGGGGATCGAGGATGTGCGCCTCGTGGGGCCGGACGAGATCGCGGAGGCCTGCCCCATCGTGTCGACGGAGGGCATTCTCGGCGGCCTGTATTCCGAGCGCGAGGGCCATATCGACCCGTCGGGCGTCGTGCACGCCTATGCGCGCGCGGCCCGCAAGCGCGGCGCGGAGGTCATCGAGCACAATCGCGTGCTGGAGCTCAACCAGCGCCCGGACCTCGCCTGGGATGTGGTGACGGAGCAGGGCACGATCCGGGCGGAGCATGTGGTCAATGCCGGGGGGCTGTGGGCCAAGCAGGTCGGGCGCATGGTCGGGCTCGAACTGCCCGTCACCCCGCTCGAGCACCACTATCTCGTGACCGAGACCATCCCCGAGATCGCCGCGCTCGACCGCGAGATCCCCATGATCGTCGATCTGGAGGGCTTCACCTATATGCGCCAGGAGCAGAAGGGCATGCTTCTGGGCATCTACGAGACCGACTACAAGCACTGGAACATGGACGGTGCGCCCTGGGATTACGGCTTCGAGCTGATCCAGGAGGATATCGACCGCATCGGCGAGGAGCTCTCCATGGGCTTCTCGCGCTTCCCGTGCCTGGAGACCGCCGGCATCAAGCGCTGGGTGAACGGGGCTTTCACCTTCTCGCCCGACGGCAATCCACTGGTCGGCCCGGTGCGCGGCGTGCCCAATTACTGGCTCGCCTGCGGTGTCATGGCGGGCTTCCTGCAGGGCGGCGGCGTCGGCAAGTCGCTGGCCGAATGGATGATCCATGGCGAGCCCGAGAGCGATATTTTCGGCATGGATATCGCGCGCTACGGCGATTTCGCCTCCAATAGGGAGTATATCCGCCAGACCACGGGCCAGTTCTACTCTCGCCGTTTCGTGATGACCTATCCGAACGAGCAGCTCCCGGCGGGCCGCCCCTTGCGCAAGGCCCCCGCCCATGACGCGATGACGGCGGCCGGCGCGCGCTGGGGCTGTTCCTGGGGGCTGGAGGTGCCGATCTATTTCGCCCCCGACGGCTTCGAGGAGACGCCGACGCTCAACCGCTCCAACGCTTTCGACATCGTCGCGGAGGAATGCCGGACGGTTCGCGAGGGTGTCGGTCTTCTCGATATCTCCGCCTTCTCGCGCTACGAGGTGACGGGGCCGAATGCGAGGCGCTGGCTCGACCGGATGTTCGCCAGCCGTCTGCCGGAGCCGGGCCGGACACGGCTTGCCCCGATGCTCGGGGCCGATGGCCGGCTGAAGGGCGACCTCACCCTGTTCAACTGGGGCGACGGGCGCTGGTGGATCCTCGGCTCCTATTATTTGCGCGAATGGCACATGCGCTGGTTCGAGGACCATGGGGAGGACGGCGTCACGGTGCGCGATATCTCCGACGGCGTGGTCGGCTTCTCGCTCTCCGGCCCCAAGTCCCGCGCACTTCTCCAGCGGGTGACCTCCGGCGACGTCTCCGGCGAGGCGTTCGGTTTCATGCAGTGCAAGCGGCTGGACATCGGTCTCCTGCGCGTCCATGCCGCGCGCCTGTCGGTGACCGGCGAGCTCGGCTACGAACTGCACTGCCCGGCCAGCGAACACATCACGCTGCGCCAGACCCTGATTGCGGCGGCGGACGGGTTGGGCCTCGTCGAATACGGTTTCAACGCGCTCAACTCGCTGCGCCTGGAGAAGAGCTTCGGCATCTGGTCGCGCGAGTTCACGCAAGGCTATACGCCGGCCATGACCGGCATGGACCGCTGGATCGCCTTCGACAAGGGCGATTTCGTCGGCCGCGCGCCGGCGCTCGAGGAGACGGAGGCGGGCGGCGCGGCGCAGGTGCTGGTCACGCTGGAGATCGATGCCGACCGCGCCGACGCGACAGGCTTCGAGCCCGTCTGGAAGGACGGCCGGCGCGTGGGCTTCGTCACCTCCGGCGGCTATGGCCACACGGTGGGCAAGAGCCTCGCCATGGCGCTCGTCGACCGCGAGGCAGCGGCGGAGGGCACGGCGCTCACGACCCATATCGTCGGGCGGGAGCGGGGTGCGCGAATCATCGCACCTTCGCCTTATGATCCCGCCGGCACGAAAATGCGTGCATAAGACAGGGCTCCTGCCAGCCTGCTTCACGCCAGAGGATCGGAATGCCCACCAACAGCTTTGTCCTGAACCTGTCCTGCGAGGACCAGCCCGGCATCGTCGCCGCGGTGACCACCGAGCTTGCCGGGATCGGTGCGAATATCGCCGAAAGCAACCAGTTCTGGGACCGACAGACCAACCGTTTCTTCATGCGCATCGCGTTCGCCGCGCCCGGCGAAGTGGGCAAGGAGCGCATCGAACACGCGCTCAAGCCCGCGGTCGACCGCTTCGCCATGAGAACCGTGCTCGTCGACGAGACCCGCACGCCGCGGATCGTCATCATGGTGTCGAAGTTCGACCATGCCATGCTGCATCTGCTCTACCAGATCCGCGTCGGCTGGCTGAATGCGGAGGTGGTGGCCATCGTGTCCAACCACGAGGTGGCGCGCCCCGTCGCGGAGCTGGAGGGCATTCCCTATCACTGCTGGCCGGTGACGAAGGAGAACAAAGAGGAACAGGAGACGAGACTCCTCGACCTCGTCAAGGAGACGGGCGCCGATCTCGTGATCCTCGCCCGCTATATGCAGGTGCTCTCCGACAGCCTCTCCAAGCGGCTCTTCGGGCGGATCATCAACATCCACCATTCCTTCCTGCCGAGCTTCAAGGGTGCCAAGCCCTATCACCAGGCGCATGAGCGCGGCGTGAAGCTGATCGGCGCCACCGCCCACTATGTCACGCCCGACCTGGACGAGGGGCCGATCGTCGAGCAGGAGACCGAGCGTGTGACGCATGCCATGACGGCGGAGGATTTCGTGGCCACCGGCCGCGACATCGAATCCCGCGTGCTCGCCCGCGCGGTGAAGCTGCATCTGGAAAACCGCGTCATGCTGAACGGCCACAAGACCGTGGTGTTCTGAGCCGGTTCCCGTCCGGCCCCGACCGACGAGTGCCCGGGATCCAGGGCGCGCCGAGGTTTCTCCCATATCGGTGGGGAGGCCGCGGCGCGCCTTTTTTCATGGATCCGTCACGATTGACTTGACGGCTATATGCCGGTGGTATTCCAATATGAGAACAAAATAGTCAGCGCCTGAGTTGGATTAAATTTTAGGCGTCGGGATCGGAGCATCAAAGGGGGAATCCCTCGCGGAGATGGCAGCCAGGGCCAAGGCGGACAGTCCGAGCCTCACCAGCATCGCCTATCGGCGGCTGCGGGACATGATGCTGTCGGGCGAGCTCAAGGCCGGGGCGATCCTCCAGGAGCGGCGGCTGGCCAAGGTACTCGACGTTTCCCGCACACCCTTGCGCGATGCGCTCTTCCGGCTGGAGGGTGAGGGCTTCGTCATCCGCCATGACGAGGGTGTGCTCCAGGTGAAGCCGGTGACGCTGGAGGATTACAGAGACGCCCTGCGCGTGCGTATCCTGCTGGAGACGGAAACGGCGCGGCTCGCCGCCGGCAGGCTTTCGGCCGCGACGGTTGCGCATATCCGCGAGAAGGTCGAGACGCTTCTGGAGGATGTCCGGCACGGCGGCGAGATTTCGCGGCAGGCCATAGAGGACGCCGACAACGCCATCCATCTCGCCCTCGCCGAGGCGAGCGGCAACCCGCTTCTGTGCGAGCTGATCGTCTCGATCCGCCAGCGGTCGAGGCTCTACGGGCTCGACCGGCGTCCGTCGCGTCTGCACGACACCTGCGTGGAGCATCTGGCGATCCTCGACGCCGTCGAGGCCGGCGATGGCGAGGCCGCCGCGCAGGCCATGGAAGACCATCTCCGGATCATTATGGGCGACCTCCAGCCGCGCCTGAACGGGCCGCGCTCGGTGCGTGCCGTCACCGGGCGGGGCGGATAGCGAGGACCAGGATCCATGGGCGATATCAACCAGATGAGGAACGAGACGTGAGTGCGGAGAGCGACGTTCGGCTGGCTGCTGACATTGGCGGAACCTTTACCGATATCGTCCTGGACATCGGCGGGAAGCGTCTGACGCGCAAGGTGCTCACGACGGCTGGCCGGCCGGAGGAGGGGGTGCTGGAGGGCATGGCGCTCGTCCTGTCGGACGCCAGCCTCCATGCCTCCGACATCGACGTCTTCGTGCACGGCACGACGCTTGCGACCAACGCCATCATCGAACGCCGCGGGGCGCGGACGGCGCTGATCGCCACCGACGGCTTCCGCGACGTGCTCGATATCGGCACCGAAAGCCGCTACGACCAGTACGATCTGGAGATCGAGAAGCCGGCGCCGCTCGTGCCCCGGGCTCTGCGCTTCACGGTGCCCGAGCGCGTCGACGTGCATGGGGGCGTGCGCCTGCCGCTCGACGAGGCCGCCGTGGGGGCGCTCGTGCCCGCGCTGAAGGCGGCCGGGGTGGAAAGCGTCGCCTTCGCCTTCCTCCATTCCTATGCCAATCCGGCCCATGAGCGCCGGGCTGCGGAGGTGCTGGCCGCCGCCATGCCGGATGTCCGGATCACGCTGTCGAGCGAGGTCTGCCCAGAAATCCGCGAATATGAGCGCACCTCGACCGCCGTCGCCAATGCCTATGTGCAGCCCCTGATGGACGGCTATCTGGCGCGCATGGCCGATGCGCTCCAGGCGGAGCAGTTCCGCGGGGCGGTCTATCTCGTCACCTCCGGCGGCGGGCTCACCTCCATAGAGGCCGCCCGGCGCTTCCCGGTGCGGCTCGTTGAATCGGGGCCGGCGGGCGGGGCGATCTTCGCCGCCGCGATTTCCGCCCGTCTCGGCGAGGACCGGGTGCTCTCCTTCGACATGGGCGGGACCACCGCCAAGATCTGCCTGATCGAGAAGGGCGAACCGCACAGCTCTCGCGCCTTCGAGGTCGACCGGGCTGCGCGGTTCCTGAAGGGCAGTGGCCTGCCGCTGCGCATCCCCGTGATCGAGATGGTCGAGATCGGCGCGGGCGGCGGTTCGATCGCTCGGATCGATGCGCTCAAGCGCGTGGCGGTGGGCCCGGAGAGCGCGGGCTCCGAGCCCGGCCCCGCAGGCTATGGCCGTGGCGGCGTGCACCCCGCCGTCACCGATGCCGACATTGTGCTCGGCATGATCGACCCGGAGGCCTTTGCCGGCGGCACCATTCCGCTGGACCCCGGGCTTGCGCGCGATGCGCTGGCCCGCGATATCGGCGAACCGCTCGGGCTGACGCCGGAGACCGCGGCCTATGCCGTCCACGAGATGGTCTGCGAGAACATGGCGAGTGCGGCGCGCGTCCATGCTGTGGAGCGTGGTGCGATCGTCGGCCAGCACACGCTGATCGCCTTTGGCGGGGCGGCCCCGCTCCATGCCGCGCGGGTCGCGGAGAAGGTCGGGGTCGGCCGCGTGGTCGTGCCGCCCAATGCCGGGGTCGGCTCCGCCGTCGGCTTCCTTGCCGCGCCGGTCTCCTACGAGCTCGTGCGCAGCCGCCATGTGCGGCTCGACGATTTCGACACCGATCTCGTCTCCGGGCTTCTCGGCGAGATGGCGCGGGAGGCGCGCGCGCTGGTGGAGCCGGGCGCGCGCGGTGCGCCGCTCACGGAACGGCGGCTCGCCTATATGCGCTATGTGGGCCAGGGCCACGAGATCACGGTGGAGCTGCCCGCGCGCGATCTTGAGCCCGACGACGTGGCGCGCCTGCGCGAGGCCTTCGAGGCCGACTATGCCGCCCAGTTCGCCCGCGTCATTCCGGGCGCCGCGGTGGAAATCCTGAGCTGGTCGGTCCTGGTGACGACGGAGGCGCGTCACGAGGCGCCCGTCGCGCCCGTGGCGGACGCGCCGGCGCCCATGCCGGCGGGCGTGCGCCGGTTCTTCGACGGGCGCGCGGGCGAGACCATCGAGGTGCCGCTCTACCGCCGGGACGACATGGCGCCGGGGGCGCGGGTCGCAGGTCCGGCAGTGATCGCGGAGTCGGAGACGTCCACCTTCGTGGCGGCGAGCTTCGATGCCCATATCGACGGCGCCGGCTGCATCGTCATGAACCGCAAGGCGGCCTGAGGGAGGGATCCATGAGCGAGAACGGCGTCGGCCTCATCGACCTGCAGATCATGTGGAACCGCCTCGTCGCGGTGGTGGAGGAACAGGGGCAGGTGCTGATGCGCACCGCCTTCTCCCCCATCGTGCGCGAATGCGGCGACCTGTCGGCGGGGGTGTTCGATCTCCAGGGCCGGATGCTCGCCCAGGCGGTCACCGGGACGCCCGGCCATGTCAATTCCATGGCGGAATCGGTGAAGCACTTCATCGACCATTTCCCGGTCGCCACGATGAAGCCGGGCGACGCCTACATCACCAACGATCCCTGGATGGGCACCGGGCACCTGAACGACTTCGTGGTGACCACGCCGTGCTTCAAGAACGGCCGTCCCGTCGCGCTGTTCTCCTGCACCAGCCATCTCATGGATATCGGCGGCATCGGCTTCGGCCCGGATGCGACGGACGTGTTCATGGAGGGCCTCTACATCCCGATGCTCAAGCTCATCGAGGAGGGGCGCGTCAACACATCTGTCATGGCGATGATCCGCGCCAATACCCGCCTGCCGGTGGACACCGAGGGCGACACCTATTCGCTGGCCGCCTGCAACGATGTCGGCGCCGACCGGCTCGTGGAGATGATGGACGAGTTCGGCATCGACACGCTCGATACGCTCGCCGACCATATCTGCGCGCGCTCCAGGGAGGCCGTGCTGGAGGAGGTCGCGAAGCTCCCCAGGGGCACGTGGCACAACGAGATGACGGTCGACGGCTATGACGCGCCGGTGACGCTGGCCGCGTCGCTGACCGTGTCGGAGGACGGCATCCATGTCGATTTCGACGGCACGTCGGAGGCGTCGCGGCACGGCATCAACGTGCCGCTCTCCTACACCACCGCCTATACGGTCTTCGGGCTCGGCTGCGTGGTGGCGAACGCGATCCCGAACAATGCCGGCTCGCTGGCGCCGCTGACGGTTTCCGCGCCGGAGGGCTCGATCCTCAATGCGCCGAAGCCCGCGCCGGTCGCCTCGCGCCATGTGATCGGCCAGATGCTGCCCGATGTGGTTTTCGGCTGCCTGAAGCAGGTGATCCCCGAGCGCGTGCCGGCGGAGGGCACGTCGTGCCTGTGGAACCTCAATGTGCGCGGGCGCACCCAGTCCGGCACCGGCGGCAATTACGGCTTCTCCATGGCGGTCACGTCGAATGGCGGAACGGGCGCGCGCCACGGCAAGGACGGGCTGTCGGCGACCGCCTATCCCAGCGGTGTGCGCGGCACGCCGGTGGAGATCGCGGAGACGCAGACCCCGCTCATTTTCTGGCGCAAGGAGCTCAGGCCCGATTCCGGCGGCCCCGGGCGCATGCGCGGCGGGCACGGCCAGATCATCGAGGTGGAGAGCGGTGTCGGCGCGCCGTTCGAGATCCTCGCCGCCTTCGACCGCATAGACCATCCCCCGCGCGGCCGCGACGGCGGCCATGACGGCGCGGCGGGCTATGTTGGCCTGAAATCGGGGACGAAGCTCAGGGGCAAGGGGTTTCAGGAGGTTCCGCCGGGCGACCGTCTGGTGGTGATGACGCCGGGCGGGGCAGGGATCGGCGATCCGGCATCGCGCGACCGCGACAAGGTGGCCGCCGACCTCGCCGACGGGCTGGTGACCGCGGAGAACGCCACGGCCTATGGCGAGACGACCGGATAAGCGGGCGCAAAGTCCCGCATGTCGTCCGTCCTTGTCGGTTCTGGGATAACAAGAGAGGGGAAGATCGATGATCACGAGACGCAATTTCCTGGCAGCCGCGACGGCGACCGTCGCCTCGGCCTCCGTCGTGCGGCGGGCCTCCGCCGCGGTCACGCTGGACCTCGCCACCGTCTGGCCCGACGGAAACTTCCACACGCAGAACGCCGTCGCCTTCGCGGACGCCGTCGGCAAGGCGACCGACGGGGCGGTGGCCATCACAGTGCAGTCGGGCGGTGCGCTGGGGTTCAAGGGGCCGGAGCAGCTGCGCGCGGTTCGCGACGGGCTCGTGCCCATGGCCGATGTGCTCAATATCCAGCAGATCGGCGACGAGCCGCTGCTCGGCACGGAATCGATCCCGTTCCTGGTCGGCTCGGCGGACGAGCTGAAGGTGCTGCACAAATATCTGCGGCCCGCCTATGACGAGATCGCGGCGAAGAACAACCAGAAGATCCTTTATATGGTGCCGTGGCCGACCCAGTACCTCCATCTCAAGATCAAGGCCGACGGCCTTGCGGGGCTCGAGGGGGTCAAGATCCGCGTGCCCGACAAGAACGCGCAGGACATGTGCAACGCGCTCGGCATGTCGGCGATCCTGATGCCGTGGGGCGAAGTGGTGCCGGCGCTCGCCTCCGGCCGTGTCGACGGCGTGTCGACCTCGGCGACCTCCGGCGTGGACGGCAAGTTCTGGGAGTTCCTGGAGACGATCTATCCGACGAACCACGTCTGGTCGTCGCAGATGGTCAATATCAATCTCGACCGCTGGAACGAGATCTCGCCGGCAAACCGCGAGAAGATCGAGGCGCTGGCCCGCGAGATGGAGCCGGGCTTCTGGGAGGTCTCGGTCCGGAACGACAAGGAAAGCCTGAAGCTCCTGACCGACAACGGCATGGAGGTCATGGCCATTTTGCCGGAGATGCGGGCCGAGATGCAGGCGCGCACCGCTCCGCTCAAGGACGCCTTCATCGAGCGCGTGCCGCAGGCCGGCCCCATCGTGGAGGCCTATCTCGAAGAGCTCGGGAGAGGCTGAGGTGTCCGACGACACCCTGGCGGGCGCGGCCGCACCGGCGGTGCCCGCGCCCGTCGCGGCGGTCCTGTCGGCCGCCGACGGGCTGGCCGTGCTCGGCGGCTGGCTCGCGGCGGCCTGCCTTGCGGGGCTGACCTGCCTGATTTCCGCGGAGATCGTGACGGCGGCCGCCTCGCGCCTGTTCCCGTCGCTGCCCGGCGGCATCTCCATCGCGTGGGAATACAGCGCCTATCTCATGGGCTCAGCCTTCCTGTTCGGCTCCGCGCTCGCCCTGCGCGCGGGCTCGCATATCCGCATGTCGGTGCTGCTCGCGCGGTTGCGGGCCCGGGGGCGGCGGGTCGTGGAGACGGTGGCCTCGCTGATCGGTCTCCTGGTCACCGGCTTCCTCGCCTGGTCGCTCGTCGTCTTCGCCGTGCGGTCGTGGCAGGGCGGGCAGATCTCGGGCGGCAGCTTCACCCCGCTGTGGATCCCTCAGGCCGCTCTCGCGGCGGGGGCGATCATGCTGGCCGTCCAGATGGCCGCGCGCCTCCTGCGCTGCCTTCTGGGGCTCAGGCCGGACGATGAACGCTTCAAGGTGTCGGGAGCGGGCGAATGACCTCGATTGCCACGACCCTTCTCGCCGTCCTGTTCGGCACGCTGGCGAGCGGCGTCTGGATCGGGCTGACCCTGATCTTCACCGCCGTCGTCCTGCTCTATACCTTCCGCAGCATTCCGGTCGACCGGCTCCTGCCTCAATATGTCTTCAACATCCTCACCACGCCGGAGCTGATCGCCCTGCCGCTCTTCATCGTCATGGGCGAGTTCCTGTTCCGCACGCGGCTGTCGCGCGCGCTGTTCGACGGGCTCGCCCCCTGGGCTGGGCTGCTGCCGGGGCGGCTGCTCCATGTGAATGTGGCCGGCTCCTCGATCTTCGCAGCCGTTTCAGGCTCGTCGGCGGCGACGACGCAGGTGGTGGGGCGGATCGCACTCAGCGAACTCGAACGGCGCGGTTATGCCCGCCCCATCGCGGTGGGCAGCCTTGCGGGCGCCGGCACGCTCGGCTTCCTCATTCCGCCGAGCACGATCATGATCATCTATGGCGTGCTCGCCGACGAATCCGTGCTGCGCTTGTTCACGGCGGGCTTCGTGCCGGGTGTCCTGCTCGCCTTGTGCTTCATGGCATGGATCATGGTGCACACCACGATCCGTCCGGAGCTCGTGCCGGAGAGCGAGCGCGCCCTGCGGCATGTGAGTCTCGGCGAGCGGCTGTCGGCCCTGCGCGAGCTCGCGCCCGTGGTGGCCCTGATCGTCGCCGTGCTCGGCTCGATGTATGGCGGGCTCGCGACGCCGTCGGAGGCCGCCGCCATCGGCGTGGTCGGCGCCATGATCATCGCGGCCGCGCAAGGGGGACTCACCTTTGCCACGCTGCGCGACGTGGCGCTCGGCTCCGTTCAGACCTGCGCGATGATCGGGCTCATCGTGCTCGGTGCCTCGATCCTCGGCAATGTGGCGGCCATTCTGGGCGTGCCGCGCGCCATTGCCGGCTTCGTGGAGGGGCTCGGGCTTGCGCCGTTCGCGCTGATCCTCGTCCTGATGCTTGTCTATCTGGTGCTAGGCTGCTTCCTCGACGGCTTCTCCATGATCGTCATGACGCTGCCGGTCGTGCTGCCGCTTGTCGCCGGCGCGGGCTTCGATACGGTGTGGTTCGGCATCTTCCTCGTCCTCGTTGTCGAGATGTCGCAGATCACCCCGCCGCTCGGCTTCAACCTGTTCGTGATCCAGGGCCTGACGGGGGAAGGGCTGATGACCATCACCCGCCATACGCTGCCCTATCTCCTGATCCTCGTGGGCTTCGTCGTGCTGATGGCGCTCTTTCCCGACATTGCGCTCTTCCTGCCGCGGCTGCTGCTCGGCTAGGGAGCTCAGCCGGTGCAGCTTGATCGGAAAACGCGTTAGGGTGTCCGCCGCGAACGATCTGTTGGACGGAAGGCGGCAATGACAACCATGTTCAGTCTTGAGGGACACACCGCGCTCGTCACGGGCGCAAGCCGCGGGCTCGGGCGGGCCATCGCGGTCGGCCTCGCGGGTGCCGGGGCGGATATCGTGGCGGTGGCGCGCTCCGGGAGCGGGCTGTCGGAGACGGCGGAGGCGGTCGGGGCCTGCGGGTGCCGGTGTCATGTCTTCACCGCCGATCTGTCGGACGTCGCCTCCATCGCAAATCTTTTCGAGGAGATGGACGCCGCCGGGACGGCCGCCGACATTCTCGTCAACAATGCGGGCATGGAGGAGGTTCGACCGTCCGTCGATGTGGACGAGGCGCTGTGGGACCGGATCGTCGACACGAACATGAAGGGGGCGTTCTTCGTGGCGACGCGCTTCGCCAGGCGCCTTCTCGCGCATGGCCTGACGGGTGCCATCGTCAACACATGCTCGCTGACCTCGGCGGTCGGCGTGCCGACGGCGGCCCCCTATACGGCGTCGAAGTCGGGTCTTCTCGGGATCACGCGCGCGCTGAGCACGGAATGGTCGCCGAAGGGCATCCGGGTGAATGCCATCGGGCCCGGCTATTTCCGCACCGAGCTCACCGAGGCCTTCTATCGCGATGCCGGCTGGCAGGAGGCGATGATCGGCAAGATCCCCATGGGCCGGTTCGGCGAACTGGACGACGTCGTCGGCGCCTGCATCTTCCTGTCGTCCGGGGCGTCGGCCTATGTCACCGGCCAGCTCCTCTTCATCGACGGCGGCTACATGGCTTCGATCTGACGCGCCGGCGGGGCTTGGCGCGCGCGGCGAAGGCTTGTACAGACAAGGGCAGGATATCCAGTCCCTGCGGTCCCATGCACAGACCCACGCCGCTTTACGAACGCGTCAAGCGCCACATCACCGACGCCATCTCGGCGGGCGAGTACCGCCCGGGCGAGAGGCTGCCGAGCGAGAACGAGCTCGTCGCGGCCCTTTCGGTGTCGCGCATGACGGTCAACCGCGCCCTGCGCGAGCTGAGCCGCGACGGTGTCATCACGCGCGTGCAGGGGGCGGGGTCCTTCGTCAGCGAGCCCGGTCCCGACACCTCGCTCATGGAGGTGAAGGATATCCGCCACACCATCGCCGAGCGCGGCGGGCGGCACCGCTGTACGCCGATCGGAGCCCGCGCGTTGCCGGCGACGGCGGAGATCGCGGAGGCCTTCGGCTTCGCCCCCGGCACGATCGTGCTCAATGCGGAGATCGTCCATTTCGAGAATGACGCACCCCTGCAGATCGAGCGCCGTTTCGTGCGCAAGGACTTCGCGCCGGACTTCCTGAGCGTCGATTTCGAGACCGTATCGGTGTTCGACTATCTTCAGGCCATCGCGCCGGTCTCCGAGCTGGAGCACGTGGTGGAGGCGGCGCGTCCGGATGCGATGGAGGCCCGGTATCTCGCGCTCGGTCCCGGAGATCCGGTGATCAGGGTGCGCCGGCGCACATGGGTCGGCGACAGCGTCGTGACGCTCACCTTCTTCTCCCATCCCGGCGACCGTTACCGGGTGGCGGCGCGGGTGAGGCCGTCGGACACTGCCAAACGTTAAGTTGTATATACATCTCTTGACAGGACGCCATGCGGCTGGAACAGTCTGCGAAACCGCGCAAAATGAGAGCGGAGGGTGAGGGGGAGTGACAGAGCAACCCCGCATGATCGAGATTCACGAGGCCTCCAAGGTCTTCGACGGCCATGTCGCCGTGGACCGGGCGACGCTTACCTTGGCGCAGGGCGACTTCCTGACCATCGTGGGGCCGTCGGGTTGCGGCAAGACGACCCTGCTCAGGATGATCGCGGGCTTCCTCAAGCCCGATTCCGGCTCGATCCTGATCAATGGCCGTTCGGTGGAGGACGTGCCGCCCTACAAGCGCTCCATCGGCATGGTGTTCCAGAGGCTCGCGCTCTTCCCGCACATGACGGCGGCGGAGAATGTCGCCTATCCGCTCAAGATGCGCGGCTTCGAGCCCGCGACCATTCCCGACCGCGTGGCCGACTATCTGAAGCTCGTGCGCCTGGAGGGCTATGGCGGGCGCCGACCGCACGAGCTCTCCGGCGGCCAGCAGCAGCGCGTGGCGATTGCGCGGGCACTGTCCTTCAGCCCCGATCTCCTGCTGCTCGACGAGCCCCTGTCCGCGCTCGACAAGAAGCTGCGCGAGGAGATGCAGCTCGAATTCCGCCGTATCCAGCAGGAGCTCGGCGTCACCACCATCAATGTGACGCACGATCAGCGCGAGGCGCTCGTCATGTCCGACCGCATCGTGGTCATGAACGAGGGGCTCATCCAGCAGGCGGACGCGCCGGAGGCCGTCTATCGCGAGCCCTCGAACCGCTTCGTCGCCAACTTCATCGGCCTCACCTCGCTGTTTCCGGGCGCGGTGGAGGAGGCGGGCGAAGGGCCGCTCGCCTCGGTGCGTGCCGGCGACCAGGTTCTGAAAGCCCGGGTCGGCGTGGCGGTCGAGGAGGGCCTGCCGGTCGATTGCGCGATCCGTGCCGAGCAGATCCGCATCTTGCCGGAGGGCGCGGGCGGGGAGTTCGAGACCGTCGTGACGGGCGATGTCGAGCAGCGGATCTTCGAGGGCGACCGCATGGTCTACCAGATCCGCGTGGCCGAACTCGGCGGCGCCATGCTCTTCGTCTTCGATCACGATCCGGTCCATCACACCGAGCATCCGCCCGCAAGCCGGGTGAGGCTCGGCTGGAACGCACGCGACCTCTTCGCCTTTCCGCGCGACGAGGTGCGGGACAATCGCCAATGAGGGGAAACAGGGAGATTTCCATGTCCACACAGAACAAGGCCGCCGGCCTCAGCCGCCGCCGCTTCCTCGCGACCTCCGCGCTCGCCGCGGGAAGCCTTGCCATGCCGCGCATCGTGCGCGCGCAGGAGCCGGAGAAGCCGGGCGAGCTCATCGTGCGCGCCTGGGGCGGCGCCTGGGGGATGCGCTCAAGGAGGGGGTGACCGATCCCTTCACCGAGATGACGGGGATTCCCGTGCGTCTCGACTTCACCGAGGACAACGAGATCAAGCCGAAGATCTGGGCGGCGGTCGACCAGGGGCGCGTGCCGCCGATCCACGTCAACTGGGACACGACCACCAATGCCACCATCTCCGCGCTGCGCGGCGTGACGGTCGATCTGGGCGACCTGAAGGGGCTCGACAAGCTCCTGCCTATCGCCAAGCCGGTCGGGCTCGACGGCTGGCCGCTCGTCAACACCTATTCTTATGTCTATGTCTGCGCCTATCGGCCGGAGGCCTTCCCCGACGGTGCGCCGAAGTCCTGGCGCGTCATGCTGGAGGAGAGGCTCAAGGGCCGCGTCGCGCTCTACAATGACGGTATCGGGTTCAACCCCATCGCGGTCCTCGCCGGCGGCGGCACCGTCAAGGACATTCCCGACAATATGGAGCCGGGCTACGAATTCTATCGCGCGCTGAAGAAGAACGATCCCCTGCTCGGCGAGGATCCGGACTTCACGACCTGGTTCCAGAATGGCGAGATCGACATCGCCTGCACCATCTCGGTGAATGCCCGCGCCGCCAAGCAGAACGGCATCGATGTGGAATGGACGGTGCCGGAGGAGGGCTGCAAGGTCGATACCGACGGGCTTTGGATCCCGAAGGGCCTGCCGGAGAACGAGGAGTACTGGGCCAAGCAGCTCGTCCAGTATGCCATCGGCCGCGACGCGCAGGAGAAATGGTGCGCGGCGCTCGGCCTGCCGCCGGTCTATCCGGGGCTCGAGCCGCCGGCCGACCTCGTCGGGGATCCCGCCTATCCGACGACGCCGGAGGACTTCAAGAAGCTCGTGCGCATCCCCTCTCCGGTGCTTGTCGAGAACCAGCCGGTCTGGTTCGCCAGGTTCAAGGAGATCATGCAGGGCTGATGGGGCTGTCGCTTATGGCTGGCTCACATCCCCTCGCCCGGCGCGCTGAGCGGCGGACGGGCGAGGGGACCTCGGGCCCCGGAGCAACCGATGGCTGACACCACCTCCGGACGCAAGCCGGTTTCATGGCGGATGCTGGACGCCGTGGACCGGCTCGTCGCCGCGGCCTGGCCGCGCGGCGCCCACGGCATGAACGGCTATCTGTTCATCCTGCCGGCGGTGGCACTCGTCTTCATCCTGATCGTCGGGCTCGGCTATATGGCGGATTACAGCCTGCACGAGCTCGACCTCGCGACCTACCGGCTGAAGGACGAGTACAGCCTCGCCAATTACGCCGCCTTCTTCGAGCGGCCCGTCTATCTGCGCATTCTGGGGCGGAGCCTCTTGGCCGCGGTCATCGTGACCGCCGTCTCCATCGTGCTGGCCTTTCCCTACGCCTATCTGATGGTGCGCACCCAGTCCGCGGCGATCCGCAAGTTCCTGCTAATCGCACTGTTCCTGCCCTTCTTCATCGGCCAGGTGGTGCGCGCCTATGGCTGGCTGATCATCCTCGGCAAGGAAGGCTTCATCAACAGCATGGCGACCGCACTCGGCCTGCCGCCGCTCGATCTCATCTACAACTATCCCGCCGTCATCTTCGGGCTGGTCCAGTACATGCTGCCCTTCGCCGTCCTGCTGCTCACGCCGGCGCTCGCCGCCATCGGCGAGGAGGTGGAGCTCGCCTCGGAAAGCCTCGGGGCGAACTGGGTCAGGACCTTCCGCCACGTACTGATCCCCATGGCGACGCCGGGGCTGGTGGGGGCCTCCGTCGTGGTCTTCACGCTGACCCTCACCGATTTCGCCATGCCCCAGATCCTCGGCGGCGGCACGTCGGACTTCATCGCCAACGCGATCTATGACAGCTATTTCCGCATCTCCAATCTGGGGCTCGGCTCGGCGCTCTCCATCATCCTCGTCGTTATCGGCAGCGCGCTCGTCGCCCTCATATTCATGATCGCCGGCACCGGAACGCTCGGCATTTCGGGGCGGAACAAATGACCGGCGCGCGCGGCAAGGCCATCGTCCTGTGGGGGCTGACGGCGCTGAGTCTCGTCACGCTCAGCCTGCCGACGCTCATCATCATCGGCGCGTCCTTCACCTCCGGCGACATCATCCAGTTCCCGCCAGACGGCTTCTCGCTGCGCTGGTACGAGCGGCTGTTCGGACTGGAGAGCTTCAAGGGCGCGCTGCTTCGTTCCTTCTACGTGTCGGCGGTGTGCACGGCGATCGCCATTCCCGTCGGCACGCTCGCGGCGCTCGGCACGGTGCGCTACCGGATCCGGTTCCGGCGGGCGCTGCAGGTCTATCTGCTGCTGCCCTTTACAATCCCGCTCGTCGTCTCCGGCCTCGGCATGATGATCTTCTTCGGCGAGATCCGCATCCTGGGCTCGCTGTGGCCGATCGGGCTCGCGCTCTGCGTCATCAACCTGCCCTTCATGATCTGGGCGGTGAGCGCCTCGGTGAACGCGCTCGACGACGAGCTGGAGAACGCCGCGGCCAATTGCGGCGCGCCGCCTGTCCAGGTGTTCTTCACGGTCACGCTGCCGGCGGTCATGCCCGGCGTCATCACCGGCGCGCTGCTCATGTTCATCCTCGCCTTCAACGAGTTCCTGGTGAGCCTGTTCCTGGTCGATTCCCGCACGGTCACCCTGCCGGTGCAGATCTACAATTCGATCCGCTCCGTCATCACGCCAGACCTGGCCGCCATATCGGTGGTCTATATCCTGATCGCGCTCGCCGCCGTCTGGCTGCTCGACCGGCTTGTCGGCCTCGAAATCTTCCTTCGCTCGAAATGATCCCCGGAGTGCTCCCCGTGTCCAATGACATCAGCTTCCACATCCTGTCCGATCTCGATGCCGACGGGCGCAACCGCCTGATGGCGCGCACCGAGGCCGATCTCGGCCCCGTCATCGAGAAGGTTCGGCCCATTATCGAGGCAGTGAGGACGGAGGGCGACGCGGCGCTCTCGCGGTTCGCGAAGGAGTTCGACCGCAGCCCCGTGGAGCCCGACGCCATCGCGGCGACCGAGGCCGATTTCGACGAGGCCTTCGCGGCCCTCGAGCCGGAGATGGTCGAGGTGCTGGAATTCGCCTCAGACAATGTCCGCCGCTTCCACGAGGCGCAGATGCCGGAGGAGATGTGGCTGAAGGAGATGCATCCCGGCGTCTTCGCCGGTGACAAGGTGGTGCCGGTCGACAGCGTCGCCTGCTATGTGCCGCGCGGCAAGGGCTCCTTCCCGAGCGTCGTCATGATGACGGCGATCCCGGCGGTCGTCGCCGGCGTGCCGAAGCCCGTCATCGTCACCCCGCCCGGACCGGACGGCAAGGTGGATACGGCGACGCTGGTCGCAGCCCGCATCGCCGGTGTGGAACGCGTCTACAAATGCGGCGGCGCGCAGGCCGTGGCCGCCGTCGCCTACGGGACGGAGACCGTGCCGCGCTGTCTGAAGATCGTCGGGCCGGGCAGCCCGTGGGTCGTCGCGGCGAAGCGGCTGCTGTCGGACCGCATCGATCCGGGCATCCCGGCGGGGCCGAGCGAATCCATCATCCTCGCCGACGAGACGGCGAATGGCCGGGTCTGCGCGCTCGATCTCCTGATCGAGGCCGAGCACGGCTCCGACAGCTCCGCCTATCTGGTGACGAATTCGCGCGAGGTGGCCGAGGCGGCGCGGGCCGCGATCCCGGATTTCTGGGCGGAGATGGGCGAGCAGCGCGTGGGCTTCTCGCGCGACGTGCTCTCAGGTCCGCGCGGCGGCATCGTGCTCGCCGACGACATGGACGCGGCCATCGCCTTCGTGAACGACTATGCGCCCGAGCATCTGGAAATCCAGGCGAAGGACCCGCACCAGTATCTCGGTCTCATCCGCAATGCCGGCGAGATCCTGATGGGCGAGCACACGCCGGTCTCCATCGGCAATTTCGTGCTCGGCCCCAATGCGGTTCTGCCGACCAATTCGGCGGCGCGTACCTGGTCTCCCCTGAGTGTCTTCGACTACATGAAGCGCATCTCGGTCGGCCATGTGACGCGCAAGGGCTACGACATCCTCGCGCCCTATGCTCGCCGCTTCGCGCAGTACGAAGGCTTCGACGCCCATGCCAACGCGCTGTCGGCGATGCGCGACAAGGCCTTCGCCTCCGAGAAATAGACGATTGGCCCGGTGCTTTTTGTCTGCGCCGGGCCCATCGGGATGTCAGATGACGCTCAGCTGCACGTCGATATTGTTGCGGGTCGCGTTCGAATAGGGGCAGACCTGATGGGCGCGGGCGACGAGGTCTTCCGCCTGCGCACGCTCGATCCCCGGAAGCTCGATCTCGAGCGCGATCTCGAGCCCGAAACCGCCTTCGGAGCGCGGGCCGATACCGACGGTCGCCGTGACATGGGCGTCGGCGGGAACCTTCGGGCCGCCCTGCGAGGCGACGAACTTCATCGCACCCAGAAAGCAGGCCGCATAGCCGGTCGCGAAGAGCTGCTCCGGGTTCACACCGTCGCCACCCGGGCCGCCGAGCTCCTTCGGGGTGACCAGCTTGACGTCGACGGCGCCGTCGAGCGTGCCCGAGCGGCCGTCGCGGCCGCCCGTGGCGCGGGCGGAGGTGCGGTAGAGGACATTCACGGACATGGGACTTTCCTTTCCTGTAGGGCAGTTGGGGGTTCAGTAAATCGTGCGATAATTGATCGTGCACGATTGATATAGATAGAGCCCGATCATTGTCAATGGCTTGCGATATGATCGCGCGCGATTTATTTAGAGGGAGAAGGAACAACGAGGTGAGAAATGGCCGATATCCGCCAGACCGGCGATGTCCGGGACACGAAGGACGATGCGATTCCGCTGGGCGATTTCCTCTGCTTTGCGGTCTATTCCGCCGGCCATGCCTTCAACCGCGTCTACAAGCCGCTGCTTGCGCCTCTCGGCCTCACCTACACGCAATATCTGGCGATGGTGGCGCTATGGGAGCGGGACGGGCGGACGGTGGGCGAGCTCGGCGAGACGCTCGGACTTGAATCGAGTACGCTGACCCCGATGATCAAGCGGCTGGAGGCGATGGGCCATGTGGTCCGCGCCCGCGACCCGAACGACGAGCGCCAGGTGCGGGTGCGCCTGACGGAGGAGGGCCGGGCGCTCAGGGAGAAGGCGCGTGACATTCCGCGCTGCATCCTGGAGGCTTCGGGACTGACGCTGGACGATCTCAGGCGGCTGCAGAGGGATATCTCCGCGCTCACCCGTGCGCTGGAGCGTCACAGTGGCGCGGTATGAGGCTGCGGGCGCCCGGTCCCCTTGAAAAGACGGCCTGTCCTGCTTCTATGAAGATGTGGCACGAAACCGTTGCGGGATCGCGAATGCCTGCAGGCCTCAACAGCCCGGATCGCCCGGGCCCTCTCAAACCGGTCCGCCGCACGGCGTGGGCGGTGATCGATGGTGGCCGGCAGATCGGGTTTCTGGCGCTCGGGCTGGCCATGCTCGCGCTCGGCCTTCTGGGTGTCTTCCTCCCGCTCCTGCCCACGACGATCTTCCTGATCCTCGCCGCCTGGTTCTTCGGCCGTTCCTCGCCGCGGCTCGAGGCCTGGATGCTCGACCATCCCCGCTTCGGGCCGACGCTGAAGGCCTGGCGCGACGAGGGCGCAGTGCCGGTCCGGGGCAAGGTCGCGGCCTGTCTGGGAATGGCGGCCGGCTACGGGCTGTTCTGGCTGAGCGTGCGGCCCGGTTGGCTGCTCGCCTGTGTCGTGGCGGTCTTCATGATCAGCTGCGCGGCCTATGTGGTGACCCGGCCGGAGCCCGGCGCCTGAGGCACCGGTACCGGCCGGGAAAATCCCCTACGACATGGTCGGCATGACGAACTCGGCCGTGTCCTTGATGCCCGACGGCCAGCGGCTCGTGACCGTCTTGGCGCGGGTGAAGAAGTGGAACGAGTCCGGCCCGTGCTGGTTGTGGGCGCCGAAGAGCGAGGCCTTCCAGCCGCCGAAGGAGTGATAGGCGAGCGGCACCGGGATCGGCACATTGATGCCGACCATGCCGATCTGGGCGCGGGTCGCGAAATCGCGGGCGGCATCGCCGTCGCGGGTGAAGATCGCGACGCCATTGCCGAATTCGTGCTCGTTCGGCAGGCTGAGCGCCTCCTCGTAATCCTTCGCGCGCACCACGGAGAGGACGGGCCCGAAGATCTCCTCCCTGTAGATGCGCATGTCCGGCTTCACATTGTCGAACAGGCAGCCGCCGATATAGAAGCCGTCCTCGTAGCCCTGCATCTGGAAGCCGCGGCCGTCGACCACGAGGTCGGCGCCTTCCTCCACGCCGAGATCCACATAGGAGCGCACGCGGTCGCGATGGGCGGCGGTCACCAGCGGGCCGAAATCGGCGTCCGCATCGTGGCTCGGGCCGATCTTCAGGGACTCCACGCGCGGCACCAGACGCTCCATCAGCGCGGACGCGGCCTCCTCGCCGACCGGCACGGCGACCGAGACGGCCATGCAGCGCTCGCCGCCGGATCCGTAGCCCGCGCCGATCAGTGCGTTGACCGCCTGGTCCATATCGGCGTCGGGCATGACGATGAGGTGGTTCTTTGCCCCGCCGAGCGCCTGGACGCGCTTACCGTGGGCGGCGGCGGTCTGGTAGACATGGCGGGCGATGGGCGTGGAGCCGACGAAGCTGATGGCGGCGATGCCCGGATGGGCGAGCAGCGTCTCGACCGCCTCCTTGTCGCCATTCACCACATTGAGGATGCCTTCGGGCAGCCCGGCCTCGATCATGAGCTCGGCGAGCCGCATGGGCACCGAAGGGTCGCGCTCCGACGGCTTCAGGATGAAGGCGTTGCCGCAGGCGATCGCCGGGCCGAACATCCACATGGGGATCATGGCGGGGAAGTTGAACGGCGTGATGCCAGCGACCACGCCCAGCGGCTGGCGCATGGAATACATGTCGATGCCCGGCCCCGCGCCCTCGGTGAACTCGCCTTTCAGGAGATGCGGCGCGCCGATGGCGAACTCGATCACCTCCAGCCCGCGCTGCAGGTCGCCCTTGGCGTCGGGCACGGTCTTGCCGTGCTCGCTGGCGAGCAGGGCGGCGAGCTCGTCGATCTCGGCATAGGCGAGCCGGCAGAACTCCATCAGCACGCGGGCCCGCTTCTGCGGATTGGTCGCTGCCCAGCCGGCCTGCGCCTCGGCGGCATTGGCGACGATCTCGTCGATCTCGGACGGCGAGGCCAGCGCGACCTTCGCCTGGATCTCGCCCGTCGCGGGCTTGAAGACATCGCCGGTGCGCCCACTCGTTCCGGGCACGGTCCTGCCGGCGACAAAGTGGCCGATCTCACGCATTGGGTTCATCCTCTCATGGGGGTGTCAGTCATCCACCGCAGACATTGACGGTTGCGTATCGTCCGATCAATCGGCAAATATCCGTCTAACGATCTGCAAATTTGCAGGATATGCGTCATGCGGTGGGATCATATCCAGACATTCCTTGCGGTTGCCCGGGCCGGGCAGTTCCTCGGCGCGGCGCGCAAGCTGAGGCTCGACCAGACGACGGTCAGCCGCCAGATCGCCCGGCTGGAGCGCGATACCGGCACCGACCTCGTGGAGCGGCGCAAGGACGGCATCTGCCTGACGCAGGCCGGCGAGCGGCTCCTCGCCCATGCCGAACGCATGGAGACGGAGGCACTGCACGGCGAGGAGGATCTCTCCGAACGGTCCACGGCGCTCGGCGGCGAGGTCCGCATCGGCGCACCGGACGGCATCGGCAATTATGTGCTCGCCCCGCGGCTTGCCGCCTTCGGCGCGCGCCATCGCGATCTCGTCATCCAGCTCGTGCCCCTGCCGCGCGCCTTCTCCCTGTCGAAGCGCGAGGCCGATATCGCGGTGACCGTCGATCGGCCGACCCAGGGCAAGCTCGTCGCCGCCAAGCTCGCCGATTACAGCGTGAGCCTCTATGCCGCGCGCGGCCACCTGGACCGTGAGGGGCCGATCCGGCGGCGCGAGGACCTCGAGGGCCGCATGCTGATCACCTATGTGGAGGACCTGACCTACAGCGCCTCGCTCGACTATGCCGCCGATTTCGAGGACGCGACGGCGGGCCGGTTCGAATGCGCAAGTGTCGTCGGCCAGGTCGAGGCCATCCGGTCGGGCATCGGCGTCGGCCTCGTTCACGACGCGGTGGCCCGGCAGTTTCCCGATCTCCATTGCGTGCTGCCGGAGGTGCGCGCGGTGCGCAGCTACTGGCTCGCCGCCCATGCCGACCAGCGCGGTCTGGCACGCGTCGACGCGGTCTGGCGCTTCATCATGGGCGAGACCCGCCGCGCCCGCTCGCTCTTCCTGCGCGAGGCGGCGGGCGCGGAGACCGCTCGCGCCTGACAGCCGCCGCGCCTTCATGGACGGGGCGGTGCGGGGCAGCCTTGCGGACTATCGCGGCGGGCGGCCGTGGCGGCGCGCGCAGGTGCCGCACTGGGCAAGCGATTCGATGACCTTGCACTCCGCGATCCGGCCGTGCTGGCAACTGTCGAGCGTGCGCTGGAGTTCCGCCTCGAGGAGCTTGAGGCGGTCGATGCGCGCGCGCACGTCCTCCAGCTGCCGGCGGGCGATGGCATCGGCATCGTCGCAGGGCGCGTCCGGATGGCCGCACAGCTCGATGAGCTGGCGGACGGCCTCGATGGGCAGGCCGAGATCGCGGGCGTGCAGGATGAAGATCAACCGGTCGAAATGGCGCGCCACATAGCGGCGCTGGTTGCTCGCCGAGCGCTCCGGCTCCGGCATGAGGCCGATGCTCTCGTAATAGCGGATCGTCTCCACCTTGCAGCCGGCGCCCTCGGCGAGCTTGCCGATCGGAAATGTGCGGTCCATGGCAGATCACCTCTTGCCCCTATAGTTACTACAGGGATTAGCCTCCCGGCAAATGGAAGGAGGCGATCCGATGGACAAGGCCGTAGAGGCGCCGGAGCCGGCACAGGATGGCGATTGCTGTGGCTGCGGGCACGATCGTGCGCCAGATGCGGGCGAGGCTCGAGCGCCGGCCGGCCATACGCGGTGGACGGTCGAGGGGATGGACTGCGCGAGCTGTGCCGCGACCATCGAGCGCGCGCTCGCCGGGTTGCCCGGCGTGTCGGACATCCGCGTGTCTGTCGCCAACGGCACCATGGCTCTTGCCCTCGACGAAACCCTGACCGACGACGCGACGGTCGGCAAGACGGTCTCAGCCCTCGGCTACAGGGCGACACGGCTCGGCGAGACGGAGCGGGCCGTGGAGACCGGCGAGGGCGGCGAGGCCGGGCGCCGCTGGTGGCGGATGCCCAAGGCCCGCCACGCGCTGTTCGGCGGCATGCTCGTCGCAGCGGCGTTTGCAGCCGACACGCTGCTGCCCGAGCTTGGCCGCTGGGCCTTCCTCGTCGCCATACTCGTCGTGGCCTGGCCGGTCGCCCGCCGGGCCGTCACGGCCGCCCGGCTCGGCTCGCCCTTCACCATCGAGATGCTGATGACGGTTGCGGTCATCGGCGCGGTCGTCATCGGCGAGACCGCCGAGGCCGCCGTCGTCGTGTTCCTCTTCGCGGTGGGCGAGGTGCTGGAGGGGCTCGCCGCCGCAAAGGCGCGTTCCGGGCTCAAGGCGCTTGGCGCGCTCATTCCCAGGACGGCGCTCGTCGAGGAGGATGGCGGGCTGCGCGAGGTTGCCGCTGCCGATCTCCGTATCGGCCAGACGGTGGCGGTGCGTGCCGGCGAGCGCGTGCCGGCCGACGGCACCGTGCTCGACGGGCTGTCCAATGTGGACGAGGCGGCGATCACCGGCGAAAGCGTCCCTGTGACCAAGGAGCCGGGGGCGCGGGCCTTCGCAGGATCGGTCAATCACGAGGCGAGCCTGCGGGTCCGGGTCGACCGCGCGCCGGAGGACACGACCATCGCCCGCATCGTCACGCTGGTGGAGGAGGCGCAGGAGGCGAAGGCGCCGACGGAGCGCTTCATAGACAGCTTCTCGCGCTACTACATGCCGGCGGTCGTCGCGGCCGCGCTCCTGGTCGCCGTCTTGCCGCCGCTTCTGGGGTATGGCGGATGGCAGGACTGGGCCTATCGCGGCCTCGCCCTCCTCCTGATCGGTTGTCCCTGCGCGCTGGTCATCTCCGTTCCCGCGGCGATTGCCTCCGGGCTGTCGTCGGCCGCCCGCCACGGCATGCTCGTCAAGGGCGGCGCGGTGATGGAGATGCTGGCGAAGGCGGAGACCGTCGCCTTCGACAAGACCGGGACGCTGACGCGGGGAGAGCCGGCGGTGACCGATATCGTTGCACGCGATGGCGACGGCGCGCGCGTGCTTGCGCTTGCCGCGGCGCTCGAGGCGGAATCGAGCCATCCGCTGGCAAAGGCCATCTGCGAACGCGCCGATGCGGAGGAGGCGCCGCGACCCGTGGCGGAGGCCGTGAGGACCGTTGCGGGCAAGGGTGTCGCGGGCCGCGTCGGCGGACGGGACGTCTTTGTCGGCGCACCGCGTTTCGCACTCGAGGCCGGAGAGATGGACGAGGCGTTGCGCGAGACGGCGCGGACGCTGGAGGCGGATGGCAAGACAGTCGCCATAGTCATGGAGGCGGGTGTGGCGCAGGGCGTGATCGGCTTGCGCGACGAGCCGCGCGCGGATGCCGCGGACGGGATCGCCGCACTCGGCCGCGCCGGGATCGATGCGGTCATGCTGACCGGCGACAATGCGCGCACCGCTCAGGCCATCGCCGGCGAGCTCGGTCTCAAGGCACGTGCGGAGATGTTGCCCGAGGCGAAGGTCGAGGCCGTCCGCGAACTGGCCGCCGGGCGCACCGTCGTCATGGTCGGCGACGGGGTCAACGACGCGCCGGCCCTGGCGTCCGCGAGCGTCGGCATCGCCATGGGTTCGGGCACGGATGTTGCCATGGAGGCCGCCGATGCCGGCCTCATGCGCAGCGCCGTCCTGGATGTGGCGCGGCTTATCGGCCTTGCCTGCACAACCATGCGCACGATCCGGCAGAATGTCGCCATCGCGCTCGGCCTGAAGGCGGTCTTCCTGGTGACCACCGTGATCGGCGCGACAGGCCTGTGGGTCGCCGTCCTCGCCGATACGGGCGCGACGGTGCTGGTGACGCTCAACGCCATGCGGCTCCTGATGGCCCTGAAGCCCGCGACGGCGCGGCGGCGGCAGGACGCCATGCCGCCCGAGGGCGCGCCGGAGCCGGCCTGAACGGGCTCGCGCCGGCCCGGTTTGCGGCATGTGTGGATAAGGGCTTGACCTTGACACAATGGGAACCCTCATCTTTCGGACCGGTTTCAGGTCCAGAGGCGAGCGTTCCCACACACGATGTCTGTCGAAGCGAATGAAACGGCCCGCCGCCCCGGCCATATGGCGATCGGCGGTTTGAACTGCGCATCCTGTGTCGGGCGCGTGGAGCGTGCCATTGCGGCCGTGCCCGGCGTCTCTTCCGTGTCCGTCAATCTCGCGACGGGCCGGGCCGATATGGCCTTCGACGGTACTCCCGACATGGCCGGAGTGGCCGCGGCGGTCAGGGGCGCAGGCTACGATGTTTCTGAAGCGGAGGTGGATCTCACCGTCGGCGGGCTCAACTGCGCGTCCTGCGTGGGACGTGCGGAGAAGGCGCTCAGGGCCGTGCCGGGCGTTCTCGAGGTCTCGGTCAATCTGGCGACGGGCCGTGCTCATATCCGCGCTGTGTCAGGCGCGACGACGGCGGATGAACTCGCCGCTGCCGTCACCGCAGCCGGCTACGCGGCCAGGCCGCTCGCCCGCGAAGCCGCGCCGGACAATGGCGGCGATGCCGGCGAGACCGATGACCATGGCTTGCGCAATGCCGCGATCCTCGCGGCTCTTCTGACGCTTCCCGTCTTCGTCATGGAGATGGGGGCCCATGCCGTTCCGGCCTTCGGGGCCTGGCTCGACGGTATGCTCGGCACGCAGGCGGTCCGGGCGATCCAGTTCCTCCTGACCACGGCCGTGCTCTTCGGGCCGGGCCTGCGCTTCTTCCGCAAGGGCGTTCCGGGGCTCCTGCGCGGGGCGCCGGACATGAACGCGCTGGTGGTGCTCGGCGCGAGCGCGGCCTGGGGCTATTCGGTCGTGGCGACCTTCCTGCCGGGGGTCCTGCCGGCGGGCACGGCGCATGTCTACTACGAAGCGGCGGCGGTGATCGTAACGCTGATCCTGCTCGGCCGCTATCTGGAGGCCCGCGCGAAGGGGCGCACCGGCGAGGCCATCAGGCGGCTTGCGGGCCTCCGGGCGAGCTCGGCGCGCGTGCTGCGCGAGGGCGGACCGGTGGATGTGCCGCTGGAGGAGGTCGCCATCGGCGATATCGTGCTCGTGCGGCCTGGCGAGACGGTGCCGGTCGACGGCGAGATCGTGGAGGGCTCCTCTTATCTCGACGAATCGATGATTACCGGCGAGCCCATGCCGGTCGCCCGCAGCGAGGGTGCGGAGGTCGTGGGCGGCACGATCAACAAGACGGGCGCCTTCTCGTTCCGTGCCACCAAGGTCGGCAGCGACACGGTGCTCGCGCGGATCATCCGCATGGTGGAGGACGCGCAGGCGGCGAAGCTGCCGATCCAGGCGCTGGTCGACCGGGTGACGGCGTGGTTCGTGCCGGCCGTCATGGCCGCGGCAGCCCTGACCTTTGCGCTGTGGTTCGTCTTCGGGCCGGCGCCCGCGCTGACCTTCGCGCTCGTCAATGCGGTCGCGGTGCTGATCATCGCCTGCCCCTGCGCCATGGGGCTTGCCACGCCGACCTCGATCATGGTCGGCACGGGCCGCGCGGCGCAGATGGGCGTCCTGTTCCGTAAGGGCGAGGCGCTGCAGACCCTGCGCGACGCCGATGTCGTCGCCTTCGACAAGACCGGCACGCTCACGCTCGGCAAGCCGGTCCTCACCCATATCGGGATGGCGGGCGGCTTCGCGCGCGAGGAGGTGCTCCGGCTCGTCGCCTCGGCGGAGGCCCTGTCGGAGCATCCCGTCGCGGAGGCCATCGTCGCGGCGGCCGGCCGGGAGGACATCGCCCTCGCCCCGGCGAGCGGCTTCGAGGCCATGCCGGGTTTCGGGCTGCGCGCCCATGTGGAGGGGCGCACCGTGGAGGTCGGCGCCGACCGGCTGATGGCGCGTTCGGGGATCGATGTCGGGGCCCTGAGGGGCGAGGCGGATCGCCTGTCGGGCGAGGGCGCCTCGCCGCTTTATGCCGCCATCGACGGCAGGCTCGCGGCGATCCTGGCCGTCTCCGATCCTGTGAGGGAGACGACGCCGGAGGCTATCGCGGCGCTCAAGGACCAGGGGCTCGACGTGGTCATGGTCACCGGCGACAACCGCCACACCGCGCAGGCCATCGCGGTGCGGCTCGGTATCGACGACGTGATCGCGGAGGTGCTCCCCGAGGGCAAGGCGGAGGCGGTGAAGCGGCTCGCCGATGGCGGGCGCAGGGTCGCCTTTGTCGGCGACGGTATCAACGATGCGCCGGCGCTCGCCGCCGCCGATGTCGGGCTTGCCGTCGGCACGGGTACCGATATCGCGATGGAGAGCGCCGACGTCGTCGTCATGTCGGGCGACCTGCGCGCCGTCGCCAATGCGGTCGCGCTGTCGCACGCGACGATCCGCAATATCAGGCAGAATCTGTTCTGGGCCTTCGCCTACAATGTTTGCCTCGTGCCGGTCGCGGCGGGCGTGCTCTACCCCGCCTATGGTATCCTGCTGTCGCCCGTGCTGGCGGCCGGCGCCATGGCGTTCTCGAGCGTCTTCGTGCTGACCAACGGGCTGAGGCTGAAGCGCTTCCGGCCGGTGGCCGGCGCGGGGGGTGGCGGAAGCGAGCCCGTACCCGCAGGCCAGTCCAGGGAGGCCCGAGCATGAATATCGGCGACGCCGCGAAGGTGACCGGAAACTCCGCGAAGATGATCCGCCATTACGAGGCCATCGGCCTGATCGCTCCGCCGAGCCGGAGCGAGGCCGGATACCGGCACTATTCCCGGAAGGATCTTCATGCGCTGCACTTCATCCGGCGCGCCCGGGATCTCGGCTTCTCCATCGCCCAGATCCGCGAGCTCCTCGCGCTGTGGCAGGATCGCGGGCGCGCCTCGGCCGATGTGAAGCGGATCGCGGAGACCCATATCGCCGAGCTCAAGGCCAAGATGGTGCAGATCGAGGACATGGTGAGCACGCTCCAGCACCTTTCCGCCCATTGCCATGGCGACGACCGCCCCGACTGTCCGATCCTCGACGAGCTGGCGGTCGGTAGCGAGGAGCGCGAGGAGGCGTAGGGGGGTACGAGTCGCGCGCTTCATCCACACGGCACCGGCCCACTCCCCCACCCGGCCACCCATGAGACCATACTTCCGTGGGTGGCCGGGTGGGGGAGTGGGCCGGTGCAGTAGATGCGACTCCACAAGGCCAAGGCCACACCCTACAGCGTCTTGTACATGATCGTCGTCGGGTAGAACCTGTCCTCGAACGGGTCGCGGCAGAAATCGGGGATGACGCCGGCCGTCCGGTAGCCGAGGGCCGTGTAGAGCGGTTCCGCCTTGTCGCCGGTACGCGTGTCGAGCGTGACGAGGCTTCGCCCGAGCCGCCCAGCGAGGTCTTCCAGCTCGGCCATCAGGGCCTTCGCGATGCCCCGGCGCCGGAAGTCCGGATGGACGAGCAGCTTGGCGACCTCGGCCCGGTGGGGCTGGTTGGGCGGTGTGCCGCAGTCGAGCAGGACGGTGCCGACGATCCGGCTGCCGGTGTGCGCGACGAGGAGCGTCAGCGTGCCGGTCCCGAGCGCCGGCAGGACCTTCGCCGTCCAGAAAGCTTCGCCATCGGCCTCGGTGAACGGCATCACGAAATTCACATTGGCGCCGTCGCGGACGCAATCGGCGAGGAGCCGGCCGAGCTCGCCCGCATGGCGCGCCGCGTCGTGGGCGGGGAGGGGGAAATGGCGATGGCCGTGCCGTCCGTCATGCCGCCTCACACCATGAAGAGCAGATAGCGGGCACCGTGGGCCTGCGGCGTTTCGAACCGGCTCGGCCCGAAAAGCTGGTAGCGCAGGCAGTCGCCCGGGCCGAGTGTATGGGTCTGCCCGCCGACCTCGATCTCGAGCCGCCCCTCGATCAAGAGGAGGTGATGCTCGAGACCCTCCTTGGGCGGTGCGTCATAGGCGATCTGCGTGCCGGGCTCGAGCGTGCAGTCGAGCACCTCGCCGGCAAGGGCGCGGGCGGGCGGGGAGACGGCGCGCCGGAGGAATCCGGTCGACGGATCGCGCCACACCTCCTGCCGGTCGCGGCGGACGAGCGGGCCGAAATCGTCCTCCACCATGTGCATGAGCCGCGACACGGTCAGCCCGTAGGCGGCGCACAGTCTGCCGAGGACGCTGGCCGTCGCGCTCACCTCCGCATTCTCCAGCCGCGAGAGCGTGGCGCGGCTGATGCCGCTTAGCCCCGCCAGCCTGTCCAGCGACCAGCCGCGCTCGGTGCGCAGATCCTTCAGGCGCTGGGCGATTCGCCGGTCCATGGAGGCGGCGATTGTCTTGGCTTGTTCCATATATGAGATAAAATCTCATAAACGGTACGCCGTCAAGCCTGCTCTCCCGCGATCCGGTCGCGCGGGCGTGCGGCATGCCGGATGAACGGGCTGTGGCTCGGTGCGTCCGGCTTCAGCCGGCCGGTCTCGTCCCAGTCCTGCGATCCGTTGAAAGGGAGGGGACGGAGCCGGTCGAGCCGGTCGAGATGGGCGCTGAACGCTGCCTTGCGGGCCTCGATCTCGCGCGCCAGCGTCGTGCTGTCTGCCGGCGCCGCGCCGCCGACCCCGAAGGCACGGAAGGAGGGCAGGACGGAGAAGCCCACATAGGACAGGCTGAATTCGACCGGCCAGAGGACGAGGTCGAGATTGCCGGCGCGCCCGTCCGGTCCGAAGGCGGGCTCCGGCGCCCCGGTCGTCACGGAGAGGAAGGCGCGCTTTCCCCGGAAATGGCCGCGGTCCTCGTAGCGCATCCGGCTCGAATAGACCCGGCCCCAGACAAAGACCCGGTCGAGCCAGCCCTTGAGGATCGCCGGGACCGACCACCACCAGAGCGGAAACTGGAAGATCACGAGATCCGCGCGCTCCAGCCGTGCGATCTCGCGTTCCACATCGGCGGGCAGTGTGTCGGTGTCGGCCGCGTGGCGCTGCTCGGCCATGGCGCTGAAGAACCCGCTGTCGGCGCGCTCGGGAAAATGGCGCGGGCCTTCCAGGGGATCGAAGTGCTCGCGGTAGAGATCGGCGATCTCGACGGTGTGGCCCTGCCCTTCGAGGGTCTCTTTCGCGGTCCGGGCGAGCTGGGCGTTGAACGATTTCTCCTCGGGTGGGCAAGAACGATGAGCGCGTGCATGTCGGGCTCCCTGGATCTGTGTCGCGGGGTTTATCGCTGTCGCCCGATGATCTAGTCTTTGCGATAATGAACGGAAATACCGAATAATTGCAAAGTGTCCTTGTATGAATGAACAGACTATGCCCTGGGACGATCTGAGAACCGTCATGGCGGTTGCGCGTACGGGCTCCCTGTCGGGTGCGGCGCGCATGCTCGGGCTGAGCCATGCCACCGTCTTCCGGCGGCTTGCCGGGATCGAGGAGCGGCTGGGCGTCAAGCTGTTCGACCGGTCGCGGCGCGGCTATGCGCCGACGCTGGAGGGCGAGGACATCGCGGCGGTGGCGGAGGGAATCGCAGCGGAGGTTGTCGCTGTCGAACGCCGCGTCGCGGGCCGCGATCTGCGCCCGTCCGGCACGGTGCGCGTGACGACGACGGATTCGCTTCTGGCGGGTTTCCTGACGCCGGTCTTTGCGTCCTTCCGGGAGGTGTTCCCCGACATCGTGCTGGAAGCCGTCGTCTCCAACGAGCTGTTCAGCCTGTCGAGGCGCGAGGCCGACGTGGCGATCAGGCCGACGGGCGCGCCGCCCGAGGCGCTTGTCGGCCGCAGGATCGGCACCATCGCACAGGCCGTCTATGGCCCCGCTGGCACCGGCGACGCGGACAGCGGGCCGTGGGTGGGATGGGACGAGCCGATGATCCATCCCGCGCTCGGCCGCTGGATGGCGACCAAGGGTGTGGACGCGCGCTGCGTCTACCGGGCCAATACCGGCATGGGCCTGCTGGCGGCGGTCCGCGAGGGGCTCGGCGCCACGGTCCTGCCCTGCTATCTGGCCGATGGCGACGACAGGCTCGTCCGGCTCGGCGATCCGGTGCCCGAGCTTGCGGTCGATCTCTGGCTGCTCACCCATCCCGATCTGCGCCGGACCGCCCGCATCAGGGCCTTTGCGGATTTCGTCGCCGATGCGGTTAAGGCGGCCCGTCCGCGGCTGCTGGGGCAGACCTAGAGCGCTTTCAGGAAAAGTGGAGACCACTTTTCCGGTTCGAAAGCGCGGCGCTCCAGGACGCTTGCGGGCGGGATATTTTCTGCCGGCGGCGAGGCCTCGAAATGCCGAGAGATGCCGTTCCGGCGCGAAGCTTGGCACATTCTGCTTGGCCGGGGGCGGTAGTGTGCGGACACGCTGCAAAACCGCATTCCGGGACCCACGACCCATGCTGAGCAATTCCCTTGTCGAGCTCGACCGCCGCCATCTGATCCACCCCGTCGCCTCCTACAGGGGGCATGAGGAACGCGGCGTGACGGTCCTTCAATCGGCGAAGGGCGTGTTCGTGACCGATGCGCAGGGCCGCGAGCTCATCGACGGCTTTGCGGGGCTGTGGTGTGTGAATGCGGGCTACGGTCAGCCCTCGGTCGTCGCCGCGGCGACGGAGCAGATGCAGCGCCTGGCCTATGCGACGGGCTATTTCGATCTCGGCAGCGAGCCCTCGATACGGCTGGCCGCCGAGCTGGCCGACCTCACGCCGGGCGACCTGTCCCGCGTCTATTTCACGCTCGGCGGATCGGATGCCGTCGATTCGGCGGTGCGCTTCATCCGCTACTATTTCAACGCGCTCGGCAAGCCGGAGAAGAAGCAGGTCATCACGCTGGAGCAGGGCTATCACGGCTCGTCCACCACGGGCTCGGGGCTCACCGCCCTGCCGGTCTTCCACAAAGGGTTCGACGTGCCGCTGCCATGGCAGCATCGCATTCCCTCGCCCTTCCCCTATCGCAGCCCCGAGGGCGAGGACCATCGGGCCGTGACGGCGGCCTCGGTCGCCGCGCTCAGGGACAAGGTCGCGGAGCTCGGCGCGGATACGGTCGCGGCCTTCTTCTGCGAGCCGGTCCAGGGCTCCGGCGGCGTCATCGTGCCGCCGGACGGCTGGCTCAGGGCCATGCGCGAGACCTGCCGCGAGCTCGGCATCCTGTTCGTCGCCGACGAGGTGATCACGGGGTTCGGGCGCACGGGCACCATGTTCGCCTGCGAGCACGAGGGGGTCGTGCCCGACCTCATGACCATGGCGAAGGGGCTGACATCCGGCTATGTGCCCATGGGTGCGGTGGTGATGAGCGAGCCGGTCTATCAGGCGATCGCCGACGGGGCGGGGCCCGACGCGCCGGTCGGCCACGGCTTCACCTATTCGGGCCATCCGGTGAGTGCGGCGGTGGGGCTTGCGGTCCTGAAGCTCTATACCGAGGGCGGTCTGGTGGAGAACGGCCGGCGCATGGGCGAGCGGCTCATGGCGGGGCTCGGCGCGCTTGCCGGCCATCCGCTGGTCGGCGAGGCGCGCGGGCGCGGCATGCTTGCCGCATTGGAGCTCGTCTCTCACAAGGACGAGAAGCGCAAGTTCGACCCCGCGCTGAAGCTCGGCGAGCGCATCTTCGCCTGCGCCTACGAGAACGGCCTGATTGTGCGCGCCTTCCCCGACGGGGTGATCGGGTTCGCCCCGCCGCTCACCTGCACGCCGGACGAGATCGACCTGATTGTGGAGCGTACCCGCAAGACCCTCGACCAGGTGCTCGATTGGGCCGACATTCGCAAGTCTCTGGGGTAGTATGCGCGGCGCCGGGCACGGCGCCCCTGACGTTTCGGCGCCGGCCGCGGCCATATTCGGCAGCCGGCGACGAGACGCGCAAGAGACATGACGAGAGCCCCGAAGCTCGACCGTATCGACATCAGGATCCTCTACGAACTGCAGAAGAACGGCCGCATCACCAATGTGGAGCTGGCCGAGGCGGTCGGCCTGTCGCCGAGCCCCTGCCTGCTGCGAGTGAAGCGGCTGCAGGAGGCGGGCTTCATCACCGGCTACAGCGCGCAGATCGATATGGCCAAGCTCGGCGAGACGCTGACGGTCTTCACCGAGGTGACCCTGTCGGACCACCGGCCTGGCGATTTCAGCCGGTTCGAGGCGGCGGTGCGGCGGCTGGACGAGATCGTCGAGTGCCATCTGGTCAGCGGTAGCTACGACTATCTGCTGAAATTCGTGACGCGCGGCATCGCCGAATATCAGGAGATCGTGGAGCGGCTCCTGGAGACGAATATCGGCATCGAGAAATATTTCAGCTACGTCGTCATCAAGTCGCCCTTCGTGAAGAGCCACTACCCGCTGCCCTCGCTCTTCGAGAAGGAGCGGTAGGGCCCGTCCCTCGACCCATCTGTCATCTCTCAGCGCGGGCGCAGATCCGTCGCGACGTCAGGGAGATGGATTCCCGCTTCCGCGGGAATGACGGGGTGGGGACCGGGCATGATTCCGGCAGGGCCGGCGGATCCCGGTCTTGAGCTCTGGATCGAGGACCTTGGTGTCTCTCCGCGCGTTAGCTCCGCGGAAGAGCGGGGATCCATTGCCGTATCGGCGATAGGGGTTCGGCCTTTGCAGGGCGGTCGGGGTGTGGCGGTACAGCAGGGCCGTTGTGTATGGGCCTGTCGAAACGCCCCTTGTTGCCACGTCCCGCCAACTGGTATGATGAGTATATCAGTTGGCGGTGAGGTGCGCCGGCGCAGGAAGGGGACCGCATCATGGGCGAGCGCATTCGCGCCACCTATCTGCTGGAGACCGGGCTCGATCCGGATGCGGTCGCAGGCGTCATGGCCGGCGAGCAGTCGAGCGGAACCTTCGTGGCGGTTCCCGGCGAGACGCCGGAGCTTCGCCGGCGTGCGGGCGCCGTCGTGGAGCGGGTGGAGCGTCTGGACACGGTCGCCGAGCCGAGCTTGCCGGGCGCTGCCCGCCCGCCGGACGGTGCACGCTATAGCAGGGCGCGCGTGGAGATTTCCTGGCCGCTGGACAATATCGGCCCGTCGCTGCCCAACCTCATGGCGACGGTTGCGGGAAACCTGTTCGAGCTGAGGGAGGTGAGCGGTCTGCGCCTCCTCGACATCGCGCTGCCCCGGGCGTTCGCGCAGGCCTGTCCCGGCCCGGCCTTCGGGGTTGAGGGAACGCGCCGGCTCGCGGGCGTGGAGGGCCGTCCGCTCATCGGCACGATCATAAAGCCGAGCATCGGGCTCGGCCCGGCGGAAACCGCCGGTCTCGTCGACGGGCTGTGCGCGGCGGGCATCGATTTCGTCAAGGACGACGAGCTGCAGAGCGACGGTGCCCATTGCCCCTTCGAGGCGCGCGTGAAGGCGGTCATGGAGGTCGTCGCGCGCCATGCCGACCGCACGGGGCGCAAGCCGATGGTCGCCTTCAACCTGACGGGCGAGGTCGACGAGATGCGCCGGCGCCACGACGTGGTCGCGGAGCATGGCGGCACCTGCGTCATGGTCAGTCTCAACAGCGTCGGGCTCGCAGGCCTCATGGCGCTCAGGCGCCATTGCGCCCTGCCGATCCATGCCCACCGCAATGGCTGGGGCTATCTCAGCCGCCATCCCATGCTCGGCTGGTCCTACAGGGCCTGGCAGACGCTCTGGCGGCTCGCCGGCGCCGACCACATGCATGTCAACGGGCTCGACAACAAGTTCTGCGAGGCGAATGACAGCGTCGTCGCCTCCGCCCGTGCCTGTCTGGAGCCGCTGTTCGACGACCGTCCCATGACGGCGATGCCGGTCTTCTCCTCCGGCCAGTCGGCGCGGCAGGCGGCGGCGACCTACGAGGCGCTCGGCTCCGTCGACCTGATCTATGCTGCAGGTGGCGGGATCATGGCGCACCCGGCCGGGCCGGCCGCTGGCGTGGCCAGCCTGCGCGAGGCGTGGGAGGCCGCCGTTAAGGGCATTCCGGCGGAGACCTATGCGCGCTCGCACGAGGCGCTGCGCACCGCGCTGGAGGCCTATCGATGACGGTGGCGCGCGAGACGCTGGCCCAAGGCTGTCTTCTCGCCTTCCATGGCGATGACTTCACCGGCTCCACCGATGCGATGGAGGTCTTCGCGTTCAACGGGCTGCCGGCCGTCCTGTTCCTGGAACCGCCAACGCCGGAGCGGCTGTCGGCCTTTGCCGGCTACCGGGCCATCGGCATCGCCGGCACCGCGCGCAGCCGCACGCCCGGCTGGATGGAGCGCCATCTGCCGGAGATATTTGCCACGCTCGCCGGCCTCGGCGCGCCGATCCTGCACTACAAGGTGTGCTCCACCTTCGATTCCTCGCCAACGGTCGGCTCCATCGGCAAGGCGCTGGAGCTGGGGCTCCGGGCGCGGCCCTGCCGCTGGTCGCCCATGATCGTCGCCGCGCCCCGGCTCGGGCGCTATCAGGCGTTCGGCAACCTGTTCGCCACCGTCGATGGCGAGGGCTACCGGCTCGACCGCCACCCGACCATGGCGCGCCATCCGGTGACGCCCATGGGCGAGGCCGATCTCAGCCGCCATCTCGCCGACCAGACCGACCTCCCCATCGGGCTCGTCGATTTCGTCGCCCTGAAGGAGGGCCGTGGTGCGGACCGCCTCGAAACCGTGCTCGCGGACGGCGCGCGGGCCGTTCTGGTCGATGTCATGGACGAGGAGACGCTCGCCGCGGCGGGCGCGCTCGTCTGGCAGGGGCGGGGCGACGGCCTCTTTTCCGCCTCCTCCTCCGGCCTTCAATATGCGCTGATCGCCCATTGGCGCCGGGCCGGGCTCCTGCCGCAGGCCACCGCGCGCGCCGGGCTCGGGCCGGTGGACCGGATCGCGGCCGTCTCGGGGAGCTGCTCGCCGGTGACCGCGGACCAGATCGGCTGGAGCTTCAAGAACGGTTTTGCCGACATCGCGCCCGACGCGACGCGCCTTGCCGACCCGGCGACGCGGCAGGAGGAGATCGCCGATACCGTCTCGTGCGCATTGGCGGCGCTGGAAGACGGCCGAAGCCCGCTCGTCCACACCGCACGCGGACCCGACGACCCCCGGATCGTCCGGTTCGCGGACAAGGTCCGTGCGCTCGGCATCGACCCGGCGGAGGGGCAGGACCGGATCGGGCGGGCGCTCGGCGACATTCTCTCCCGCGTCGTCCGGCAGGCGGGGCTCGGGCGCGTCGTGGTCAGCGGCGGCGACACGGCGGGCCGGGCCGGCGGGGCGCTCGGCCTCTATGCGCTGGAGGCGATGGTGCCCGTTGCGCCGGGCGCGCCCCTGTGTCTCGCGCATGCTAAGGAGCGCCGGCTGGAGGGCCTCCAGATCGCCTTCAAGGGTGGCCAGATCGGCGGGCCGGACTATTTCGGGCGCGTCCGTGCCGGAGGTGGAACTTGAGATACACGAGGGACAAGGGAGGAGATCTCGCATGACCAGGATCGCATTGCTCGGCGCGGGCGGAAAGATGGGGCTGAGGCTTGCCCGCAATCTCGCGGACGAGCCCTATGAGGTGGACCATGTGGAGATATCGCAGGCCGGCCGCGAGCGCCTCGCCGACGCGCTCGGCGTGACCTGCGCGGATCCGGACGAGGCACTGGCCCGGGCCGATGTCGTGCTGATGGCGGTGCCGGATGCGGCCATTGGCAAGATCGCCCGGGGGTTCGTCGACAAGATACCGGGCGGCTGCGCGGTCATCATGCTCGATGCCGCCGCGCCCCATGCGGGCGAGCTGCCGGAGCGCGCCGATATCACCTATTTCGTCACCCATCCCTGCCATCCGCCAATCTTCAACGAGGAGACGAGGATGGAGGCCAAGACCGACTATTTCGGCGGCGAGCATGCGAGACAGCATATCGTCTGCGCGCTCATGCAGGGACCGGAGGAGCACTATGCGCCATGCGAGGCGATCGCGCGGGCGATCTACAAGCCGGTCATGCGCTCCCACCGCGTGAGCGTGGAGCAGATGGCGATTCTCGAGCCGGCCCTGTCGGAGACCGTGGCGGCGACGCTCGTCACCGCGCTGCGCGAGGCGACCGACGAGGCGGCCCGGCGCGGCGTGCCGCACCAGGCGGCGATGGATTTCATGCTCGGCCATCTCAATGTCGAGCTCGCCATCCTGTTCGAGGCCTTTCCGGGGCAGTTCTCCGACGGGGCGCTGCTGGCCATCGAGAACGCGAAGGCGGAGATCTTCCGGGATGGCTGGCTCGACCGCGTCTTCGCACCCGAGGCGGTGATGCGCTCGGTGAAGGGTATCTGCAACGCCGCGCCGAAGGGATGAGGCTTGCCTGATTGTTGCTGCCCCGGCCCGCTCCCTCCGGCCGCCCACGGGATCATCATGTCATGGGTGGCCGGTGCCGCCTTATCGGACGATGCCCTATATGGCGCCGTGATAGAAATAGCGGCCGAGGCCGGAGGTGAAGACGATCTGGCCGGCAAGGGCGTGGAGCAGCCAGGCGAAGAGGAAGGAGCCCTTCTCCCGGTAGGCCCAGGCGAAGACGGCGCCGCCGAGCGCGGTCAGGATGACGGCCGGCCAGTTCCAGTAGAAGAGATGGGCGAGCGAGAACGCCGCCGCATTGGCCGCGATCGCGACATGGGCGCCATTGAAGAGTGCGCCGTATCGTCTGAAGAACAGGACGCGGAAGACGATCTCCTGCGGGAAGGCGGAGAGCAGCGGATAGAGCGCCATGATCGCGAGCCAGAGCTCCCGGTTGTGGAGCGGCATGCCGAAGAGCGCATAGGGCCTGAGCCACAGGACGAGGCCGATGGAGATCCCCGCGGCCAGCACGACGAAGCCCGCAAGGGCGGGCCAGTCCGGCACGGCGGGCGCTGCGATCAGCGAGCGCCACGAGAAGCCGTCGGCGAGCGAGAGCAGCAGGACGGCCAGCGCGAACAGGCCGGCAAGCCCCCACCAGAGCGTATCCGACGGCAGGGCGAAGGCCATGGCGAGCGGGATTGCGACATAGAGGCCCGCAAACTCGGCCCAGAGGCGGGTCCTGCGCCCGCCGACGATAGCCTGGCTGCCGACATCCGCCATGGCAACCTCTCTCCCGGGATGGGAAACGGATGGCAGCGCCCCGGTCCGTTCCGGGGCGCCGTCCGGCCGCATCATAATGGATTTCGTCTTTGTCCTGCAGGGGGCGGGCGCCTGTGCGTCAAATGGCGCGCAGACTTTCCCGCTCGATCCAGGTGACGGGGAGCGCCTTCAGCTCGCGCGGGGCGTCCGGCTCCGCGATGCGCCTGAAGAGCAGCTCGACCGCCGCCGTGCCGAGCGCCCTGTAGGGCTGGCGCACCGTGGTGAGCGGCGGGTGGATGAAGTGCGACCAGGCAATATCGTCGAAGCCGATCACCGACACCTCGTCCGGCACGGCGCGGCCCGCCCGGGCGAGCAGCTGGAGCGTGCGGATGGCGACCTGGTCGTTGGCGCAGGCGATGCACGAGACCGGCCGGTCCAGAATGGCCGCCTCGGCCTCTTCGCCCAGATCGAGCGAGAAGGGGACCTCGACGGTCCAGCCGATCGGGACCGCATCGCCAAGGCCCTCTCTCAGGCCCTCATAGCGTTCGCGCGCGCTGTAATGGGCGGCGGGACCGCGCAATATGCCGACGCTTCCATGCCCGCGCGCAGCGATTTCCCGGCCGACCATGCGCCCGCCCTCGCGATGGGCTGCGGTCACGCCGTCTATGCCCTCGATGGGCCGGTCGAGCGTGACGACGGGGGCGGGCAGACGGATCCGCTCCAGATCCTCGCGCACCGGAATCCAGATCGCCCCGTCGACGCGGTATTCCCCGACGAGTGCGAAGGCGGCCTGCTCCTCGTCCGGGTCGTTGTGGCAGTCGACGATGATGAGCCCGTGGCCGAGCTCGCGCGCCTTCGCCTCCACGGCCTGCGCGATGGCCGGGAAGAACGGATTGGTGAGGTCGGGCGCGATCAGCCCGATGGTGGCGCTCCGGCCGGTCTTGAGCGAGCGCGCCGACCGGCTCGGCGAATAGCCGAGCTCGCGCGCGATCTCCTCAACGATCCGGCGCGTTTTCGCGCTGACCGGCTTGGTCCTGTTGAGCACATGGGAGACCGTGGCGGTCGACACCCGTGCGAGACGTGCGATTTCGGTGATGGTTGCCATGGGCGGACCGGTCCGGCCGGGCGGAAATGGCCGGCTCATTTGTTTCTGTAGAAACAATCTACTTGACCGATGCGGCGGCCGCAATGATGATTGGTTAAACGTTTAACCGGGCGGAATGTCTGCCGCCGGGTCGGCAGGGGGCAGTTCACGCATCCGATGCTTGAGCGCGGTCGGAAAATCGGCCAAGACATCGGGGGATACATTCGGTGACGCCACTGAGGGAGGGGTTAGGATGACACGGACACTGCTTTCGACGGCCGCAGCCATGGGGCTCGCAATGGCCATGGGCTGGGGGAGCGCGGCCTCAGCCGACACGATCCGCGTGCTCAACTGGCAGGGCTACGGCACTGACGAGGATTGGTCGGTCGAGGCCTTCGAGAAGAAGACCGGCCACGAGGTCGTGCACGACTATTTCAACTCCGAGCAGGAGATGCTGACCAAGCTCCGGACCAATCCGGGCACCTATGATGTCGTGCTCATCAACAGCGCCTACACGCCGCAGGCGGCGGAGGAGGGCCTGATCGAGCCGATCGACACCTCCACCATGGAGAATGTGGAGGATCTGGCGCCGGATCTGCGCAACAGCCCCTATCTGGTGATCGACGGGAAGACCTATGGCGTCGCCTGGGTCTGGGGCGTGACGTCCTATGCCATCAACACCAACGATTTCGAGACCGCGCCGACCTCCATCGAGGAGCTGTGGTCGCCGAAGCACGAGGGCAAGGTCGGCTGGCGCGACGACGCGGTGGAGGCGGTGCAGATCGCGGCCATCGCCACCGGGCAGAAGATCAACGACCCCTCCGACTTCGATGCGATCCGCGAGAAGCTCCGGGCGTTGAAGCCGCAGATCCGCACCTTCTGGACCTCGGAGAACGAGTGGAACCAGTACATGTCCTCGGGCGAGTTCGAGCTGTCCACCTACTGGAGCGGCTCGGCTTCGCGTTCGAAGAACAATTTCGGCCTGCCCGTCGAGTTCGTCATCCCGAAGGAGGGTGCCATCGGCTGGCTCGACGGGCTGTCCATCGCGAAGGACGCGCCGCACAAGGAGGCGGCGAAGCAGTTCATCGACTGGATGATCGATCCGGAGTTCTACGTGAAGTGGGACACCGATGTGGGTGCGCCGGCGTCCGCTAACACCAAGGCCATCGGCGAGCTTGCCGAGGACGCCTTCAACCGGCAGGTCATGGGCAAGGCGGCAGAGTCGGGCAAGCTCCAGTTCATGGGGCCCATAGACGACACGGTCCGCCAGAAGATGCTCGAGCTCTGGCAGGAGACGAAGACCTACTACCAGAACTGAGGGCATGTCCTCGTCGTCATGGCCGGGTCAGGCCCGGCCATGACGGGAAACGCGGAGTCGAACCGTGACGGGGCACTCCCCGAAGCAGAGGCGCTGAGCGCGGCATGACGGTAGCGGCGAGTACAGAGGCTGGCAGCAGCGCGAAGGCCCGGCGCGGCGAGGCGCGGCGGATCGCGGTCCTGACCGGGCCGGCCTATCTGTGGCTCGCCGTCACGGTGTTCCTGCCGATCTCGGCCATGCTCTATTTCAGCCTCCTGAGCGAGGCGCCCATTGCCGGCCGGGTCGGGCAGTTCACGCTAGAGAACTATCAGGCCTTCTTCGACAAAGCCTTCTACCAGAGCCTCATGCTGCGCTCGCTGCGGCTCGGCGCGGAAGTCTCGTTCTACTGCTTCCTGTTCGGCTTTCCCTGCGCGCTGGTGCTGGCGAAGGTCGTCAAGGGGCGCTGGCGCGAGGCCATGTTCCTGCTCGTCATCATCCCGTTCTGGAGCAACGCGCTGGTGCGCATCTTCTCCTGGACCATGGTGCTGCGCGGCAACGGCATCCTTGAGCAGTTCCTGAATGCGGTGATCCCGGGCTTCGGCGGGCTCGATCTCATGTTCACCTATCCGGCCATCGTGATCGGGCTCGTCCATTCCTACCTGCCCTACATGATCCTCACCTGCTACATCTCGTTGCAGGCCATAGACGACGACCTGATCGAGGCGGCGCGGTCGCTGGGGGCGAGCCGGTGGACGATCCTCACGCGCATCCTCCTGCCGCTGTCCATGCCGGGGATCGTCGCGGGCGCGGTGCTGATCTTCGTGCCGGTCATCGGCTCCTTCATGGAGCCGCGCATCCTCGGCGGACGCAACGGCACCTTCATCGGCACCGTGATCGAGGACCAGTTCACCGCCGTCTTCAACTGGCCGCTCGGCGCGGCGCTCTCCTTCATCCTGCTGGGCTGTGTGCTGATCATCTTCGCCGCGTTCCATCCGATCCTCAGGAGGGCTGCGCGATGAGGCGGCGGATCGGCCTGGCGACATTGGGGCGGGTCTATCTCGCTCTGGTCCTCATGTTCCTCTACATCCCCATCCTCGTGATGGCGGTGATGTCGTTCAACGCCTCGCAGTTCTACACGCTACCCATCGACTGGTCGCTGCGCTGGTACGAGGCGCTGTCCGGCAATTCGAAGCTGCTGAACGCCGGGTTCAACAGCATCGTCGTCGCGGTCGTCACCACCGCGATCGCGAGCACGCTCGGCACCGCGGCGGCCATCGCCTTCTTCCGCTACGAGTTCCGCGGCAAGCAGGTGCTCCAGCTCCTGCTGTTCCCGCCCATCGCGATCCCGTGGCTGATCACGGGAACGGCCATGCTGCTGTTCTTCTTCTGGGCGGGCATCGGGCGCGGGCTCCATGCCATGGTGCTCGGCCATGTGGCGCTGGCGCTGCCCTATGTGATTATCGTCGTCTCCGCACGGCTCAAGGCCTTCGACCCGGATCTGGAGGCGGCGGCGCGCTCGCTCGGCGCCTCTCCGGCACAGGTCGTGCGCCATGTCACCTTCCCGTTCATCGCGCCGGGCTTCATCGCCGCCGCGCTCTTTGCCTTCGCGGTCTCCTTCGACCAGTTCGTCATCTCCTATTTCCTGGCCGTGCCGGGCGTCTCCACCCTGCCGGTTGAGATCTACACGGCCATCCGCAAGGGCTTCACGCCCGAGATCAACGCCATCTCGACCATCGTCATCGTCTTCTCCATGACACTTCTGGTCGGCGTGGCCCGGTATTACCGTTTCGGGGGAGAGCGCTGATGGCCTCCGTATCCGTGCGTGGCGTCTCCAAGCTGTTCGGCAGCTTCAAGGCGCTGGACGACATCTCCATCGAATTCGCCGATGGCGGCTTCTACGGGCTGCTCGGGCCCTCCGGCTCGGGCAAGACGACGCTTCTTCGGCTGATCGCCGGTTTCGACTTCCCGGACAGCGGCGAGATCGAGATCGGCGGTGAGCCGGTCGGCGCCCTGCCGGCGGAGAAGCGCGATATCGGCATGATGTTCCAGAGCTACGCGCTGTTCCCCAACATGTCCGTGTTCGACAATGTCGCCTTCGGGCTCATGGTCCGCAACACGGCGCGCGCGGAGATCGTACGGCGTGTCGGCGAGGCGCTGGAACTCGTCCGCCTCACCGGCCTCGACGACCGCAAGCCGCACCAGCTCTCCGGCGGCCAGCGCCAGCGCGTGGCGCTCGCGCGCGCCATTGTATTCCATCCGCGCGTGCTGCTGCTCGACGAACCGCTGTCGGCCCTCGACAAGGCGCTGCGTGTCGGCATGCAGGTGGAGCTCAAGCGCATCCAGCGCGAGATCGGCATCACTACCATCTTCGTCACCCACGACCAGGAGGAGGCGCTCACCCTGAGCGACCGCATCGGCGTTCTGCGCGATGGCCGGCTCGTCCAGGAGGGGGCGCCGAAGGAAATCTACGACCGGCCGGAGAGCGCCTTCGCGGCGACCTTTCTCGGCGACGCCAATCTGTTCAGGGGCCGGGCGAATGGCGACGGCGTGGTGCTGGCCGACGGATCGCGGATGCGCACCGCGGACGCGCCCGGCAAGGCGGACGAGGAGGTCGTGTGCGCGGTGCGCCCCGAGCGTATCGAGGTCGTGCCCGCCGACGGGCCGGCGGACGGCGAGGGCAACATGCTCGACGCGACCGTCTCGGAGGCGATCTTCGCCGGCAACAGCATGACCTATCTCGCCTCCTGGCAGGACCAGACGGTGAAAGTCATCGCCCAGAACCGGGGGGCGGAGCCCTTCGAGGCCGGTGCGCGGGTGCGGCTCGTCTGGCGGCCTGCCGACACGGTGGTGGTGACGCCATGAGCCGCCTGCCCTTCGGTCCGCTCGGCGACAGCGCGCTCGTCGTCTGCGTCGACATGCAGCGCATCTTCCTGGAGCCCGGCGACTGGTTCTGCCCGACGGGACTTGAAATCGTGCCCGCCATCCGGTCTCTCGTCGCCGCGCGGCCGGATCGGAGCTGGTTCACGCGCTTCATCACGGCCAGGACGCCGGAGGCGGCGACCGGAACGTGGCAGCGCTACTACCGCCACTGGACAGGCGTGACGCAGGAGGCTGCCGGCGCCGACGTCCTCGATCTCCACGAGGATCTCGCGCCTTATGCAGGGCCGGGCCGCATCTTCGACAAATGGACCCATGACGCCTTCGACAGCGACGGTTTCGCTGCCGCCGTCGCCGGGCTCCAGCCCTCCGCACTCGTCTTCTGCGGCGTGGAGACGGATGTCTGCGTGCTCGCCTCCGTGCTGTCCGCCGTCGATCTCGGCTATCGCGTGATCGTTCCGCGCGAAGCGGTCGCAAGCTCGGACATGGCCGGGCACCGGGCCTGTCTCGATGCGGTCTATCCGCGCTTCGACCAACAGGTCGAGCTGGCATCTCTCGACGATATCCTCGCTGAATGGACGACCCCATGACGACGACGAGCTGGGGGACGTGGTCGCCGGACAAGCCGGTGGAACTGACCCATCCCGACACGGGCCTGACACTGACGCCGGTTCTCTATTCCGCGCGCGCCAACGCCGTGACGCATCTCCCGCCGAGCCTCGATATCCGGTTCGGCGTGCGCACGATGGACGGGCGCGAGATCACCTTCCGTACGCGCCACGAGGACACGGTCATCGACTGGCGCTACCGCTTCGGGGACGATGGCGGGGTGACCGTCGACTGGCAGGCGCGCGAGACCGGCGAGTGGGGCCTGCGTTTCTGGGTGGTGCTCTGCGTCTCGGGCCCGGCGGGCACCCGCCTCGCCTACGATCCGGAGACCGGTGTCCTGACCGGCGGGCCGGGGCTCGCCATCCGGGCGGCGAAGAAGCCGCTCATGGCGACGTTCCATGACGGCCTGGAGGCGCTTGAGGCGGAGTTCCGCGAGAAGGGCTATTTCTATCTCGCCTCGCGCGGGGTGGAGGGCACCTTCGCGGCGCTGCGCTTCAATCTGGAGGAGGGCCCGTCCATGCGCCTCGACCTGCGCATCGACGGGACGGTGCCGGAGCGGCCATCCATGCCGGAGGATGAGATTGCCCCCCTGCCGGAGGAGGCCTCGCCCCTCCAGGCGGTTCACGACGTGATCTCGTGGAACCATGTCCACGACGCCATCAACGACCGGCCCTACACCGTTCTCACACGCTTCTGGAACACGCACAAATTCGGCGGTTTCGGCGTCTGGCTGGACGATATCCTCTACAACGCCCTCCTGTGGGGGCCGTTCGACGAGGGCAAGGCGCGCCAGAACCTGGAGGCCGTCTTCGCCTGGCAGACGGAGGAGGGCAACTTCCCGTGCCTGGTGACCGGCAACGACGCCTGGCTGGACCGTTCCCAGCCGCCAATCGCCTCCTTCGTCGTCTGGTCGCTCTATCTCGCCTCCCGCGACCGTGGACTTCTCGACTGGGCCTTTCCGGGCCTCCTGCGCAATCACGACTGGTGGTGGCGCCGGCGCGAGCCCGACGGCGCGGGCCTCGTCGTCTACGGCACGAGCCTCGATGTGGGCGACGGGCTCTACAAGGGCACCAAGCTCGCCGCCAAGGACGAGTCCTCCATGGACAACATGCCGGTCCACGATCCCGCCCCCTTCGACGAGGAGACCGGGCTTTTGATGTCCTTCGATGTCGGGCTCAACAGCCTGCTCGCGCTCGATGGCGAAATGCTGGCGCGGATGGCCGCCGAGCTCGGCCGCGGGGACGATGCGGCGCGACTTGCCGGGCGCTCCGCCCGCCACCGGGAGACGATCTCCGACAGGCTCTGGGACGGGAGCCGCAAGGTGTTCGCCAATCGCCTCGTCGATGGCGGGTTTGTCGAACCGCTCGCGCCGACCTCGTTCTTCCCCATGGCCGCCGGCGCGGCGAGCGCGGAGCAGGTCGAGGCGCTCGTCTCGGGCTATCTGACCCCGCGCGGGAAATTCGGCGGCGTGCCGGGCCTTCCCTCGGTCACGCGCGACGATCCGGCCTATACGGACAACGTCTATTGGCGCGGGCGCATCTGGGGGCCGCTCAACTTCTGGACCTATCAGGGGCTCAAGCGCTGCGGGCGGGATGCGGAGGCGCATGCGCTGGCCGAGATGGGCTGGCGCCTGTTCGCGGCCGGCTGGCGCGAGCGGCTGTGCGGCGAGAACTACAATGCCGAGACCGGTGCGATCCTCGACCAGGCCGACACCGACCCCTTCTATAGCTGGGGAGCTCTGCTGCCCTATCTGATGGTCGCCGAAGAGCGCGGGCCCGATCTGTGGGGCACGCTGTGACCGCGCCCCTCGTCATCGACTGCGATCCCGGCATCGACGATGCCATCGCGATCCTGCTCGCGCTCGCTGCGCCCGAGGAGATCGCGCTTGCCGGTATCTCGACGGTCGCCGGCAACAAGCCGCTTGAGAAGACGACGGCGAATGCGTTGCGCCTCCTGGAGCTTGCCGGGCGCGCAGAGATCCCGGTCCATGCCGGGCTCGCCCGCCCGCTCATGGCCGCGGCGCGGCCCGAAAGCGACTATCACGGGCGCGACGGCATGGGCGACACGGGCCTGCCGGCTCCCGGGACGACGCCGTCGCCGGTCCATGGCGCGGATTTCATCGCCGATACCGTGATGTCGGCCGAGCCCGGGACCGTCACGCTCTGCGCCATCGGCCCCCTGAGTAACGTGGCGCTGGCCATGACGCGGGAACCCCGCCTCGCCGGCCGGCTTCGTGCTCTCCACATCATGGGCGGCGAGGTGTTTCCGACGGAGGGCGCGCCGGCGGAATTCAATTTCGGCACCGATCCGGCGGCCGCCCATATCGTGCTCGAGAGCGGCGCGCCGATCTCGCTGTTCGGGCTCGATGTGACGCGCCAGGCGAATATCGCCGCAGAGCTCGCCGAAGCGCTCCGGCAGACGGACACGCCCGTGGCGGAGGCCGCTGCTGCCATGCTCGACGTCACCGCCGCCGGCGGGCGTTTCGTGCATGACGCCTGCACCGTGGCCGCCCTTCTCGATCCTGAGATCTTTTCCGGACGGGAGGGGCAGGTCCATGTCGAATGGCGCGATCCGGCGCGCGAGGGGACCTGCCGCTTCGAGGAGAACGGCACCAGCCACCGCGTCGTCACCGGGCTCGATCCGGACCGCCTCCTTCGCCTCATCGCCGGCCGAATCGCCAAGCTTGCCTAGGGTCCCATGATCGTCGTCTTCGGCTCCATCAATCTCGACATCATGGTTCCGGTCGAGCGCATGCCGGCCCCGGGGGAAACCGTTCTCGGCGGCGACTGCATCATGTCGCCGGGCGGGAAGGGGGCGAACCAGGCCCATGCCGCGCGGCTCGCGGGCGCCGATGTGGAGCTCATCGGCAAGGTCGGCGGCGACGCCTTCGCCGAGCCGGCCCTCGCCTGCCTCAGGGCGGCGGGCGTCGATCTCGGCCATGTTGGGCGATCCGCTTCCCATCCCACGGGCTGCGCCACGATCTGGGTCGATGCGGAAGGCGGCAGCACCATCGTCGTGTCGCCCGGCGCCAATCGCGAGCTCAAGGCGTCCGATCTCGACGATGAGACGCTGGCGCGCGCCGCGCTCCTGCTCCTGCAGCAGGAAGTGCCGATGGATGAGATGGCGGAGGTCGCCGCGCGGGCGCACCGGGCGGGCCTGCGCGTGGTGCTGAATGCCGCGCCTGCCATGCCCGTGCCGGACGGCCTGCTGGCTTGCGTGGACGACCTGATCGTCAACGAGATCGAGCTCCGCCAGATCGCCGCCTCCGCGGGGCTTGGCGACGCCTCGCCGGCGGCCCTTGCATCCCGCACGGGGACGCGGGTCGTCGCGACCTATGGCGCGCAAGGCCTCGTCCATCATCACGACGGGACGGAGCTGCGCCTGCCGGCGCATGCGGTGGAGGCGGTCGACACGACGGCGGCGGGCGATACCTTCGTCGGCGTTTATTGCGCCTGCCTCGAGCGCGGGCTGGCGGAGGCGGATTCGCTCAGCTTCGCCAATCGCGCCGCCGCGCTCGCCTGCACGCGCCGGGGCGCCCAGGCCTCCCAGCCCGGCTGGGACGAGATCGCGGCGGGCTGACACCCCGCCCGGTTGTCGCGCCGCCCCTCCCCATTTGTGCCGCCTTCCTTTATCCTGCGCCCGTGAGATCTTGAGCGAAGGGAGCGGGTCCATGGGCATCGGCCGTGCGCCGAGGGCGTCCCTGAAACCCTTTGTCGAACTCGTCTGGGCATCGGACGGTGCGGGCGCTCCGCCGGCTGCGGCGCGGCGCGAGCTCGTCCTACCGACCGGCATGACCCATATCGTGCTCCGGTTCGGCGGGTCGCCCTTGCGCCTCTTCGCCGATCATGGCGACCGCCTCGGCGACACGGTCGGCCATGCGCTGATCGGCGGTGCGCGCGCCGGGCCCTATCTGAAGGCCCTGGAGCCGTCCGCGCCGAGCGTCGGCGCGTTGCTGCGGCCGGGCGCGGCGGAGCTGATGGCCGGCGCCCCGGCGGGCGCGCTGGCCGGGGCCCATACGCGGCTTGAGGATGTCTGGGGCGACCGGGCCGTCTCGGAGCTCGCGGACCGGCTCGCGGGGGCGGCGTCGCCGGCGGCCCGCCTCGAGCTGTTCGAGGCCGCGCTCGCGGCAAGGCTGCCGGGCCTGCGCGGGATCGATCCGCTCGTCGCCCATGCGCTGATGCGGCTCGGCGCATCCTGGAGCGTCGGGGAGGCGGTGCGCGAGACCGGGGTCAGCCATCGCCATTTCGCCCGCACCTTCAGGGAGGCCGTCGGACTCGGACCCAAGACTTGGTGCCGGCTGACGCGGTTCGGCGCCGTGCTCGACCGGCTGGCGCGCGAACCGGCGATCTCGTGGGCCGAGCTCGCCGTGGCGGAGGGCTATGCGGACCAATCCCATTTCAGCCGCGAGTTCCGCGCGTTCTCGGGCCTCACACCCGGTGCCTATCGCCGCGCCGCACCGGTCGCGCCCCGCCATGTGCCGGTCAGTTTCGTTCAAGACGGGACGCGGGCCGCCGGTTGAGACTGCGCGGACGGAACAAACGGACATGCAAAGGGGGTCTCGATGGCCATTCACGAGCTATTCGCCTATCTCAGGGTCAAAAATGCCGGCCGCGCGGTGGAGTTCTACAAGCAGGCCTTCGGGGCGAGCGAGCTGTTCCGGCTCGTCGAGCCGGACGGGCGCATCGGCCATGTGGAGCTGAAATTCGGCGATGCGATCGTCATGCTCTCCGACGAATATCCCGAGATGGACTGCTACGCGCCGGACCCCGACGGCGGGAACGGCTTTCTCATCCATCTCCATGTGGACGATGCGGACGCCATGATCGCGGCGGCGGTGGAGGCGGGCGCGCGGCTCGTCCGCCCCGCGCAGGATCATTTCTACGGCGAGCGTTCGGGCACGGTGCGCGACCCGTTCGGCCACGACTGGATGCTCGGCCATTCCATCGAGGAGGTCGAGCCCGACGAGATGCAGCGGCGCTACACGGCGCTGATGGAGGGCGAGGGGTCCAGTTAGTCCGCGCTTGTGTGGCCCGTCAGGCGAGGTGGCAGCCGGGCTTGCGGCGGCCGGCGCAGTACTCGTCGATGATCTGGCGGAAGCGGGTCGGTCCGAAGCTCGGGAAATGGCCGCCATGGACGACGCTGACCGGCAGCGACCGGAGGCGTTCCATGGTGGCGGCATAGATCTCCCGGTCGGAATGATAGGCATCGTCGATCAGCGGTCCGTCATAGACGATGTCGCCGGACAGGAAGATGCCCGTCGCCCGCTCGAAGAGGCCGATGCCGCCCGGGGAGTGGCCTGGTGTGTGGACGACCTCGAAGGCGCGGTCGCCGAGGTCGACCACGTCGCCATGGGCGAGCTCGCGGGCCCCGGGTGCCGGCGGAATGCGGTAGCGCGCGGCGTCCCAGCCTTCCGGCAGCCGGTCGAACATCTCGTCGGTGGCGTAGCTCTCCGCGAGTGTCCAGTCGGGCCGGGGATCGGCGAGGATATGGGCCTCCGCCTCGTGGACCATGCGGTCTGCGAATTCGTGATGGCAGCCGATATGGTCGAAATGGGTGTGGCTCGCCACGCAGACGAGCGCGCGCTCGCTGACCAGCGCCACATGGGCGGACAGGCTGAAATGACCGAGACCGGTATCGAACAGGAGATCGCGGTCGCGCCCGCGCACATGCCACATATTGCAGCGGAAGAACGGCTTGATCCACGGCTCGTGGATCAGCGTGACGCCGTCGGCCATGCGGATCGTCTCGTACCAGTCGCGGGCGGGAACGGGGCCGGGCATGGGCTTACTCCTTGAGCGGGATGATCTCGTCAGGGCTGCAATGAAGCGTCACCGTGTCGCCTTCCGCAAGGGGCTGCGTGACGGGTACGCGAACGGTGTAGATGCGGTCGGGCTCGGCCGGATCGGCGACGCTCGCGCGCTTGAAGCCGCCCTGGAAGACGAGGTCGGTGACGGTGCCGGAGCCGAGCGCGACATGGGATGGCGGCGTGTCGCCGAGCCCGATGCTTTCCGGACGGATGGCCACGAGGGAGGCTGCCGGGTCGAGGCCCGGACAGGCGACGGCCGCCGCCGGCAGGATGGTGCTCTCGCCCATGAAGGTGGCGGTGAAGCGCGTGCGCGGGCGGCGATAGACGCGCTCGGGCGGACCCATATCCTCGATATGTCCCTCGCTCATCACCACGCAGAGATCGGCGAGCGCCATCGCTTCCTCCTGGTCGTGGGTGACATGGACGAAGACGGTGCCGACGCGCTTCTGTATGGCCTTCAGCTCGTCCTGCATCTGGCGGCGGAGCTTCAGGTCGAGCGCGCCGAGCGGCTCGTCGAGCAGCAGGAGGGCGGGTTCGACCACCAGCGCGCGGGCGAGCGCGACACGCTGGCGTTGGCCGCCCGACAGCTCGTGGGGCTTGCGGGTCTCGACATGGTCGAGCCCGACGATCTCCAGCGTTTCCAGGGCCCGGCGCCGGCGCTCGCCGCGCCCCACCCCGCGCATTCTCAGGCCGAAGGCGACATTGGCACCGACGGTCATATGCGGAAACAGCGCATAGTCCTGAAAGACCGTGGTGGTCGGGCGCCGCGCCGGGGCCAGCGCGGTGCAGTCCGTCCCCTTAATGAGGACGCGGCCCTCGCTGGGCGTGAGGAAGCCGCCGAGGATATTGAGGAGCGTCGTCTTGCCCGAGCCGGAGGGGCCGAGCAGCACGGTGTAGCTTGCCGGCGCGATGTCGAGCGAGATGGCCTCCAGCACCCGGTGCGGGCCGAAGCTGTGGGAGACGGACTGGATTTCGACGAGCGGTTCGGTCACGGGCGGCGCTTTCTGAAGACGACGAGCTCGAGGATCAGGACAAGGACGATGGAGACGCCGAAGACGAGCGAGCCGACCGCGTTGGTCCTCGGGTTCAGACCGGAGCGCAGGAGACCCCAGATCTCCACTGGCAGGGTGGTCTCGAAGCGGGTGAGAAGGAAGGCGATCACGAACTCGTCCCACGAGAAGGTCATGGCGAGGAAGAAGCTCGCGAACAGGGCCGGCCACAGCATGGGCACGAGAATGAGGACCAGCACATGCCGGCTTCTCGCGCCGAGGTCGCGGGCGGCGCGCTCGGCATTGAGCTGATGATCGCCCATCTGGGAATAGACGATCGCAAAACACAGGGGCAAGTTGATCACCGCGTGTCCGATGCCGGCGGCGAGCAGCGATTTCGGCAGCCCGACGGCGTTGAACAGGATGAGGAGCCCCATGCCGATGATGAGGTAGCTCACCATGAGGGGGCGGTGACGAGCGCGCGCAGAAGGCCCGAACCCGGCAGACGGAAGCGGGCGAAGCCATAGGCCGACAGGAAGCCCAGCGTCACCGCGACGAGCGAGGAGACGGTCGCGACCAGAACGGAATTGACGAGCCCCGCCGTCAGGCTTCGGTCGCCCAGCACGGCCTCGTACCAGCGCAGCGACGGGCCGGTGAAGGGTGGCACGGGGAACAGGCTTGCCTGGAACGAGAACAGCACCAGCACGGCGACCGGCAGAAAGATGAAGCCGTAGACGGCGAGTGCGTAGACGCTTGTGAGGATCTTCAGGGCCTTCATCATGCCCTCTCGATCCGGAGCCAGCGGGCGCAGGCGAAATAGGCGAGCGTCACCACAGCCATCAGGATCAGCGCGAGCGCGGAGGCGAGCGGGAAATCGCCGCGCCGACCGATCTGCATCATGATGAGCTGGGGCATCAAGAGCTCGTTGTTGCCGCCGAGGATCTGCGGGGTGATGTAGTCGCCGATGGCCAGAACGAAGGTGAGGAAGGCGCCGACCATGATGCCCGGAAGGGTGAGCGGCAGGATCACATGGCGGAAGATCTGGACCCCGTTCGCACCGAGGTCGGCGGCCGCCTTCCGGTAGCTCGGCGAGAGCTGCTTCAGATTGGCGAAGATGGTGAGCGTCAAGAGCATCACGAAGAAGTGGACGAAGCCCGTGACGGTCGCAAACCGCGTATTCGCCATCTGGACGGGGTCGGACAGCAGGCCGATGCCGGTGAGCGCGTTGTTGACGACGCCGTTCTCCGCGAGCACCAGGAGCCAGCTATAGGAGCGCACCACATAGGACGTCCAGAAGGGCAGCACGGCGAGCATCAGCCCGAGGCGCTGCCAGCGCTCCGGCACGATCTCGGCGAGGAACCACGCGAAGGGATAGGCGAGCAGGATGGAGACGGCGGTGACGATGGCCGTCACCTCCAGCGAGTTGACGAGCGCGCGCCAGTAGCTCTCATTGTGCACGAACTGCGCGTAGTTGGCGGCGCTCAGCGTTTCGCCGGTGCCGTGGACGGTGAGGCTCACCCAGGCCATTACGAGGAACGGCAGGATGAAGAACGCCACCGTCCAGACGAGCGCCGGGCCGACATAGGCCCAGGGGCGCCATCGCTCGATCATGCGTCGGGATGTCATTGGTCCCTTGCTTTTCCCTGGAGCGTCCCGAAGCGATTCCGCTCAAGCGTGCGATGGCGACGGGCAGATCGCTTTCCACCCGTCATCCCCGCAGAAGCGGGAATGACGACCGGGGCTGGCGTGTCACTGCGCCTGCAGCATGTCCGTCCAGACGTCCTGCATCTGCTTGTCGAGCGCGGCGTCGGGGGCCGGATAGAGCTGGGCACGCTTCAGGAAGTCCGGCTGTTCGTCGAAGCGCAGTACCGCCTTCTGCTGGTCGGTGAGGGCGGCCTTGCTGTTGGCGGGCATCCCCCAGTAGCACGACGAGGTGGCAAGCCGCGCCTGGCCCTCCGGGCTCATGATGTACTGGATGAGCTTGAGCGCGAGGTCCTTCTTCTCGCTGTCGGCGAACATGGCGAGCGACTGCGACCAGAGAATGCCGCCCTCCTTCGGGATGGAGAAGTCGAGTGCGGGGTTCTCCTTGGCAAGGCCCGCCGTCACCCATTCGCCGCCGCCGACGAGGATGTCGACCTCGCCGGTGGCGAGTGCCGTCTGGCTGGCCGTGACCTCGCCGACGAGGCGGGAATTGGCCTTCCAGTCGAGCAGCACGTCCTTGATGGCGGGCAGGTCGTCGGCGGTGAGGTCGGCGGTCTTCTTGCCGGCGGCGAGCGCGGCCATGCCGATCACCGGCAGATAGTAGTCGTAGATCGCGATGCGGCCCTTGTATTTCGGGTCGGACAGGGACTTGAGCGTCTGCATGTCCGCGACATCGACCATATTCCGGTTGAAGCCGATGGTGTTGTAGCCGAACTTCTCCGTGATGCCGTAGCGCTTGCCGTCGGCGGTGGTGAACCGGTCGAGGCGGACCTCCGGGAACAGGTCGTCCATGGGCAGCGCGTCCTCGGGAAGGGGTGCGAACAGGCCCGCCTCCACGCCGCGGCGTACGTCGATGGAGTCGATCACCATCACGTCCCAGTCGCCCGGCTGCGACTGCTCGACGATCGCGAGGCCGGCGCCGGTGCCCTCATATTCCTTGATATTGACGGTGACGTCGTTGGCCTCCTC